>DKII01000073.1:2270-29421 GCA_002454125.1 Novosphingobium sp. UBA6722
CGCGGCCCAGCCGGTGTGGAAGCGCCTGGCGCTGCCCTGGTTCATCACTGCCTTCCTGGCTACGGTCGTGCTCAACAGCGTGGTGACCGTGCCGCAGGTGATCAGCCACTATGCGCTGATCGCCTCCAAGGGCCTGCTGCTGCTTGCCGTGACCGCCACCGCGATGCGCAGCCGAATGGATCTGCTGCTCGAAATGGGCTGGCGCGCGACGATCCCGGTGATCACCGCCACCCTGGCCAGCTTCGCCACTGCCCTGGGTTTTGCGGTGCTGTTGCTCTAGCCCGGTTGCTCGATCACCTGGATCGAGACATCGGCCAGTCCCTCGCGCAGCTTCTTCACCTCGGCATATTCGGGCGAGTTCCAGAAGGCCATGATCGCGGGCTTGTCGGGCCACTCGGAGATTACCACCGAGGCACCGGGCCAGCCCTCGCCCTCCAGCACTTCGGCGCCGGGCGCGCGGACGATGTACTTGCCCCCGAACTGGCCGATCAGCTTGGCCGCCGCTGGCCCATAGCCGCTGATGAACTTCTCGCGGTCGTGGATCCGGGCAGTAACGATCATCCAGGCGGTCATGGCTTGGCTCCATAGCTGGCAGGCATGGCAAAGGTGGCGGGATCGATCGGCTGGCCGACCACGGCCTTGTCCCAGTAGACCGTGTTCTGCCGCACCCCGTTGTAGAACAGCGTGACGCTGCGCGCTTGCAGCCAGCGCGGGCTGTGGAAGAACACGAAGTCGTCATAGACCCGCTCGTGCCAGCCGCGCGGGGTGGTAAAGCCCATGTAGCGGATGTAGCGGCTCTTGGCGTCGATCCCGAACAATGTGGCCTGGCCGGACGGATCGACAATCCGCACCATGTCGAGCGCGTGGCCATCGACCGTCCGGTCCGGCGCGCGCTCCAGCTTGAAGCCTTGCTTCAGCGCCATGCGAATGATCCCGAAGCCGAAATTGGCGGCCCAATAGGCATCGGCCTCGGCCTTGCGCACCACGCCCTTCTCGTTCCAGGTCGTCTCGCCGTCATAGCCGACATCGAACAGCAGCTTGCCGCCCGAGCGCGCGGTGATCCGCACCTTGCCTTCCGGCCCGTGGGCCACGGTGCGGTTCGGATCGAGCACCCGCCACATCACATAGCTTTCGGCGCGGCGAACCACGCCGGGCTGATTGGGCGCATAGAACTCCGCCCGCCCTTCCAGCCGCAACGTCGCCGGGCTGAGCCAGGTCTCACCCCCGGCCACTTCTGCGGCTTCGACGATGATCATCCGCGCATCGGGCTGCGGTGTTTCAGCCGCCACAGGCATAGCTGCCAGCAAGGCGGCGGCAATCACGGTAAAGCGCATGACAGGTCCTTTGGCTGCCAAGGACTATGGATTTGTCCGGACATCTTTGCAATGCTGGCCGTCCAGTCCCGAAGGAGCCTTGCGATGATCCGAACCCTACTGCTTGCCCTTGTGCTGGCACTGCTGCCGTCCGCCGCCCTCGCGCGTGACCAGAAGGCGGAGATTGCCGCGCAGGGTGACCTGTGGAACGCGGCCTATGGTGCCGGAGACTGGGCGGCCCTGCGCAAGCTCTACACCGATGATGCCTGGCTGATGACCGACAAGGCCCCGGTCGCCAAGGGCGCCGACGCGATCATCGCCTACCTGCGCCGGTTCAAGGACCAGGGCGCCACCGTCGCCTTCCGCTTCGAGCCCGAGCACATCGCGATCGAGGGCAAGCTGGGCGTGCTGGTCGCCAAGTACTGGATGACCGCGCAGCTTCCCGGCAAACCCGCGATCCGCACCGCCGGCCGCTCGATGCTGATCTACAAGCGCGCGGGCAAGGGCTGGCTGTTGTGGCGCGACATGGACAACACCACGCCGGATGTGAAGCCCGACCCGGCTCCCTGACCACCCTGCCCCATGATCCGGCTTGCGGCGCGCGCGAAGTTGCGCTTTGGCGCGCTCCATTCGCAGCCGGGTGATTCCGGTGCGCGCAAGAACTGACGTGGAGAGCTGAATGACGTTTCGCATGATTGCCGCTGTCGTATCGGTATTGGCCCTGGCCGCTCCGGCCGCCGCCGATGAAGGCATGTGGCTGCCCAGCCAGATGGCCGAAGTGGCCGCCCAGATGAAGGAAGCCGGCGCGCAGGTGCCGCCCGAACAGCTGGCTGACCTGACCAAGGCGCCGATGAACGCGATCGTCTCGCTGGGCGGCTGCTCGGCCTCGTTCGTTTCGCCGCAGGGGCTGGTCGTTTCGAACCACCACTGCGTCTATGGCTCGATCCAGTACAATTCGAAGCCCGGCCAGGATTACCTGACCGACGGCTTCCTGGCCAAGGACAAGAGCGCCGAACTGCCTGCCGCGCCCGGCACCCGGATCTACGTCATTGAAGATCTCCGCAACGTAACCACCGACATGCTCAAGGGCCTGAAGCCCAAGATGACCGGGCGCCAGCGCTATGACCGGATGGATGCCAACCGCAAGGCGCTGATCGCCGCCTGCGAAAAGCAGCCCAACCGCCGCTGCGATGTGCGCAGCTATTTCGGCGGGGAGCGCTATTTCCTGCAGCAGCAGCTTGAGATCAAGGACGTCCGCCTGGTCTATGCCCCGGCCGGCGGGATCGGCAATTTCGGCGGTGAGACTGACAACTGGCAGTGGCCGCGCCACACCGGCGATTTCGGCTTTTACCGCGCCTATGTCGGCCCGGATGGCAGCTCGGCCACCTATTCGAAGGACAACGTGCCCTATCAGCCCAAGTCCTGGTTGAAGATCGCCAAGGACGGACTGAAGGACGGCGATTTCGTGATGCTGGCGGGCTTCCCCGGTAACACCAACCGCTGGCGCATGGCGAGCGAGACCAAGTCGGTCTTCGCCGATCGCTATCCGCTCAACCAGAAGCTGCTGTCGGACTATTCGGACCTGGTCAACAAGCTGACCGCGGGCAACCCGGCGGCCGAGATCAAGTATGCGAACAGCGTCAAGGGCGCGGACAACACCAAGAAGAACCTGTTGGGCCAGATGGCCGGGGCTGATGCGATCCGGCTGATCGAGGCGAAGGACGAAGAAGACAAGGCCTTCCGCGCCTGGGTTGCCGCCGATGCCAAGCGCCAGGCCACCTATGGCCCGGCGCTCGCCAAGCTCGACGCCCTCCTCGCCGCGCAGGACAAGCGCGCGGTGAACGACATCCGCATGGGCCAGCTTGGCCGCGCGCAGCTGCTGTCAGCCGCGACCACGCTCTACCGCTGGGCCAAGGAGCGCGAGAAGCCCGACGCCCTGCGCGAAACCGGCTTCCAGGACCGTGACCGCACCCCGCGCAGCGAAGGCCTGAAGCAGATCGAGCGCCGGTTTGACGCAGGCGTCGATCGCCAGATCATGGAATGGGCGCTGACCCATTACCGTGCGGTTCCGGCCGGTGAACGCAACGATGCCATGCTGGCCAAGCTCGATACGATCGGCCTCGACAAGCTCTATGGCGAGACCAAGCTGGCCGACACCGCCACCCGCCTGGCCTGGCTCGACAAGCCGGCGGCTGAGTTCGAAGCCTCGAGCGATCCGTTCATTCAGCTGGCGGTTGCCGCCTATCCCTGGAGCCAGAAGCGGCTCGACGAGGAAAAGGACGAGGGCGGCAAGCTGAACGAGGCGCAGCGCACGGTCATGGCCGGGCGGATGGCCTTCACCCGCGAACAGGGCAAGCCGGTCTATCCCGATGCCAACTCCTCGCTCCGCATTACCTGGGGCAAGGTCACCGGCCGCAAGCAGGATGGGGTGGCCTGGAGCGCCTTCACCACCGCCGAAGGCATGGCCGCCAAGCACACCGGCAAGGGCGAGTTCGACGCGCCGGACAAGGCTGTCGAACTGGTCAAGGCCAAGGACTATGGCAGCTATACCGCGCCCGAACTCGGCACGCTGCCGGTCAATTACCTGACCACGGTCGACATCACTGGCGGCAACTCGGGCTCAGCCACGCTCAACGCCAAGGGCGAGCTGGTTGGCCTTGCCTTTGACGGCACGCTTGACGGGGTCATCTCGGACTGGCGCTTCAACCCGGCGATCAACCGCACCATCCATGTCGACCACCGCTACATGCTGTGGGTCATGGACAAGGTCGATGGCGCCGATAACCTGCTGAAGGAAATGGGCGTCAAGTAAGGGCTAAAACGGGGCGGTCAGTTCTTCCAGGCCGCCCCGCCCACGCTGGTGCCCGCGACGGCGGCAAAGGCCGCAATGTGGATCTGGCTCCACAGCCCGGCCCCGGCATAGGGATCCTGATCGAGGAAGGCGCGCGCATCGTCCTCGCTGGCGGCCTCGACCACCAGCATCGAACCGATCGTCTGCCCGCCTGCATTCTTGAGCGGACCGGCGACGAAGTAGCGATCGATATTGGCCTCGACATGGGCAAGGTGCGCGCCGATCAGCCGCGGCCGGATTTCTGCACCCTCCGGTCCATCAATCGCGTGAATGCAATAGAGCGCCATTATCCCACCTCCACCAGTTCGATCAGTTCGCCGGCATAGCCCAGGCAAGTGCCCGCGCGGCGGCCTTCGTAAAGCGCACCATCGCGCACGACCGGCGGTGTGATCCAGTCCACCCGGCAGGCATCCAGATCGCGCATCGCCAGTGTCACCAGCGCATTGCCCGGCGGCAGCATCCCTGCATGACGGGCGCGTGGCCGCGCCTGCTCAGGATAATCATCCACCTCGACAATCGGCATCCGTCCGGCCTGAACCATGGTCAGCGCCGAAATGTAGTCCGCCGGCAGCCCGAAGGCGTCGTTGATCATGGCATAGGGCAGTTCAAAGGTGTCGACCGGCTCCAGCCCCAGCCGCGCCTGGTACCAGCGGCAAGACTCCGCCCGGCTCGGCGTGCCGAGGATGACGATAAAGATCCGATCGGTGATCGATTGGGCGCGCGGCAGGTCAACGTTCGCCATGTCATTGAAGACCTGGTTCAGGTAAACCATCTCGCGCCCGGTACCGAGCACCTGCATCGGGATAAAGGCGTCCATTCCCGGCAGTTCGCGCGGTTCGCCAACGATGGTGAAGCCGCTGCCCTTGAGCCGGTCGGGCCAGCCGAACACGTCTTCGACCGTGCACTCGAACGCGCCCCAGCCGAAGGTGGTCGTGGGCTTGAATTCGGGATGGTCGGGCTGCTCGACCAGCCGGAACCAGCACGGGTTGCCGCTTTTGGGCCGCAGCACGGCATGGCGCGCGCCGGCGCTGGCCGGACAGCCCCAGCTGGCCGCGAGGTCCTCCGGCAGCGGGCCTTCGTGAACCAGATCAAGCTTCAGCACACCCTGGTAATCGGCCAGCGCAGCGGCCAGGTCCGGCACCACCGAGAGCCCGCCCATGATCGTTCCGTGGGGAATGGCCATCACTTGAACTCCGGCTTGCGCTTAGCGACGAAGGCGCTGGTCCCTTCGAGGAAGTCCGGCCCAGTGAAGGCCTGCGCGAACACTTCCAGCGTCTCCGCATCGTCGTCGGACTGGCCATCGAGCACGCGGCGGACAAAGCGCTTCATGCCGCTGGTCGAATGAAGCGAATTGGCCGCGATCACGTCTTCGAGATGGCCGGGGCTAGCGGCGATTTCATCCACCAGCCCAATCCGCAACGCTTCATGCGCATCGAGCAGCATGCCGGTATAGAGCATCCGCTTGGCCTGCCCCGGCCCGACCAGATCGACCAGCAGCTTGGTGTCATGCAGCGGATAGACCAGCCCCAGCTTGGCCGGGGTGATCCCCAGCCGTGCGCGCGGGGTGGCGACGCGGATGTCGGCCGCCAGGGCAATACCGCAGCCGCCGCCGACACAATCGCCATCAATATAGGCGATCACCGGCTTTTCGGCCCGCGCGAGCACGTGCTGGGCGCGATTGATCGCGGCCTGGTTGGCCGCGCGCCACTGGGCATCGTCCTTGTTGGCGAGGAGTTCGGCAATGTCCGCCCCGGCGCAGAACACGCCGGGATGGGCGGATTCGATCGTCAGCACCCGCACTGCCGGATCGGCCATGGCCTGCAACAGCAGTTCGGGAAGCTGCTCCCACATTGCCTGGTTAAAGGCGTTGCGCTTGTCCGCCCGGTCGATGAACAGCCGGGCGACATGTTCGCCAGTGGTCAGGCGCAGCGTCATGCCGGCACCGTCTGGGCAAAGTGATCGGCAATCGCCCTGCGCGTCGTCACCCAGACCCCGTCGTGCTGGCGGACGTGGCGGAAGAACTCCTCCAGCGCCCAGATCCGCCCCGGCCGGCCGATGATCCGCAGATGGAGCCCCAGGCTCATCATCTTGGGATTGCCTTCCAGTCCTTCGCGGTAAACCTGATCGAAGTTGCGGATCGCATAGGCCAACCACTGCTCCGGGGTCATGGCGGGATCGGTCCACATCTTCATGTCATTGTTGTCGAGCTGGTAAGGCACGATCACCATCGGCCTCTCCGGTACCGTCTCGCGATCCCAGAACGGCACGTCGCCGCTGTAATCGTCCATGTGATAGGAGAAGCCCTCCTCGATCAGCAAGCGGCGGGTGTTGTCGGTCAGCATATAGCGCGACAGCCAGCCATAGGGCCGTACGCCGCAGGTCTGCTCAATGCTCGCCACCGCCTTACGGATGAACTCGCGCTCCTGATCCTCGTTCAGGCGGAACTGGTGGACCCAGCGCCAGCCGTGGCTGACCGGCTCGTGGCCCAGCTCGACGATGGCCTCGGCAATCTCCGGATGGTTCTCGAGCGACAGGGCGGCAACCGTCCAGCTTGCCATGATATCGAAAGCTTTCAACAGCTTGACCACGCGCGGCGCACCGGCCTTGATCCCGTAAAGGTAATTGCTCTCGTTCGCATATTTGCGGATCGGGGCCTTGATGAAGATGCCCAACTCGTCGACCGGCTCCATCCCCTTGTCGCCGCGGGCAATCGTCTGCTCGCTGCCTTCCTCGACATTGACCACGACCGACAGCGCCATCTTCGCGCCGCCGGGCAGGTCCATCCGTTCCTCACGCATCAATGCATCTCCTCGCCGCCCGAGACGTTGAGCGCCTCGCCGGTGACGTAAAAGGCGTCGTCGCTGGCGAGCCAGGCGCAGGCGGCGGCCGTATCGCTGGGCAGCCCCGGGCGGCCCATCGGGTTCTTGGCGGCCATGTTCTTGAGATAGGCCTCGACCGTGTCGAACCCGAGCAGCTTGGAGAAATACTCGTTCTGCTGCGCGCCAAGGCCGGTGGTGACATGGTTCGGGCAGACCGCGTTGACGGTGATCCCATGCGCACCCAGCTCCACGGCCGTCGCGCGGGTCAGGCCGACCATGCCGTGCTTGGAGCTGACATAGGCCGGCAGGTGCGGGAAGCCGGTCTTGGCCGCCTGGCTGGCGATGTTGATGATCCGCCCGCCCTTACCAGCGGCGATCATCGCCTTGGCCGCCGCCTGGGTGCAATAGAACGCGCCTGAGAGGTTGACCGCGATCACGGTGGCCCAGTCCTTCGGGTCAACCTCCAGCATCGGCTTCATCATGAACCCGATCCCGGCATTGTTGACGAAAACATCGACCGAACCCAGCGCCGCGACCGCCTGATCAACCAGCGCCTGGCACTGGGCCGGATCGGACACGTCGCAGGCAATCGTCGCGACCTTCACCCCGCGGGCGCGCAGGTCTTCGGCAACGCCTTCGGCCTCGGCATCGATCCGCACGTCCGAGACGACGCAGTTCGCGCCTTCATCGGCAAAGCGGCGCAGGATGCCCTGGCCAAGGCCCTTTTCCTTGCCCGAGCCGGTGACGACGATGGTCTTGCCCGCGAACCGGCCCATTTTCAGAGGTCCTCGGTCAGGATGAAGCAGGGGTTGTCGGTGAACTCGCCAAACCCGGCGGCGACCTTCTGAAATTCGGGATCGGAGACATCGGCCACAAAAGCATCCATGCCGTGAATGTCGATCACCTCGATATAGTCGTAGGGCGGCTTGGCATCCGAACCGAACAGGCCGGTGGCGCGGTGGACGGTGAAGCCGCGCACAGAGCCCAGCGCATTGACGCCGGGAATGTCGGTGCCGCGCGCCCAGGCCTCATAGGCTTCGCGGCTGGCGCCTTCCTTCAGGTTGAACAGGCAGACGATGCGCATGGTTCCTCTCCCTTCAGATGTCGATGTTTGGCGGACGGCGGTAAGCTTGCAACTGGTTATCTAGCTGGCGGGCCAGCGCGATCAGCCCCGGCTCACTGCCCGGCGGACCGACCAGCTGGACGCTGACCGGCAGGCCATCCTCGCTCCACCCTGACGGCAGCGCCAGCGCGGGCAGCCCGGCGACGTTGGCCAGGCAGGTAAAGTCAGCCTGGTTGGACGGGGCGCGGGTGCCGTGGGGAAAGGCCACTTGCGGGGCGGTCGGCATGATCAGCACGCCGTCGCTGCCCAGCGCTTCACGCAAGGTCGTGCGGGTGCGGGCCAGCACTTCGGGGCGCTGCTCCATCCCGGCAGTGATCTTGAGGATGAACTTGAGTTCGTCGGACAGGCCGGGATTGTCTTCGCGGTATTCGGAGCCAAGATCGGCGATCAGCCACTGCCCGGCGCTGACCAGGCCGGCCATCCGGATGTCGGTCAGGCTGTCGGGCAGGTTCAGCGTTGTGGGCGTCAGCGGCAAGGCGCGCAGCGCGGCTTCGAAGCCGGCCGTGACAGCTGGCTGAACCTCAACTTCGCCTTGGCGACCCAGCACGAAGGCGCGGGTGAACGTGACCGCATGGCCCGGATCGCTCGCCAGGATCGGCCAGGCCGGTTCCAGCACATCGAGGCTGGCGGCGAGCGGTCCGATGCAGTCGAGCGCCGGCTCCAGAAAGGCCAGCCCATCGCTGCTCACCGCGCCCTCGGTCGGCTTCAGGCCATAGACCCCGCAATAGGCCGCCGGGATCCGGACCGAACCCATCGTATCGGTGCCGAGCGCCAGATCGCACAACCCGGCCGCCACCGCCGCACCGCTGCCGCCCGACGAACCACCGGGCGTGTGGTCATGGCGGTGCGGGTTATGCGTGCGGCCATAGAAGGCATTATCGGTATGCGCTCCCAGCGCCGCCTCGTGCATGTTGACCGTGCCCAGGATTGCTGCCCCGGCGGTGCGCAGCTTGGTGACCACTTCTGCATCGCGGCTGGCAATGCGGTCACGATAGAGGCCCATTCCGCCGGTCCAGGGCAGGCCCTTGACCATGATGTTGGACTTCACCCCCACGGTCAGCCCCGCGAGCGGCCCCTCGCCGCCATGGGCGTCAGGATCGAGATCGACGAAGGCGCCCCAGCGGTCGTGCATCACACACCGCGCTCGTCGATCAGGCGGATCGGTTTCTGGCGGGTGTCGATCTGGGTTGCGGCGGCCGTTCCGCCCGGCGCGCAGAGCTGGACCGCCACTTCGACGCCCAGGCCCCGCCGCAGGACTTCGGCCAGTTCGCCGGCATCGCTGCCGCCGCGGCTTTCGATCGTCACCACCATGTCATCGCGCTGGGTCGCGGCATCGCGGCGCAGGTGGCAGACATATTCGCCGGTCAGGTCGGGCCGGTTCTCGATCAGCGCGGCGATGGCGTGGGGGAACAGATTGATGCCGCGCAGCTTGACCATGTTGTCGCTGCGGCCCTTGAACCCGGCAATCCGCTTGAAGCCCAGTTCGCCCCGCCCATCCAGCTCATGCGTGATATCGTGGGTGTTGAAGCGGATGCAGGGGGCGATGTCGTCCTTGAACAGGCAGGTGACGACCATGTCGCCAGTCTCGCCCCTGGCCACCGGCGTGCCGCTCTCGATATCGAGCAGTTCGAGGTACTGCGCATCTTCCCAGACATAGAGGCCGTCGCGGTCCGGTCCTTCGCCGGCGATCGAGCCGGTATCGCCCACCCCGTACCAGTCATAGGCCTTGGCGCCGTGCCAGGCCGCTTCGGTCGCTGCACGGTCTTCGGTACCCAGGTGGCCGATGATCATGCGCAGCTTGATCCGGTCAAAAAGCTGCTCTGCTTCAGCCACTTCGGCCAGCTTCCTGATGTAATCGACGAAGCCAACCATCACCGTCACGCCAAAGTCCGCCAGCAGGTTCACCTGGTTGACCGAGCGGGTTTCGATCCCCGTCCCGGCCGAAAGGAACAGCGAGTTGGTGAAGTGGGTCACGGCCTCGCGGATATAGTGCCCGCCGTTGATCATGCCGTGACCATAGACCGAATGGACCACGTCCTCTGGCTTCAGCCCCATCCAGCGGTACATCCGCCCGACCAGCAGGTTGGTCACCTCGCGCCCCTTGGGCCCGAACATCAGCGGCTGCGGGCGGCCAGTGGTGCCGCTGGTGGTGTGGAACACTACCGGATCGGAACCCCGCCCGTCGAAATCGCCATAGGGCGGGTGCGCGTTGACTGAGGCCATCAGGTCGGTCTTGTCATAGACCGGCAGCTTGGTGATGTCGGCCAGCCCGGTGATGTCGCCCGGCTCGATCCCCTGCGCGCCCCACAGGCGCTGGTAGAACGGGATCTGCCAGCCGCGCTGCATCAGCCGCCGGAACTGGGCATCCTGGATCGCGAAGATCTCGTCGCGGCTGATATTGCGATAGCGCGCGGTAAAGGCATCCCCGACCGGGTAATCGGCCAGCATTTGCTTGATGTCGAAGGCTTCAAAGTAGGTCGGGAAGCTCATGTCGGGTCCGTGAAATAGGTCAGGGGATCGGAAAACAGGCGTGGGTCGTGCCCAGCGGGTGCGAGCTCGCGGGCGAAATCGAGCTTGGCCTGCCTTTGGTCAGGCGAGAGCGGTGCATCGGGGCTGCCCAGCGTGTGCGGCACGGCGATGGTCTGCGTGGTGCCGCCCGCCGTGACGCGCAGCTCCTGCGGGAACAGGGCGTTGGGATCGGCGTTGCCGTCCGCCACCAGCGCGACCTTGCCGGCTAGCGCCGCGAGCGCCGGATCGGCGAAGTTTTCCGCCGTGAAGCGGCGCGGGTCGATCCGCCCGTCAGTCAGCATCAGTGCCGCCAGGAACGGCAGGCAGAGCCGCGCATAAGCAGGCGTCATGTCAGGCTTGTAAGGCCGCCCGACCAGGCCGTGAATCAGCGGCGGGCAGGCGAGTTCGATCCGCTCGACGCCCTGCCCTGCCAAGGCCTGCAAGGCCCCAAGCGCCGCATGGCTGGCGCGGCCGGAAGGGAACGGCTTGGTGCTGATCTCGGCAATCCGCCAGACCTGGCCCAGGTCGCGGGTGTAGCGTGACAGGTCGCCCTGATCGATCAGCTTGAAATACCCGAACGGCCCCTCCAGCGGATCAAGCGGCGCGGTAAAGCCGGCCTTGGCCAGGTCGCTGGCTGTCACCGCCGCGCGGGCGGCATTGGCGACCTGGAACGGCAGGGTCATCGAGCCTTCGACGTGCGCTTGCATCGTCCCCGCCGCGCTCGAATAGGCGAGACCCAGCGCATGCTCCAGCGGCGCGCCATCAATCCGCGCTACGGCCAGCGCTGCGCCGATTACGCCGGCTGTGGCCGGGCGGAAAAAGCTGAGCGCCGAGTCCGCCGCAATGCCAAGGCCCGAAGCGACATCAACACCGATGGCGAGCGCCACCAGCACATCCTCGGGATCGCAGCCACCCTTGCGGTCAATGGCGGCGCCGAGTGCAGCGGTCACGACACTCATAGCATGAACCACGGCCGGTTCGTGGACCGCATCCCATTCCAGGCAGTGAATGCGATAGCCGTTGACGAATGCCGCGCCCGGTGCGGGCAGGCGTTCGGCTGTGCCGATCAGGCGGGCCTCGGCATCATTGCCCATGGCCCGCGCCGCAGTGAGGATCGCGTCTGAGCCCGGCGCGCTCACCCCAGCCGCACCGACCGCCAACGTGTCGCCCAACAGCCGGACCGCATCGGCGCGGACAGCCTCAGGCAGCTGGTGCGCTGCCCCGGCAAAGGCGAGGAGTTCGCCGGTCGCGCTCATCCCAGCCAGTCCTCAAGCAAGTCGGTGATTTCCGCCGCTTCATCGCCTTCGAGCGCCAGCGCACAGGCGCGTTCGGCTTCTTCCGGTGGCAGCCCGCCCCAGCCGGCGAGCGTGTGCATCTTCTGCTTGATCACCGCCTCATCGACCGGACGCTCAGGATCGCCGCGGGTATCGATCAGCTCCACACCATTAACACGTGCACCGAAGTGTGCCGGGTATCGCGCTGTAATTGCAGTATCTTCCGAAACCGAAACCTGCGCCCGCAGTGGTGCCAGTTCAGCAATCGCCTCCGGCGTAAAGTCTTCAGGCCGCGCCTCTCGCCCGCTAGCGATCACCGCCACGGCGTGCTGCAGGCTGAACTTGGCATCGACCTCGGTCACCGGGTTGGGCCGGTCGCAGAAGGCGATGGCATCGGCATAGGTCTCGACCCGAAACGGCGCGGTGAGTTCTCCCCGTGCCCGCAATTCCAGCGCGCAGTCGATCACCGGGTGGGCATGGCGGCAGGCCGCCCATGGCTTGAAGCTGACTTCGTGGATCCGCCAGCCCTCGCCCAGTTCCAGCGGCTTGGGCTCACCGCAGGTTGCCGCGTAGAGCCCCTGCGGCCCTTCCAGCACGGAGGCCGTGCCAGTCAATCCACGTGAGGCCATATAGGCGGCGAAGTAGCCATTGTTGCCCGCCATGGCGACGTGCCACTGCTTGGTCATCCCGGCTTCGTGCAGCATCTGCCACAGCCCGCCGGTGGTCGATCCGGCATTGCTGAGCGCGGCGACCAATTGCGCTTCATCCAGCCCCAACACCGATCCCGCCGCCGCAGCTGCGCCGAACGGCCCGGCGGTCGCGGTGTTGTGATAGTGGGCATAGTGCTTTGCGTCGAAGCTCGCGCCGATCGCGATCATCGCCTGATAGCCGCGCACCGCCCCATCAAGCACGGCGTCCAGATCGGCATCGACATCGCCGGCGGCTTCCAGCGCCGCCGCCCAGATCACTGGCCCGGGATGGAGCAGCGCGCTGCGGTGGACATCATCCATCTCCAGCACGCCGCCCAGCCAACCGGCCCGGCGCGCGCCGCCCAGGTCAGCCTGATACAGCACCTTGGCCACTTGCGTCTGGCGCGCGCCCGCGACACAGGCGAGCCAGTCCAGCAGGTGCAGCCGCGCACGCGCCCTATCGCTTTCCGTGATCGGGCGCGCTAGTGTCCGGACAAGTTGGACCAGCAAGGGCTCGCTCATAGCCGCCCTCCGGGACCAGACGGGAGCAAGGATTGACTGCCAGCATGACCGTGACGCGTGATCGCGAAGCCCCCCGCTACCTGCAGGTGGCCGGGGAACTGCGCGCCGAAATCCTTTCGGGCAAGTTCGCCGCGCGTGACCAATTTCCGACCGAAAGCGACCTGTGCCAGCGCTACGGCGTTTCGCGCTTCACCATTCGTGAGGCGCTGCGCCGGTTGCAGAACGAAGGGCTGATCGCCCGCAAGCGCGGCTCTGGCACGGTGGTGCAACCGGCGGCCGCGCGCGGCGGCACGCTGCACCAGCCGCTCTCCAACGTCGGCGAAATCCTGCAGTACGCGCGTGACACCCACGTGACCTACGAGCCGCGCGGCCGCGGCGAACTGCCGCGCGAGATTGCCGAGCAGATCGAAGTGGACACCAGCGGCGCTTGGACCTGCTTTCGCGGAGTCCGCAGCCCGCAGCTTGACGGCCAGCCGATCGCCGCGACCGACGCCTATTTCCACGAAAGCGTCGACGCGGCGGTGGAGCGGCTCGATTTGGGTGCCGGCACGCTGTTCAGCCAGATCGAACAGCTCGCCGGGGTCAGCATCGGCAAGGTAACGCAGGACATCCAGGCAGTTGCCGCCAGCGCCGATATTGCCAAGGCGCTCGATCTGAAGCGCGGCAGCCCGGTGCTGCGGATCCTGCGCTGTTACCTTGATGCCAAGGGCCGCGTCTTTGAAATCTCGGTCAGCCACCACCCGGGCGATCGCTTCGCCTACTCGATGCATATCGACGTCGAAGGCTGACATTCCCTAGCCCTCGCCCAGTTCGGGCACCGGGCCGGGTTGCCATGGCGCTTCACCCGCAAAGCGGATCGGCGGGGCGATGTGGTGACGCCCATCAGCCTCGACCAGCAAGCCGCGCTGGGCAACGTGCGGCTCGTCCAGCGCCTCGCGGAAATCGAGCACGGGGGCGAAGGCCACGTCCTTGTCGTGGAACCACGCCACCCATTCGTCGCGGCTCTTGGTCAGGAAGGTTTCGCGCAGAAAGGCGATCAGCGGCGCCTGCACGGGCCCCGCGTCCTGCTCGGCCAGGGCAATCAGGTCGGGCCGGCCCAGCGCGGTCAGCAGGTTGGTGGCGAACTTGATCTCGCGCCCGCCCAGCACGACGTGGCGGCCATCGCTGGTCTGGTAGACCTGATAGAAACCCGCCCCGCCGAGCGAACGCTGCTCGCTCGACTTGGGCGACGGCCCGCCGGCAATCGCGCTGCCCGCCGTATGCGCGCACCACGGCAGCAGGCTGTCGAACATGGCGACATCAATATAGTCACCCTCGCCCGTCTGCTCGCGTCCGATCAGCGCCATCAGCACGGCCGAAAGCGCGGTCAGGCCAGCGGCAAGATCGGCGCTGGGCGCGCCCGGCACCACCGGCGTCCCGTCTGGCCCGTCATTGACGCTCATGAACCCGGCCAGGGCCTGGACCGCCATGTCATGCGCCGGATGGTGCGCCAGCTCACCCTCTTGCCCGAAGGCGGAGATTGAGCAGTAAACGATCCGCTGGTTGAGCGCGCGGACCGCCGGGTAATCGAAGCCCAGCCGCTTCATCACGCCGGGTCGGAAGCCTTCGACGAAGACGTCAGCCTTGGCAATCAGCGCGCGCAGCGCCGCCTTGCCTTCGTCACTCTTGAGGTCAAGTACCCGGCTTTCCTTGCCGCGGTTGAGGTTGGCAAACCAGACCGACTGGCCATTCTCAAACGGCGCCTGGCTGCGGACCGGCTCACCCCCGCGCGGCTCGATCTTGATCACCCGCGCGCCCTGATCGGCCATCATCACGGTCATGGCCGGGCCCGGCAGGAACTGCGTCAGGTCGACAACGGTGATGCCGCTCAGCTTGCCCATCGCACCCTCGGTCACACAACGCCGGCAGAGCGTAGCCGGGCGAAGTCATCCTCGCCATAGCCAAGCTCGGCCAGGATCGCGGCGGAGTCTGCCCCCAGGAGCGGTCCGGCCCGGTTGGGCAGGCGCTGGCCATCGAGCTTGATCGGGCTGGCGAGGACCTGGAAATCGGGATTGTCAGGGTGGGCCACGCTGCCCCGCATACCGATCGTCCGCAGCCACGGGTTATCGAGCGCCTGGTCAAGCTGGTAGACCGGCGCGACCGGAACGTGTCCTTCCAGCAGCGCCTGCCAGTGCGCCATTGGCTGGCGCGAGAAAATGCCATCGAGCACCTCGGTCAGCGCGGCGCGGTTGGCGAGGCGATCGGGGTTGGTCTTGAAGCGCGGATCCTGGCCCAGTTCGGGGTGACCGATCCGTTCGACCATGATGTCCCAGAACTTGGGCAACTGGCACATCACGAACATCCAGCCATCGGCCGCCTTGACCATCTGGCTGGGCGTGGCGCTGGGATGGGCTGAGCGCGGCGTGCGGCCGGTGACGTCGCCGTTGTTCATGTACCACAGCGCCGGATAGCTGGTCTGGTGCACGGCGGCGGAGAGCAGGTCGGTATCGACATCGCGGCCCTGCCCGGTGCGCTGGGCATCGATCAGCGCGGCCAGCAGGCCAATCGCCATGATCGTGCCGGTCATGAAATCGACCATCGAAAGCCCCATCCGCTGCGGCTCGCCATCGGGGTCGCCCGTGAGCGCGCAAAAGCCCGCCTCGGCCTGCATCAGATAGTCATAGCCCGGCCACTTGGCCCGCGCATTGTCACGGCCATAGGCGGACAGGTGCGCGCAGACGATCGCCGGGTTGACGTCCTTCAAGGCGTCATAGGTCACGCCCAGCTTGGCCGGCAGATCACCGCGCAGGTTGTTGACCATGGCGTGGCTGGTTGCCGCCAGATCGCGCAGGATCGCCTGGCCCTCTGGCGCGTTGAGATCGAGGGTGAGCGAGCGCTTGTTGAGGTTGAAGGCGTGGAAATAGACGCTCTCGCCCGGCCGAGTGAAGTGCGGCCCGACCCCGCGTGCGGTATCACCGCCGCCCTTGCCGTCCTTCTGCGGCGGCTCGATCTTGATCACCTCGGCGCCCAGCTGAGCAAGGAACATCGTGCCATAGGGCCCCGCGCCGTACTGTTCGGCGCTGATGACGCGGAAGCCCGAGAGGGGAAGGTGCAGTTCGCTCACGCCGGGTTCCGTTTGACCCATTGCTTGGAGATGATCATCCGCTGCATCTCGTTGGTGCCCTCGCCGATGCACATCAGCATGGAATCGCGGTAGAACCGCTCGATGTCATACTCCTTGGAATAGGAGTAGCCGCCATAGATCCGCATGGCTTCCTGGCTGTTGGCCACAGCCGCCTCGCTGGCGAAGTACTTGGCCATGCCGGCTTCAAGGTCGCAGCGTTCGCCCTTGTCATAGGCAATCGCGGCGTCGAGCGTCAGCAGCCGGGCGGCGCGGGCGCGGGTGACCATTTCACCGATCTTGAGCTGGATCGCCTGGTGCTCCGAAATCGGCTTGCCCATGGTCTGGCGCTGCTGGGCATATTCGGTGGCGAGCCGCAGCGAACCTTCCGACAGGCCGACGCCGCGCGCGGCAACGTTGATGCGGCCAAGCTCAAGCCCGCCGGTCGCCTGGAAGAAGCCCTGCCCTTCCACGCCGCCGATCAGCTGGTCGGCCGGAATGCGGTAGTCCTCAAAGATCAGCTCGGCGCTGTCGATCGCCTTGTAGCCCAGCTTGTCGAACTTCTTGCCGGTGGTGAAACCTTCGCGCTTGTCGGCGATGAACAGGCTCATCCCCTTGTAGCGCGGATTGGCATCGGGATCGGTCTTGACCAGCAGGGCAAAACACGAGCCATTTAGCGCGTTGGAGATCCAGGTCTTGGTGCCGTTGATGACGTAATCGTCGCCATCGCGGCGGGCGATCGTGCGGATCGCCTGCAGGTCGGTCCCGGCATTGGGTTCGGTCAGCGCCAGGCCGCCGCGGATTTCGCCGCTGGCGAACTTGGGCAGCCACTTGGCCTTCTGCGCCGGGGTGCCGAAACGCTCGACCGCCGCGGCCATGATCAGGTGCGAATTGAAGATGCCGGTCAGCGCCATCCAGTAAGAGCTGATCTTCATCACGATCTTGGCATAGGTCGTGGCCGGCAGGCCCAGCCCGCCGTATTCCTGGCCGATGGTCGCGCCGAACAGGCCCATATCGACCATCTCGTGGACCAGCTGCTCGGGCCAGATGTCGTTATGGTCGTGATGCAGGATCACCGGCTTGACCGAGCGTTCGATCCAACGGTCGATCGCATCGAGGAAGGCTTCTTCCTCGGCCGGATCGATCGTGCGGCCCTGGTCGCTCATCATGTCCACGGCGGTTGCCATCGGTATTCTCCTTAATCGTCGCCGGGGCCGAAGCCGCGCTTCCAGATCAGCATGATCCGCACGAAATCGCAGACTACATCGCCGTGCTGGTTCTTGCCCACGGTCTTGATCGTCACGATGCCCTGCTGCGGGCGCTTGTCGGACTCCCGCTTTTCCAGCACTTCGGTCTCGGAATAGATCGTATCACCGGCAAAGACCGGCTTCAGCAGCCGGATTTCCTTCCAGCCCAGGTTGGCAACCGCCTTCTGGCTGACATCCGACACGGACTGACCGGTCATGATCGCCACGGTCAGCGGCGAGGCGACCAGGCACTTACCAAACTCGGTCTTGCTGGCATATTCGGCATCGCAGTGCGCCGGGTGCTGGTTCATCGTCAGCAGGCTGAACCACGTGTTGTCGGTCTCGCTGATCGTCCGGCCCGGGCGATGCTCATAGATATCGCCGACGTTGAAATCCTCGAAATAGCGACCAAAGGTCTCGCGGTAGCGACCCGGTGCGACTTCGATAGCCCCATCACGCATTTTCAGTTCCCTTTCCGGCTGAGCACGGCCTGGTATCGCTTGACCAGCGGTGCTTCCAGCATCTTGCCCTTGAAGCGGATCGCCTTGCCCCCGGCCTCGGCATAGGCCGCCAGCGCCGCCTCAGCCTCGGCCACTTCCGCCGCGGTCGGGGTAAAGGCAGCTTCGATTGCTGCCACCTGGCTGGGGTGGATCGCGGCCTTGGCAGCAAAGCCCAGGGCCTTGGCCTTGGCGCATTCGTCGGCAAGGCCGGCTTCATCGTCAAGGCTGATCCACGGCACGTCGATGGCGGGCACCCGCGCCTCGGCACAGGCCAGGACCAGCGCCTGCCGCGCGGCCAACAACGGCTCCCAGGCCAGGGCCACGCCCAGCTCGCCCGAAAAGTCGCCGCCGCCGAACATCACCCCGCCGACCATTGGCGCAGAAGCGATCTCGACCGCATGCCGCAGGCCCTTGGGCGTTTCGATCAGCGGGATCAGTTCAGGGCAACGCTCACCCAGCGCGCGGGCGATAATCTCTATCTCCACCGCGCTTTCGACCATCGGCACGAACAGGAACGGCGGCAGGTGTTCAGCCGCGATCAGCGCAGCCAGGTCGGCAATCCCGGCCGCTGTCGCCACGCCGTTCATGCGGATTGCCCAGCCCGCTTCGCCGCTGGCAACCTGCGCCAGAGCATTGACCCGTGCCGCTGCCTTGTCATCGGCGGGAACCGCATCCTCCAGGTCGATCACGGTCAGCCCCGCCCCGCTGCCATGCGCCTTGGCGAAGCGGTCAGGCCGCGAGCCAGGCACAAACAGGAAGGAATTGGCGGCAAACATGCGGACGAAGTGCTCCGGGCGGGGTTGTTTCGACCGCCTTGGCATGGATAATTTGTCCGGACAACTTCAAAGTCAAGAAATTCATCCGCCAGATGGACAAACTGCCGTAACGCCCTTCGCTCAGGCCTCTGGCGGCGGCGCCCCGCGGACCAGCAGCAGGTACATCGCCGGGATGACAATCCGGCTCAGCAGGGTCGAAGAAACCAGCCCGCCGATGATCACCCAGGCCAGCGGCGCATAGAGCGGCGAGCCCGACAGCGCCAGCGGCAGCAGCCCGCCAATCGCCGTGACCGAGGTCAGCAGCACCGGCAGGAAGCGGATCTCGCCGGCCCGCTCGATCGCCTCCATCAGCTCCATCCCCTGCTGGCGCAGCTGGGTGGTGAAATCGACCAGCAGGATCGAATTCTTGATCTCGATTCCGATCAGCGCGATGAACCCGATCACCGCCAGGTATGACAGCGAATTGCCGGTGAAGATCAGCGCCCACAGGCCGCCGAACAGCCCCAGCGGCACCACCCCGGCAACCACGGTGACTTCACGGAAGCGGCCGAACTCCAGCACCAGCACGCACAGGATGCCGAACACCGCCAGCATGGCGATGCCGCCCACCCCGTTGTTGTTGCGGGCCGAAACCTCGGCCTGGCCGCCGACACTGATCGAATAGCCGGGCGGCAGCGGGATCTTGCGCACCCGTTCCAGCGCATCGGCGTTGACCTTGGAGGCGAGGAAGCCGTCCTTGACGAACGAGGTCACCGTGACCAGTCGCTCAAGCTTGAAGCGGTTGATCGTGGCGGGTCCGGCCTGCAACTTCGGCGTGGTCAATTGCGCCAGCGGGATCGCCGCGCCCGACAGCGAACTGACATAGACCTGGCTCAGCACTGCCACCGGCACCTCGCGCTCAAACGGCAGGCGGACCACCACCGGATAGGAATCGCCCTCGGCATCGCGCAGGCTGCTGGCGCGCTCACCCGAGATGGCGAGCCGCAAGGTGCGCCGCACGGCATCGGGCGCAACGTTGAGGAGGCCCGCCTTGGCCGGATCGACCGAGAGATCGAGGTCAATCCGATCGATCGCCAGCGGATCAACCACGTCGCGGGTCCCCGGGGTCTGGCGGATCGTCGCGGCAAACTGCGCAGAGAGCCGCTTCAGTTCGCCCAGCTCCGGGCCGCTGACCCGGATCGCGATTGGCGCGTCGATGGGCGGGCCCTGTTCGAACTGCTCGACAGTGACGCGGGCCGAGGGATAGCGCGCCAGCTCCTCGCGCAGCCTTTCAACCAGCGCCGGCGTTTCGCTGGGCGAGAAGTTCTTCAGCGTCACGAACAGCTCGCCAAACCGCGTATCGGCCTCGCGCGGCAGGGCGTTGTAATAGATCTGCGGGTTGGAGCGCCCGGTGTTTTCCATCACGTCCTGCACTTCGGGCTTTTGCTGCATGATCGCGGCCACTTCGCGCACGGCCTTGTCGGCTGTCGCCAGGCTTGACCCTTCCGGCGCTTCGATCCGGACCAGGAAATAGGGCACGTCGGCCTTGGGGAACAGGCTGAAGCCGATCCACGGAATGGTCGCGAACATAAGCACGCAGGCGGCCATCGCGCCCCAGACGGTCTTGTGCGGGTTAGCCAGGCTCCAGTGCAGCGCAGGGCGGTACCAGTGTTCGATCCGGTCGGTCACCCAGCGCAGGAAGCGATTGCCTTCGTGGCCCTCATTGGCGGCCAGCAGACGGCTCGCGGCAAAGGGCACCAGGCTCATCGAGACCAGCAGCGAGGCGGCAACCGTCAGCAGCACGGCCATCGGCAGGCTGCGGGTAAAGTCGCCCGCCGTTTCGGGGAGGTTGGCCAGCGGCAGGAAGGCGAAGATCAGCACTCCGGTCGAGCCCATCACCGCGAGGGTAATCTCCTTGGTCCCTTCGATTGCGGCGGTGACCCGGTCCTTGCCCATGCGGATGTGCCGCTCGATATTCTCGGTCACGACAATCGAATCGTCGACCAGCAGCCCCAGCGCGACAATGAAGCCCGAGACGGTCAGCTGGTTGAGCGAATAGCCCAGGATGTTGAGGCCGGTCAGGCCAATCGCCAGCGAGGTCGGGATCGAGAGCATCACCACCAGCGAAGCGCGCGGCCCCAGCGGCAGCAAGGTCACCAGCACCAGCACCAGCGCGATGCCGAAGTCCTTGGCCAACTGGTTGAGCTTGCGCTCGATATCGTTGCTCTGATCGAACACCGATACCAGCTTGATGTCAGGCGGCAGCTGCTTCTGGAACTCTTCCTTCACCACCTTCAGCCGGTCACGCAGCACCAGCGTATCGGTGATGTCCTTCTTGCGCACACCGATGAACACCGCGCGCTGGCCGTTGAGCCGGGTAATGTGGAGCCGCTCCGCCTCGGCCCATTCGACGTTGGCGACATCGCCCACGGTCAGCAGTTGTCCATCGCCGCCGCGCAAGGGAATCGCCCGGATCGCCTCTAGGCTGCGATAGGCCCCGCCCGACTGGACATTGAACCGGCGGTTACCGGCGTTGACCGCGCCGGCCGGCACATCGACCCCGCCTTGCGCGATTGCACTGGCCACCAGCCCCGGCGGCAGGCGCCGTTCGGCCAGCCGCGCGGGATCGAGCGCGATCCGCACCTCGGGTGCTGGCAGGCCGTAAAGCTCGGTACTGCGGACCCCGTCGATGGCCGCGAGCCGGTCGCGCAGGTCCTCCGAGTATTTCTCCATGCGCCGCCACGAGGCCGTTTCACTGACCAGTGCGATCTGGGAGATGGCTGCCTCGGTCGTGCGCGGGCGGCGCACCTCCAGCCGCTGGATGCCGTTCGGCAGTTGCGGCCGCAGCGCATTCACGTCGCGGACGCTGCGATCATAGGCCTGCTCGGCATCGGTGCCGTAATCGAACCAGATCGAAATGCTGGTCAGGCCGTCACTCGACCGCGAGGTAATGTCACGAACGTTATCAAGGCCCTGCAACACCCGCTCGAGCGGCTTGGCCACGGTTTCTTCCATCTCGGCCGCATCGGCACCCGGCAGGGTGACAATCACAACGGTCAGCGGAATCGGGAAGTAAGGATCGACCGCGCGGGGAATGGCGCGAAAGGCGTTGAAGCCCAGCAGCGCCAGCAGCAGGAAGGCCACCAGCGTGATCTGCCAGCGGCGGACGGCGGTAGCGACAAAGCCCATCAGCGCGGCGCAGTGGCGGGATCGATCTGCGCACCATCGCGCAGGCGGTCGAGGCCGGACAAGGCAATGACTTCACCCCGATTAAGGCCTGACAGAATCTCCGCCCCGCTCGCCGTCAGCGGCCCCAGCACAACGCGCCGGGCCTTCACCCGGCGCTGCGCATCGACGACATAGACAAAACCCTCTTCGGCACGGACCGAGAAGATTGCGGTTGGCGGGATGATCAGTCCGGCAGCGCCGCCGGCCGCCGTGGTGGCGATGGTCGCGCGCCCGACCAGGCCAGAGCGCAAGCGCGGATCGGACGGCAAGGCGATCTCGGCAGTAAAGGCCCCGGTGCCGCGATCGGAGCGGCCGCCGACCTCGATCACCGGGCCGGACAGGACCGTGCCCGGCAGGGCATCAAAGCGGACCTCGGCCGGGATCCCGGCGCGCACCCGCACGGCATCGCGGTCTGCCAGCAGGACCCGCAGCACGAAGCCGCTGGAGGCATCACCCAGGGTAACCACCGGCATCCCGGCGTCGATGATCTGGCCCGGCTCAGCCGTACGGCTCAGCACGATGCCATCGGCCGGAGCCACCACCCGCGCCGTCTGGAGCGAGAAGCGCCGCGCCGAAACATTGGCGCTGGCGCTGCGCGCGGCGGCCTCGGCCGCTTCAAGCCGGGCCTTGGTAATCCAGCCTTGGGCATAGAGCTGCTTCAGGCGGGCCAGCTCGGCCCCGGCGCGGTCTCGTTCGGCATCGGCCGCCTCAAGCGAGGCGCCGACGCTGGTCATGTCCAGCGTGGCGAGCACCTGCCCGCGCTGGACCCGGTCACCTTCCTGCACAGTGATCCGCGCGATCTGGCCGGGGGTGGTGAAACCCAGCGGAATTTCCTTGCGCAGCGCCGCTGTTCCGGCCGCCTCGATCTGCGGCGCGCCGGCGGCCTGCCCGACGGTTGCCACGCTGACCCGCAGCGGCTTCGCTGGCGGCGGGGCCTCCGCAGCCCCGCAGGCGGCAAGCAGCGGCAGCAACAGGGCGGGAAATAGGCGTGTGGCGGTAGACATTTAGCCGGTCATGCCGGTTTAGGTTGCAAATTGCAACCAGGTATTTGGTCCCTGTCCGACCGACAAACAGTCCAGACAAGCAAAAGGGCCGGTGGCTTGCGCCCCCGGCCCCTTCGTTCGGCCGGTCCAGACCGCTGGTCTTAGAACTTCACGCCCGCTTCGACGCCGATCAGGCGGCGCCCGCCCGGCGAGATGAACGAGCCGCCAAACTCGATCGCAGGGATCGCTTCGGCGATGTACTTCTTGTTGAACAGGTTCTCGGCGAAAGCGACCAGGTGGTAGCGATCGGTTTCAAAGCCCAGGCGGGCATTGAACACGCCGAAGGTATCACGCTGGGCAACATCGTAGCGGGCATTGCCGACCACGCCCGGCAGCGCCAGCGCCGAGATCGGCAGCAGGCCGCTGAACAGCGACGGGCGCTCCTGGTCCTGCACGGTGTGGAACCAGGTCGGGCCAGTCAGGCGGTAATCGGCACGGCCGGTGATCCGCAGGCTGTCATTGACCGGAACCTTGATTTCACCGCCCACGTTGAGCGTCCAGTCGGCCGTGTAGGGCGACTTGTTGCCGACAGTGTAGGTGCGCGACGAGTTCTTCTTGATCTCGCTGTCGGTCACGTTGAACGAGCCGAACAGCTTGAAGCCGTCAACCACCTTGGCGGTCAGGTTGATTTCCGCGCCCTTCACGTCGACCGTGTCGATGTTCGAAACCACGCGCAGCAGGCCGAAGCCGCCGACGAAGAATTCGAAGAACTGCATGTCGCTGATCCGGGTGTAGTACCCGGCCAGATCGAAGGTGATGCGGTTGTCGAACAGGCTGCCCTTGACGCCAACTTCAAACGCGCTCGACTTTTCCTTGCGGTACTGGTCGTCGATCCGGACGTTCGCGTTGATCGTGCCGGGGGTCACGCCATTGTTGAAGTTGGCGTTGATCAGGGCCGAGGAGCCCTGGTTGTTGAACCCGCCCGATTTGAAGCCGATGCCCCAGTTGGCGTAGACATTCAGGTCACTCGTCGGGGTCCAGCTCAGTGTGATCTTGGGCTGGAGCTGCTTGAACGAGGCCGACTTGGGCGTCAGCGGACCAAAGGCCTGACCCGGGTTGATCGGACCGCCGGTGAAGGGATCGGTCGCGGTCGGCACCAGCGAGTTCGAGGCGCGGTCCTCGATGTCATAACGCAGCGCCAGGCCGGCCTTGAACTGGTCGTTCGGCTTGAACTCCAGCGAGCCGAAGGCAGCATAGACGCTGGTATCGAACTGGTCCGCCAGCAGCAGCGAGGTTGGGTTCACGCTCGACGGGCCGTTGTAGAGGTTCTTGACCACGCCGCGCCCGGTATCACCGCCCAGGCTGACCCCGGTCTGGCGATCGATGTTGAGGTAATAGGCGCCCAGCTGCCACGACAGCGGACCATCGCCGGTTGAAACCAGCCGCACTTCGGCGCTGACGTCCTGCTGGTTGCGCAGCTGATACTGGATGCCGTCGCAGGTCGTCGGGCTATAGGGCCCGAAGGTCGAGCCATTGGCCGGGGCAAAGATGAACGGCACCGGGATCGCGCCGATCCCGCCGGGCTGATTGACCGGATAGCCGGTGTTGGCAGCCGTGGTGGCAAAGCACGAGGCCACGGTCGCTCCGCCCGAAGGCAGCGCTGCGCTGATGTAGCGCGCAAAGTCCGCCGAGGTACCATCGGCCACCAGGTCCTGCTTGATGTCCGAGAACAGCGCCCAGGCGACCAGCTTCATGCTTTCGAAGTTGTGCTCAACCTTGATCGAGCCATCGAAGCTGGTCTGGTCGTTGGTGGCGCGGATGTTGTTGTAAAACCGGAACTCGTGGTCATCGACGTCTTCGTAGAACTTGGGGTTCACGGCGGCGAAGTTCGGCAGGTGGAAGGCAGCGTTGAACGGCAGCGAGGCGCCGTGGAATTCGGCCCAGCGCAGCTTCACGTCAAACTCGGTGTCCTCACCCAGCTTGAAGACCAGGCGGCCATCGATGTTGTAGGCTTCCTTGTCGTCAACGGTCTTGCTGTTGCCCAGGAAGATGTTGCGGAAGAAGCCGTCGGTGCGCTGGAACCCACCGCTCAACACCATGCCGGCGCCTTCGCCCAGCGGCAGCGAGACATAGGCCGAGGCATCCCAGGTGTTTTCGTTGGCGTAGGAGACCTTGGCCCCACCTTCAGCCACGTCCTTGGGCTTCAGCGTCTGCAGCACGATCGCGCCAGCGGCGGCGTTGCGGCCATAGAGCGCGCCCTGCGGACCCTTCAGGATTTCGACCTGGCGCAGCGTGCCCTGGACCTGGTTGAGCTGGGCGGTGTTGGTCTTGAGGATGCCATCGACCACCAGCGCGACCGAGCTTTCTGCGTCGCGTGCGCCGTTGATGCCGCGGATATTGATCTGGGTATCACCCGCTTCGGCCGTACCGGTGACAATCGTCACGCCGGGGGTGAGCTGGGCAAAATCGTCGGCGTTCTTGGCGCCGGTGTTTTCCAGCGTGGCAGCGGAGAGCACCGCAACCGAGGCCGGGACATCCTGCAGACGCTCATTCTGGCGGCGGGCGGTGACGATGATGGCCTCTTCCTCACTGGCGCCGTCGGTTGCGCTATCCTGCGCGAAAACCGGGGTGGCACCGAGGGCAAGACCGGCGGCCGAAGCCGAAAGCAGCAGGCGCGTGATCCGCATGTCGTAATACTCCCTGTTCACCGCCGCCCGATCTTGACCCATCATGCCAGGCGGCTTGCGAGGCGTGCAGCTTATTGTATACAAATAGCCCAGGTCAAGTCATTCAGGCTGCTACATGTCGCGCGCATCAGATCATGCCTATACGGTAATTCGGGGAATGATCCTCGCTGGCGAGCTGCCGCCCGGTGCACAGCTCAGCGAGGAAGCCCTGGCGCTGCGCTGCGAAGTTTCCCGCACGCCGGTGCGCGATGCATTGCGGCGGCTCGAGTCCGACCTGCTGATCCGCCGCAGCGAGAGCCAGCGCAGCTTCGTGGCCGACTGGTCGGATGACGATATCGAAGACGCGTTCGAGCTGCGCTCGATGCTCGAAGCCCAGGCCGCACGCCGCGCCGCCACTCGCATAGCCCCCGCCCAGCTGGAGGCGCTGCGCCACCACAACCGGCTGATCGGTGCAGCGATCAGTGGCGATAGGGCTGACATTCCCGCCTTCCTCGACAACAACCGCGCCTTCCATGAAATCATCCTGGCGGCGGCCGGCTCCTCACGCCTGGCAAGCCTGCTGACCCGGCTGATCGAGCAGCCGGTGGTCTGGCGCACGGCCCAGAATTACGACCGCGAGAACCTGCAACGATCGCACCGCGAGCATGAGGAATTGATCGCCGCCTTTGCCCGCCAGGATCCAGCCTGGGCCGCCTCGATCATGGCCGGCCATATCCGCCGCGCCTATTACGCCTATCTCGATGCTTACACCGCACAGCGAACAGCTGCCGAATAGGCCCCTTGCAGTTTTGTATACAGAAATGGCATAGCGCCCAGCATGAGCTCTCCCTCCTCCCCCGCCGGAATCGAATTCGTCGAGGTCGGCCCGCGTGACGGGCTGCAGAACGAAAAGACGCTGATCGCGACGGCGGACAAGCTGGCGCTGATCGGCCATGCGATCGCTGCGGGCGCGCGCCGGATCGAGGTGACGAGCTTCGTCAATCCGAAGAAAGTGCCGCAAATGGCCGATGCGGAGGAAGTCTGCGCCGGCCTGCCAAGCCGCGATGACGTGACCTATATCGGCCTGGTCATGAACCTGCGCGGGGCCGAGCGTGCACTGGCCACGGGGCGGATCGACCAGCTCGGTGCCGTCTGCGTCGTGACCGATCGCTTCGCCATGGCCAACCAGGGTCAGACCAGCGACGAATCGGTCGAGGCGGCCAAGGCGATTGTCGCGCTGGCGAAGGAGCATGGCCGCACCGCCCAGGTCACGATCGGGGCCTCGTTCGGCTGCCCGTTCGAAGGCGAGGTTAGCGAGGACCGCGTGGTTGCAATGGCCGCCAGCTTGGCCGAAGCCGGTCCGGTCGAAGTGGCGATTGCCGACACAATCGGGGTCGGCAATCCGGCCCACGTCACGCGGCTGGTCGAACGTGTCCGGCAGGCGGTCAACCCGCTGCCGGTGCGGGTTCATTTCCACAACACGCGCAATACCGGCCTCGCCAATGTCTGGGCGGCGGTCGCGGCCGGGGCGACGGTAGTCGATGGCGCACTGGGCGGCCTGGGCGGCTGCCCC
>DKII01000073.1:29569-41023 GCA_002454125.1 Novosphingobium sp. UBA6722
CGAGCCACTGGCTGGCCGGGGTAATGGAACGGAAATTGCCGGGAATGGTGGCGCAGGCCCCCGTCTTCCCGAAGGTCGCGGATTAATCAGGTTTCTTTCGGGGAGTAGGATCGCATGGGTTATCGCCTGGGTGTGGATGTCGGCGGGACGTTTACCGACCTCCTCTTGTTCAATGTCGATACGGGGGCCTTCTGGCGGCACAAGACGCCGTCAACCCCGCATGACAGCTCCGAAGGGATCCTGAACGGCGTGACGGCGATCTGCGCCGAGGCCGGGATTTCGGCCGACGCGATCGACTACTTCCTCCACGGCACCACCGTGGCAACCAACGCCGTGCTGGAAGGCAAGGGCGCGCGGGTCGGCCTCGTCACGACCGAGGGCTATCGCCACATCATGCAGATCGCGCGCTCCTATGTGCCGGGCGGTCTGGCGGCCTGGATCATCTGGCCCAAGCCCACTCCCCTCGCGCGGCTGGAAGACACGGTCACGATCAAGGGCCGCATTGACGCGGCCGGCAACGAAGTCCGTCCGCTCGACGAGAATGACGTGCGCACCCAGCTTGGCGTGCTGAAGGCCCAAGGGGTCGAGGCGATCACGGTCAGCCTGATCAACGCCTATGTCAGCGGCGCGCACGAAGCCGTGGTCGGCAAGCTGGCGGCAGAGATTCTGCCCGGCGTCCCGGTCTCGCTCAGCCACGAAGTCCTGCCCGAAATGCAGGAATACGAACGCACCCTGACCACCGTTGCCAACGCGGCGGTCCGCCCGGTTGTGGGCAAGTACGTGGCCAACCTGCGCACCCGCCTGGCGGATGCCGGCATGGCCGGCAAGCTCTCGCTGCTGCGCTCCGACGGCGGCTTGATGAGCGCCCAGAAGGCGGAAGAGCACCCGGTCAATATCCTGATGTCCGGCCCGGCCGGCGGGGTTACCGGAGCGCTGTGGGTCGGCAAGAATGCCGGGATCCGCAATATCCTGACGCTCGACGTCGGCGGCACCAGCACCGACGTCGCGCTGATCGAGAACCTTGAACCGCGCCGCCAGCGCACCACCGAAGTCGGCCACCTGTCGGTCCGTGCCTCGGCGCTGGACGTGAAGACGGTTGGCGCGGGCGGCGGCTCGATCGCCTATGTGCCCGACCTGACCAAGGCGCTGCGCGTCGGCCCGCAATCGGCCGGCGCAGTTCCTGGCCCGGTGGCCTACGGCAAGGGCGGCGAACTGCCGACCGTGACCGACGCCAACGTGGTCCTGGGCTACCTCCCCGAAAACCTCCTGGGCGGTGCGTTCAAGCTTGACCGCGAAGGCGCCAAGAAGGCCGTCCAGACCATCGCCGATGCGCTGGGGATCGATCTGATGGCCGCCGCGCGCGGGATCATCGACATCGTCAACGAGAACATGTTCGGCGCGCTCCGTATGATCTCGGTCCAGCAGGGTTATGACCCGCGCCACTTCGCGCTGATGGGCTTTGGCGGGGCAGGCCCGCTCCACGTCAATGCCGTCGCGCGACTGATGGGCTCCTGGCCCGCCGTCTCGCCGGTCTCGCCGGGCGTGCTCTGCGCGCTGGGCGATGCGACGACGCGGATGCGCACCGAAACCGCGCGTTCGTTCTCGCGCCTCGCCACCACCACCCAGGCTGATGAGCTGATCGCGATCCTTGAGGAAATGGCCGCGCAGACCCGCGCCGTGCTGCTCTCCGATGGGGTGCCCGAAGTCGACATCACCAGCGAGTTCGAGGTCGACGTGCGCTATGCCGGCCAGGCCTTCGAAGTGCCGCTGACGATCACCCCCGATGTGCTGCGCGCCGATGGCGTCGCCGGGATCCTCAAACGCTTCGATGAAGAGCACCACCGGCTATTCACCTTCAACATGGATACCCCGCACGAGATCGTGAACCTGCGCGCCGTGGCGCTGGGCAAGGCGCTGGACCTGCCGGCGGCCGAACTGCCCAAGGGCGATGGCAACCCGATTGCCGCCAAGATGCGCGACCACACGCTGTGGATGGACGGCCGCGAACAGGCCGCCGTGATCTATGACCGGTCAAAACTGCGGCAGGGGGATGTGATCCCCGGCCCGGCGATCGTGGTGGAAATGGATTCCACCACGCTGATCGAAAGCGGCTGCATCGCCAAGGTCGACGCTGTCGGCAACATCCTGATCAACCTGGCCTGAGGGGAGACGAGCCATGCCCGCAACCATCGTCGAAACCAACCCGACCCCCTTCAAGTCGATCCCGATCGATCCGGTCACGCTCGACATCATCGAGAACGCGCTGCGTAACGCCCGGATCGAAATGGACGCCACCCTGGTGCGCACCGCCATGTCGCCCGGCATCCGCGAACAGGGTGACGCCTTCCCGCTGATCGCCGACCACACCGGCAAGATGATCGTCGGCCAGTTCGGCAGCTTCATCGGCGGCTTCCTCAAGAGCTATGAGGGCACGCTGGAAGACGGCGACATGATCTTCCTGTCCGATCCCTATTCCTGCGGCGGGGCGATCAGCCACTCGAACGACTGGCTGGTGCTGCTGCCGGTGTTCAAGGACGGGCGCCTGTTGGCCTATACCGCGATGTTCGGTCACCAGAGCGACATCGGCGGCAAAGTCGTCGGCTCGATGCCGATCAACGCGCGCTCGATCTTCGAGGAAGGCGTGCGCATCCCGCCTGTGAAGATCTGGAAGAAGGGCGAATACAACGACGACCTGATGAAGCTCGTCATGCACCAGACCCGGAAACCCGACTGGTGCCAGGCGGACCTCAACGCCCTGATCGCCTCGTGCCGCGTCGCCTCGCGCCGCGTGATCGAAATGGCCGAGCGGTTTGGCGATGACGTCTATGTCTCGGCCACGCAGGAGCTCCTGGCGCGCAACCACCGCGCGATGCAGGCGCTGATCGGCATGGCGATCGCCGAGGAGCCGGTTAGCTTCGAGGACTACATCTGCGACGATGGCGTGGGCTATGGCCCCTACAAGATTCGCTGCACCATGTGGCGCGAGGACGGCAAGGTCGTGCTCGATTTCGCGGGGACCGACCCGCAATCCGCCGCCTCGATCAATTTCTTCCTCAACGAGAACATGTTCAAGATGTTCTTCGGCATCTACATGATCATGGTCTTCGACCCGCAGATCCTGTTCAACGACGGGTTCTATGACCTGATTGATGTGCGGATCCCCGAAGGCAGCCTGCTCAAGCCGAAGTTCCCCGCCGCGCTTTCGGGCCGCACCCACGCGCTGGGCCGGATCTTCGATATCCTGGGCGGCCTCTTGGGCCAGAAGACCCCGGAATTCCTCAACGCGGCCGGCTTCAGCTCCAGCCCCCACCTGTTCTATTCGGGCAACGATACGCGGCCCGGCAAGGGCGGCGAATGGTTCCAGCTGTTCCAGATCGGCTTCGGCGGCATTCCCGGCCGGCCGCTGGGCGACGGGCCGGATGGCCACTCGCTGTGGCCGGGCTTCACCAATGTGCCCAACGAGTTCCTGGAACGCTACTTCCCGATGCTGATCGAACGCTACGAGACCGAGCCGGACTCGGGCGGCGCGGGCCTGCACCGCGGCGGCAACGGCATCCACATGACCTACCGCTTCCTCAGCCCCGGCACGATCTCGATCCATGACGACCGCTGGTTCGTACCGCCCTGGGGCGTCAATGGCGGCGAACCGGGCAAGCGCGCGCGCAAGATCCTGGAGAAAGCGGACGGCACCAGCGTGATCGTCGGCAACAAGGTCGAGGACGTCGAGGTCGAGGTGGGCGATCAGCTGCACTTCATCACCTGGGGCGGCGGCGGCTGGGGTGACCCGCTGGAGCGTGATCCGGCCCTCGTCGGGCTGGAGATCGTCCAAGGCCTGGTCACGCCGGAAGGCGCCAAGGCCTATGGCGTGGTCGCTGATGCCAAGGGTGTGGTCGATGCCGCCGCAACCGAAGCGCTGCGCGCCGAAATGCGGGCCAAGCGCAGCGATCTGCCGCTGTTCGACTATGGCCCGGGGATCGAAGAACTGCGCGCCAATTGCCAAGCGGAAACGGGGCTTCCGGCGCCGATCCAGCCAGTCTGGCCGCACCTCGAAGCTGCCGAGTAAGCCATGGCCGAGAATACTGGTGCATTGAAGGGATTGCGCGTCGTCGAGTTGGGCCAGCTGCTGGCTGGTCCGTTCTGCGGGCAATTGCTGGGCGACATGGGCGCCGACGTGATCAAGGTCGAACCGCCGGGTGCGGGCGATCCGTTCCGCGTCTGGGGCATGGGCGACGAGAAGGTTGTCTGGGAGGTACTGGCTCGCAACAAGCAGTCGGTCTCCTGCAACCTGCGCGTGCCCGAGGGCCAGGCGCTGGTCCGCAAGCTGATCGCCACGGCCGACGTGCTGGTGGAGAACTTCAAGCCCGGCACACTCGAAAAGTGGGGCCTGGGGCCGGAAGTGCTCCATGCCGAGAACCCCGGCCTGATCATCGCGCGGATGTCGGGCTATGGCCAGTACGGCCCCTATTCCGATCGCGCCGGCTTCGGCGGGATCGGTGAGGCGATGGGCGGCTGGCGCTATATCGTTGGCGATCCGGACCGGCCGCCGGCCCGCATGGGCGTCTCGATCGGCGATACGCTTTGCGCCACCTACGGCGCGATGGGCGTGCTGGCGGCGCTGCACCACCGCGAGAAGACCGGCCAGGGCCAGGTGGTCGACACCGCGCTCTACGAAGCCGTGCTGCAGGTGATGGAAGGGCTGGTGCCGGAATACGTCCACAACGGCTTCATCCGCGAACGGTCGGGCTCGATCCTGCCGGGGATCGCGCCGTCAAACGTCTACCAGTGCAGCGACGGCGTTTACATGATCGGCGCGAACAACGACCAGATCTTCAAGCGGCTGGCCAAGGCAATGGGCCGCCCCGAGCTGGGTGACGATCCGCGCTATTCCACGCACATTGCGCGCGGTGAGCGGCAGACCGAGCTCGATGACCTGATCAACGCCTGGACCCGGACGCTGACGATCGACGAGGTCGACGCGCTGATGATCGAGCATTCGATCCCCGCCGGCCGGGTCTATCGCGCGCCCGACATGCTGGTCGATCCGCACTTCCAGGCCCGCGAGGCGATCATCGAAGTCGAGACCGAACGCTTCGGCCCGCTCAAGATGCAGAACGCCTTTCCCAAGCTCTCCGTCACGCCCAGCGGGGTGCGGCGGCCGGCCCCGTCGCAGGTTGGCCAGCACAATGCCGAGATCTATGGCGGCGTGTTGGGCCTGAGCGCCGCTGAACTGGACGGGCTGAAGGCGGCGGGGGTGATCTGATGGCCAAGGACGAAGGCGACCTCGGAGAGAACTACAAGGGCGCCTTCGATGGCCATCTGCCGTTCGGCAGGAAGCCGGCGCTGCTGATCGTCGATTTCGTTGTCGCCTACCTCGATCCGGCCTCACCGCTCTATGCCGGGGTTGAGGATGCGCTGGCGAGCAACGAACGCCTGCTCGCGGCGGCGCGCAAGGCCGGGATCCCGGTGCTGTTCACCAATGTCGAGTATTCGCCCGGCGGGGCCGATGGCGGGGTGTTCTACCGCAAGGTTCCCGCGCTCAAGTTGTTCGAGCGCGGATCGCCCATGGGCGCCTTTCCGGAGAGCCTTCAGCCGCAGGACGGCGAGCTGGTGATCACCAAGCAATACGCCTCGTCGTTCTTCGGCACGACGCTGGCCGCGACGCTGACCGCCATGGGCGTTGATACCCTGCTGATTACCGGCCTTTCCACCTCCGGCTGCGTCCGCGCGACAGCGCTCGATGCCTGCCAGCACGGCTTCCTGCCCTTTGTGGTGCGCGAGGCCTGCGGCGACCGCCATCCCGGCCCGCACGAGGCCAACTTGTTCGACCTGCAAGCAAAGTACGCAGAAGTCATTTCCGAAACTGAGGCGATCGCGCATATCAGCGCACTATGACCGATCTGTCTGCGCTGACCGCCCCCGCCCCCTCTGCCGCCGCTGCGGCATTCCTCTCCCGCGCCCCGCATGGCCACCTGATCGGTGGCAGCTGGCAGGCTGCGGGCGAGACGTTCGATACGCTTGATCCGGCGACCGGCAAGGTTCTTGCCGCAGTCGCCCGCGGGGACGCCGCCACGGTTGACCGCGCCGTTAAAGCAGCCCGGACCGCGCTGGAGACCGGTGCCTGGCCCGCCATGACGCCTATGGACCGCGCCAAGCTGCTCTGGGCCATCGCCGACAAGCTCGAAGCCCATATCGACGAGCTGGCCGAACTGGAAACGCTCGACCAGGGCAAGCCGCTCTATGTCGGGCGCTGGGCCGAGATTCCTGGGGCGATCAACCAGTTCCGCTTCTTTGGCGGCCTCGCCAACCAGATCGAGGGCAAGTCGATCCCGATCTCGGTCAATTACCAGCCGCCGGGCAAGGAAGTCTTTGCCTATACGGTGAAGGAGCCGGTTGGCGTGGTCGCGGCGATCGTACCGTGGAACTCGCCGCTGGTGCTGACCGCGATGAAGCTGGCCCCGGCGCTGGCCGCCGGTTGCACCGTGGTGCTCAAGCCCGCCGAAGACACCAGCCTGACCGCGATCCGCATGCTCGAACTGATGATCGAGGCCGGCCTCCCCGCCGGGGTAGTCAATCTGGTCACCGGCTTCGGACGCGATTGCGGTGCGGCGCTGGCAGCCCATCCGGGCGTCGACAAGATCGCCTTCACTGGCTCCACCGCCACTGGCCGTGCGATCATCGATGCCGCCAAGGGCAACTTCAAGCGGCTGACGCTGGAACTGGGCGGCAAGTCACCCGTGGTGATCCTGCCCGATGCCGATCTGTCCATGGCGATCCCAGGCGCGGCCAATGCGATCTATTTCAACGGCGGCCAGGTTTGCGTCGCTGGCTCGCGGCTCTATGTCCATGACTCGGTGTTCGACCAGGTCGTCGAAGGCATCGCCGGTGCCGCGCGGGGGATGGTGCTCGGCCACGGGCTCGATCAGGCGACCCAGATGGGCCCACTGGTCAGCCAGCACCACGCCGCCAAGGTTGCCCAATACATCGCTGATGGCCGCAAAGCCGGGGCCAGCGTGATTGCCGGGGGCGAAACCGCTGGACCGAACGCCAGCTTCATCACCCCGACCGTGCTGACCGACGTGACGCCCGACATGGCCGTAGTGCGCGAAGAAATCTTCGGCCCGGTCGTGGTCGCTCAGTGCTACGGCGATCTGGATGAAGTGGTCCGCGCCGGGAACGACAGTGAATATGGTCTCGCCGCCTCGATCTGGACCGAGAGCCTCTCTTCCGCTCATCGCCTCGCCAAGCGGCTGCGCGCCGGGACGGTCTGGATCAACACCCATTCGATGTACGATGCTTCGCTCCCCATCGGCGGCATGAAGCAATCGGGCTGGGGCCGGGATTCGGGCGTCGGCGCGCTCGACAACTATCTTGAGACCAAGACGGTCTGCGCCGTGGTCTAGAACGACCAGCCCAGCGTTACCCGCACCCCGCCCATCCAGGCGCGGCGGCCTTGCTCGAAGGCCGGGTTGATGAAGTACTGCAGGTCGGGCTGCACGGTCAGCCATTCGGTCAAGGCCAGGGCATAGGTTGCCTCAAAGGCCCAGTCGCGCCGGGCGATCGCCTCGCCGCTCAGCGCCAGCGCCTGCCGCGCGCGCCGGCCCGAACCCGATGTCGCCACGGCAATCCCGGCCTCATCACCCGGACGCCCGGCAAAGGGGCCGTGCCAGCGCAGTCCGGCCGAGGCGAATTTCTCGACCTCGTGAAAGCGCTGATCGGCCCAGCCCAGGCGGAAGAAGGCATCAAGCCCGCGGCCTTCGCGGCTGCCCGCCAGCCGGCCCTCACCGCGCAGGTAAGCCCCTTGCGCGCCCTTGCGCAGAACCGGCGCAGTACCGCGCGCGCTATCGAGTAGGTCCTCGTGCGGCGCAGTATAGCGCCAGTATCCGCCGATCAGCCGCCAGTCGCCAACCTGACGCTCCAGCTCGCCCACCAGCAGCGCACCATCGCCCTTGCCCAGCTTGATCGCCGTGCGCTTTGGGTGGGCCGGATCGCCTGGCACGCCATCCAGCACGGTGAGGCGCAGCGTGGTGCGATTTCCCAGCTGCGCCTGGAGCCGCAGGCTGAGCGACGTCACCGGGAAGATCGACGGACCATTGCGGCCCGACTGGCTGAAATCGGTGCCAATGCCGTGGGCCGGATTGATGAACAGGCCGGCTGCCTCAAGCACATCGAATTCGGAGTTGAGATCGTAAAGCCCGGCCCAAACTGACAGCTTTCCATCGGCAAAGGACTGATCAATCCAGGCTTCGTAAAGCCGTGCCGCCTGAACCCCGGTTTCGATGTTAGAGGCAACCCAGCCGCGCGGATAGCGCGGCCCGCTGAAATCGCGGCCGTTGTTATAGAGGCCATAGACAAAGACCTGCGTATCGCCGCGCTGCCAGGTCAGGGTCAGGTCAAGATTATCGACATAGTCGGCGCCGCTGCGTCCTTCCCCGACCAGGACGTCGGCCGTGTAGGCGAGTTCCCCGGAAAGCTCGTCGGCCTCGCTCGCGATTGCCGGGGCCGCCGGGCAGACCGACAGCAGCAGTGCTGACACCGCGTGGTGGTTTCGGCGAAGACGGACGATCCCCATAGCGTTTCATCAGTCTGCACCGATGCCGGCCAACAGGGAAGAGTGGCGCAGGCGAAATCAGATCGGACAGGTCACCGCGTCATAGGCAAACAGGCCGAGCGTGTCTTCGTTGAGGATCGGGCCCTTGCCAAAGCTTTCCGGGTCCTTGCCCTGGAATTGCAGGCCCAGCAGGCAGCAGCATGATGATGCCGGTGCGGGCCAGGATATCGATCCGATAGGCCGTTTCCATGTGCCGCCGCCGCTCTTCAAGCGAGAGGCTGCGGTTGATCACGTTGTAGCTGGTCTGGAACACACCCCATTCACCGCCGAGCCAATAGACCATGGCGATGATGTGCAGCCAGCGCAGCACCAGCACTTCTTCCATCTGCTTTCCCCCCTTATCGCCGCCGCTGGCGGTGACCCGTTACTTCGAGAACTTTTCCACCCAGTCCATGATCGGCGGATCAGGATTCTCCAGCGCCTCGACCTCCTGCTGGAAGCCGCGCATCACCCGGGCAATATAGGCCCGGGTCAGCTCGCCGCGCTCTGCGCCAGCAGTGCCATCGGGCTGATAGGCCTCGATATCGGCGCGGCTGATCGTGCCCTTGGCGTCAAGCAGCCGCTCGACTGTGTCGAGCCGCTCGCGCAGCACCGCAACCTCGCCCACCACCGCCATGGTCAGCGACAGCAAGCGGTCGACCGCCGGGTCGTCGAAAAAGGCAGGGCGCCGTCCCTTGGGCTTGGCACCGGCGCGGGCGATCCAGTCAATCCCCTCGGTCATGCCGCCAGCTCCTTCGCCACCGGCTTCCAGGCGCCATAGGCGTTCCAGACGGCCGCCCGGCCATAGTCTTCCTGCTCTTCGCTTTCGGCGGCCGGGAAGATCGAACGATCGACCACCGCCCGCACGCCGACCACAAACTGATCGGCCTTGCTGAAGCCGGCACCGGCCATCACGTCCTTCAGGTCGACACCGTGCATGGCTGACCAGAACGGCTCGTTGTTGTTGAAGGCATCCCAATCGCGCATGAACTGCTCGAACAGCGGCATTTCCGGCGAATACTGCGGCTGTTCGACATGCAGGATCAGCCCGCCCGGGGCGAGCACGCGGTTACATTCCGCCAGCAGCCGCGGCATCGATTCCGCTGACAGCTCGTGCAGGAACATGGTGGTCTGCACCCAGTCGAAATAGCCGTCGGGATAGCGCGACAGGTCCTCGCCGCTGGCCTGGACGAACTTGATGTTCCTGACCCCCAGCCCAGCCGCGCGCGCCGCGCCATAGCGCAGCGAGGGGCCGGCGGTATCGATCGCGATCACTTCGGCATCGGGATAGGCCGCAGCAATCGGCACGGCATTGTGGCCAACCGTGCAGCCGACATAGAGGATCCGGCGCGGCTGCCAGTCGGGCCGCTCCTTCTTGGCCCAGGCGACCACGGCCTGGCCGCCGCCATCGTTCAGCCCGCCCAGCGCGCCGCCGGTCGTGGCGAAAATGCCGACATCGTAATTGGCCCCGGCCGAAACATCGCCCGGACGTTCCTCGCCGTGGTAGCCGCCGGGCTGGCAGTGAATGTCGACCGCGGTCTGGTAAATCGGCTGTTCGATCTTCGGGTCCAGCTCAAGCTGGCCGGAATGTTCGTTGAACTGGCGAGCCTGGGCATCAAGCTCGTCAAGCTGGCGCAGCACGGTCGAGCGGCCATTCTGCTGGCGCATTTCCATCGAATTGCGCTTCAGCGCCGACCACATCCGGTGGAACGGATCCTGGTTCATCCAGTCGCGGATTTCATAGCGGTGTTCGGGATCGCGGCCATGCTCTTCGCGGAAGGCCGGGAGCACGCGCTTCTCATAGGCCAGCTTGTTGCCCGGCCCGAGTGTGCCCGAGAGATAGCGGTTGAGGTGCGTCAGGAAATTGAACCGCGCGGATTCGTCATGGTTGGTGCGCGCCAGCATCGGGTGCTTGGTCAGCGCGGTATAGGGGGCGGCAGTTCGGCACTCATGACCACTCTCCAATCTGGCGGTATCGCCAAATTTGTCCGGACAACTTTTCATGGGGCTGCAGCGCTGTCAAGCTAGTTGCGTCCCATTGGCTGACCTAACCATACCACGAATGGCCTGCTTTGACCGAGGTCAAAGGAATGGCTGTCAAGTTCACCGCTGTGCGGTCAAACTGCTTTCATTGCCGCATGGGCTGCCAGCGCCCGGGCCCGGCCCTCGGTATGCTCGACGATCTTGGCCGGGTAGCCACGCGGGCGCAGCAGGCCGGGATCGTGGATCTCGGCATCGCCCAGCCCGGCCAGTTCAGGCACCCATTGGCGGATATAGCCGGCGGCATCGAACTTGGGACTTTGCGTCAGCGGGGCCATGATCCGCACGAACATGTTGGCATCGACGCCCGAACCGGCGCTCCACTGCCAGTTGACCGCGTTTTGGGCGTGATCGGCATCGACCAAGGTATCCCAGAACCACTCCTCGCCGCGCCGCCAGTCGATCAGCAGGTGCTTGATCAGGAAGCTGGCGACGATCATCCGCACCCGGTTGTGCATCCACCCGGTCGCCCACAGCTCGCGCATCCCGGCATCGACGATCGGATAGCCGGTGCGGCCCTGTTGCCAGGCCTTGAGATCGGCCTCGGCCTCGGGCCCGGTGCGCCAGGGCAGGCGCTCGAACTCTTCCTTGTAGGAACGCCCGGCATAGTCCGGGAACTGGTGGATCACGTTGGCGGCGTAATCGCGCCAGCCCAGCTCACCCAGGAAAGTCGCGACCGATCCGCCGGCATTGGCCACGCCGTGCCAGACCTGCGCCGGCGATACCTCGCCAAAGTGCAGGTGCGGCGAAAGCTTCGAGGTGCCGAGCATCGAGGGCAGATTGCGCCGCTCTGCATAGCGCGCGGCGCGGCGGGCGAAGGTCTCCAG
>DKII01000073.1:41092-52121 GCA_002454125.1 Novosphingobium sp. UBA6722
GCACCGGCCTCGCCGGGGGTCCATTCCGCCCGCATCCCGCCGGCCCAGTCAGGGTGCTTCGGCAGCAATTGCCAGTCTTCCAGCCGATCGCTCTTGGGCCAGGCATCCGGCGCCGTCAGCTTTGGTGCCGGCATTGGCGGCGCCGGCGGCATCCGTTCCTGCAAGGCCCGCCAGAACGGGGTGTAAATCTTGAACGGCGTGCCGCCACCCGTCAGCACCGATCCGGGCGGGGCGAGGTACATCCCCTGGTGCAGGTGCAGATCCAGCGCCTTGCTCACGGCCCGTTCGGCATTGCGCCACCACGGCTCAACGTGGTGCAGCGCATGGACTTCGCTCGCGCCGCTTTCGACCGCCAGGGCCGAGAGCGCCAGCTCGCTCCTGCCGCGGCGCAGGATCAGCCGCGAACCTGCCTGCTCCAGATCGGCCGCAAGCCGCGCCAGCGAATGATGCAGCCACCAGCGCGAGGCCGCCCCCATGCGCCGGTGCCGCGGCGATTCGTCATCGAGCACATAGACCGGAATCACGGGCCCGCGCGCGGCGGCAGCCCGGAAAGCGGGCTGATCAGCCAGGCGCAGGTCGCGGCGTAGCCAGACGATGATGGGCGCGGACATACACTGGCCATTCCCGGCCATTTCAGGATCATCAAGCTGGACTTTGGACCTAATTTATCCGGCGGGCAGCGGCACGCACTTGACTTGCGGTAGCGCGACGGAAAACCGATCCCGCGCCCGCGGATCATAGAACCGCGCATCGCGCAGTATGACCGAGCCGTCCGCGGCCCGTTCGGCAAAGGGGGCCTGGGTCCAGACCATGAAGGCCGCGGCCTGCGATCCGCCCGTGGCAAGCTGGGCCTGGTCCGGCATCCTGCACCGCTCAGTCTCAGGATAGGCGTAGCCGCCGCTGGCCGACTTGCCTGTCCAGGCTGACGAGAGCCAGGCACCGTCAGCCAGCCGAACTATGCGCTCTCGCTGCCAGAACGCCAGCGGCACCGGACTGGCGATCGCTTCGACCGGATAGGGCTCACGCCTGAGGTCAGCCGCTTCCGCCTGCGCCGTTATCCCCGCGTTGAGGCCGATATAGGCCGCCATCACCGCAATCACGATCCGCGCAGGTCGCACCCAGTCGCCGCCCTGCTTTTCCCGCCGCAACGAGAACCAGACGCCGAAACCGAGCAAGACCCAAAGCCAGAGATCGATGATGAACAGCACATCGCCGTGGAACCACTGGCTGGAGAATGGCTCCAGCAGGCGGATGCCATAGACGTTGAACCAGTCGAACAGCGGATGGCTGAGCGTGCCGATCAGGCTGAGCAGGTAGAGCCACCTGAAGTTGACCGGCAGGCGGCCCTCGGGCCGTGTCCCGCGCCCGCTTTGCCAGCGATCAAACCACCACAGCGCGCAAGCCAGGAGCAGCGGCAGTAAGACCATCGCCGGCGGGCCATGCGTGATCCCGCGCCGGAAACCGAGGTGCTCGGTACCCTCCAGCCAGAAGAAGCAGGCCGCGTCGATGTCGGGTATGTTGGCGCCGATGATCAGCGCCGGCATGGCCAGACCCGTGCGGCGCTTGAGCCCGGCCTGGCCGAGCACGGCACCGATCAGCGAATGGGTCAGGTTGTCCATGCTGGCGCAGGCCAGGCCGGCTTACAGCTCCGGCCCGTCCTCGGTCACGGTCCAGGTCTGCCCCTTGGCCAGCAGCTTGGCCAGGTTGGGCTCCTTGCCGGCTGCCGCCTGTTCGCGCTCGGCCATGACGGCGGCTTCGAAGGTCGGCCGCGGATCGTCATAAAGCACGCCGAGCGCCATCGGGAACGGCCCGAACGGCATTTCGACCAGCATGTGGGCGATCGAGCGGTTGGTCACGTCGTGCACGATCACGCCAGCCGCCTGCCAATCGCCATCAACCACATCGACCACCTTGAGCGTCAGCTTCTCGGTATCGAGTGCGATGCCCTTGGTGCCCTTGGCGAACAGCATCGGCTCAGCATTCTGCAACCAGAGCTGGCGGTCTTCAGCGCCCTTGGGTGCAGCGAAGTCCTCAAACCGGTCCTTGTTGTAGACGATGCAGTTCTGGAAGATCTCGATGAAGGCCGCGCCTTTGTGGTGATAGGCAGCCTTAAGAACGTTCGGCAGTTCCTTTGACACGTCAAAGCCGCGGGCGATGAAGCGCGCGCCGGCACCCAGCGCAAAAGCGCAGGGGCTGGCAGGCCGGTCAACCGAGCCGAGCGGCGTGGTCGGGCTGGTGGTGCCTTCGCGGCTGGTCGGCGAGTACTGGCCCTTGGTCAGGCCATAGATCTCGTTATTGAACAGCAGGATCTGGCAATCGAGGTTGCGGCGCAGCACGTGCATCATGTGGTTGCCGCCGATCGACATGCCATCGCCGTCACCGGTCACCAGCCAGACATCGAGCTGCGGATTGGCCAGCTTGATGCCCGTGGCAAAGGCGGGGGCGCGGCCGTGGATGGTATGGAAGCCATAGCTTTCCACATAATAGGGGAAGCGGCTGGAGCAGCCGATGCCCGATACGAACACCGTGTTGGCCGGGTCGGCGCCCAGTTCCGGCAGGGTGCGCTGGACCGCCTTGAGGATCGCATAGTCCCCGCAGCCGGGGCACCAGCGGACTTCCTGGTCGGTTTCCCAGTCCTTCAGGGTGGTAGTGGTGATGGGGGTGATCGCGTTCATGCCAGCGCTCCTTCGATCGCGGCTTCAATTTCGGCAATGGTGAATGGCTGCCCGCTGGTCTTGGTCAGCGGTCGGGCATCGATCAGGAACTGATCGCGCAGCACTGTCTTGAACTGGCCGGTGTTCATTTCGGGCACCAGCACCTTGTCATAGCCCTTGAGCAGCTCGCCCAGGTTCTGCGGAAGCGGCCAGATGTGGCGGACGTGGATATGCGAAACGTCCAGACCCTTGGCCCGCGCCCGGCCGACCGCCTGGTGGATCGGGCCATAGGTGCTGCCCCAGCCGACCACGGCCAGTTTGCCACCCGGATTGCCCAGGCAGACGTCCTGATCGGGGATCGATTGGGCGATGCCATCAACCTTGGCCTTGCGGGCGTCAGTCATGGCCTGGTGGTTGGCGGGCGAGTAATCGAGGTGGCCGGTATCGACCTGCTTCTCGATCCCGCCGATGCGGTGCATCAGGCCCGGCGTGCCCGGCTTGATCCACGGGCGCGCACCCTTGGCATCGCGCTTGTAGGGCAGCAGCGTATCGCCGGCATTCTTCTCGGCCAGGAAGGTAACCGGGAACTCGGCATAGTCGGCCGGATCAGGCACCTTCCACGGCTCGGCCGCGTTGGCGATGTAGCCGTCGGTCAGCAGGATCACCGGAGTCATGTACTGCACGGCAATCCGGCAGGCTTCGATCGCGCATTCAAACGCATCGGACGGGCTGCGCGCCGAAACCACCGGAATCGGGGCATCGCCGTTGCGGCCATAGACCGCCTGGTAAAGGTCGGACTGCTCGGTCTTGGTCGGGAGACCCGTCGAAGGGCCGCCGCGCTGTGAATTGACGATCACCAGCGGCAGTTCGGTCATGACGGCAAGGCCCATCGCCTCACCCTTGAGCGCGATGCCGGGGCCCGAGCTGGAGGTGACGCCCAGCTGCCCGGCATAGCTCGCCCCGATCGCTGCGCAGATCGCGGCAATCTCGTCCTCAGCCTGGAAGGTGGTGACGCCAAACTCCTTCAGCCGGACAAGGGCATGAAGAATCGAGCTGGCCGGGGTGATCGGATAGCCGCCGAAGAACATCGGCAAGTGCGCCAGCTGCGCGCCGGCGACCAGGCCCAGCGCGACGGCGTCGGCCCCGGTAATGGTACGATAGAGCCCGGCCGGAGTTGCCACCGGCCCGAGGTGCAGCTTGTGGATCGAGCCTTCCAGCTCAGCCGTCTCGCCATAGGCATGGCCGGCATTGAGCGCGGCAATGTTGGCATCGGCCAGAACCTTGTTCTTGGCGAACTTGGCGTTGAGCCAGTCGATCAGCGGCGCACGGTCGCGATCGAACATCCACAGCGCCAGGCCCAGCGTCCACATGTTCTTGCAGCGCAGGGCTTCCTTGTTGCCCAGCCCGAACGGCTTGACCGATTCGAGCGTCAGCGCGGAAATGTCGAAGGCCAGCACCTGCCACTTGGCCAGCGTGCCGTCCTCAAGCGGGCTGACATCGTACTTGGCCTTTTCCAGGTTGCGCTTGGTGAACTCACCAGTGTCAGCGATGATCAGGCCGCCGGGCTTCAAGGCGCCGACATTGGTCTTCAGCGCCGCCGGGTTCATCGCCACCAGCACGTCGGGCGCATCGCCAGCTGTATCGATGCTGGTCGATCCGAAGTTGATCTGGAACGCCGAAACGCCAAACAGCGTGCCTTGCGGCGCGCGGATCTCGGCCGGAAAATCCGGGAACGTGGCGAAGTCATTGCCCGCCAGCGCGCTCGACAGGGTAAACTGCCCGCCGGTCAGCTGCATCCCATCGCCAGAGTCGCCCGCAAAGCGGACAACAACGGATTCCTGTGGTGCGTTAGACTTAGCGGTGGGTTCGGCCAGTTGCGTTGCCATGCGTATTCCTCATCAGGCGGACCGGTCCGCCTCGTCCTCGCGAAGCGCCCTAGTCCCCCGCCCCTCAACCCGGCAACCAAGAAAATCTGCGCGCCGGACAACCACCGCCAGAAGACGAGCGCCAAGGCGGCTAGTCAAGTGGCAAAAGGCGACTTAACCTGTCGATTAAATCATCAAAAGAGAGAGGACTCCCCGACGTGAGCGATGCCACCCCCCCAAGCGCCCCCTATGTCCGCCCCGATGTAAAGGTCCTGCTGGACATGCTGGCCGCGATGGGCGGACCGAAGATGAGCGAGATCCCGCTGGCCGATGCCCGCGCCTCCTATGCGCAGATGGGCCTGCTGGTCGAAGCCGATCCCGTGCCGCTCGCCACGATCACCGATCTGACCTGCCCCGGCCCCCGCGGGGACATTCCGCTGCGCCTTTATGATTCGCGCAGCGACCGCGGCCCAGGGCCGGTGGTGATGTTCTATCACGGCGGCGGGTTCGTGATTGGCGACCTCGAATCGCACCACGCGCTCTGCACCACGATTGCGGCCGAGCTCGACCTGCCGGTGGTCGCGGTTCACTATGCGCTCGCGCCCGAGCATCCCTTCCCCGCCTCGGACGAGGATTGCATCGCCGCGACCCGCTGGGTGGCCGACAATGGCCTGAAGCTGGGCCGCGAGATCACCGGGATCGTCACTATCGGCGATAGCGCCGGCGGGCACCTCGCCATCGTCGTGCCGCAGGCCCTGGCCAAGCAGCCGGCCAAGGTGCCGGTGATCATGCAGATCCCGATCTACCCAGCGACCGACGAATCGAGCGACGGTTCGATGACCGAGTTCGCCGACGGCTATCTCCTGACCAAGGAGACGATGGACTGGTTCATGGATTGCTACGCGCCTGAACCCGGCAACCCGATGGCCTACCCGATCCACGGCGATCAAGCCGGTTCGCCCCCAACCCTGCTGGTAACTGCCAGCCTCGATCCGCTGCGCGATCAGGGCCGCCGCTATGCCGCCGCGCTGGCCGCGGCCGGGGTGGAGTGCCACTTCATGGAAATGAAGGGCATCGTCCACGGCTTCGTCAATCTGCGCAAGGCCGTGCCCAGCGCCCAGGCCGATATGCTGGCCATCCTGGCCCAGGCGAAGTTGATGTTGGGGCGCATTCTCGCCTAAGGGCGCTGCTATGAGCCACGATCCCTTCGCAGCCCTGCCCTATCGCCCCTGCGTGGGGGTGATGCTGGTCAACGCCGCTGGCCTGGCCTTTGTCGGCAAGCGCATCGATACGCGCGGCCAGCCCGACGAGGGCGGGGTTTACTGGCAGATGCCGCAGGGCGGGATCGACGATGGCGAAGACCTGCGCACTGCCGCGCTGCGTGAATTGTGGGAAGAAACCGGCGTGCTGGAAGAGCATGTCGCGATCCTGGCCCAGACGCGCGAGGAAGTGCTCTATGATCTGCCCGACGAGCTGATGGGGAAATTGTGGGGCGGCCGGTATCGCGGCCAGCGCCAGCACTGGGTCCTCGCCCGCTTTACCGGCGAGGATCACCACATCCGGCTCGACGCGCACGATCCGGCCGAATTTTGCGAGTGGCAGTGGATGGAGCCAGCGCAGCTGCCCGAGGTGATCGTGCCGTTCAAGAAGCGCGTCTACCGCGCCGTGCTTGACGAGTTTCGCGACCTGATCTGACGCAGCCTAGTTGGTCGTGACCGTCGGCTTGGCCTGAACGGCCTCGGCCGTCACAATTTGCGGGGTTGGCCCCTGCTGGATTGCGGCGGCCAGCTCCTTGGCCGGGGCGCAGCTTGCTCCGCAAAGCTGCTCAAGCCGGGCCAGGTTGCGGCGCGCACGCTCAACCGCACCCTTTTCCGCCAGCGCCATGCCTTCGCCGGACAGGGCATAGACATTGGCCGGCTCGGTCGTCAGCACTTCACGGTAATAGCGCAGCGCCTTGCCCTGCAGACCCTGCTTGCGGGTTGCCTCGGCCAGGTTGAGCAGGATTGCGACATGGCCAGGCTGGAATACCAGCGCTGCCTCGTAAGCATCGATAGCGGCATTGGCATCGCCAGCGGCAAGCGCCTTGCGGCCATCGGCAACCAGCAGCGCAGCGCGCGGATCGAGCGGAACGGGCGGCGCGGACAGGCTGACGCTGGCCGTGACTGCCGCCAGCAAGGACAGCGCAAGCGCGGCAGGGGTGTATCGCATCAATTGCTCCCGAAGGCTCGACATCGCCGATCCTGTTATCAGGTCTTCCGGAAACAGGCGACGAAAAAGCCATCCGTGCCGTCGGGGCCCGGTGCCAGCCGTACGCCCGGTCCGCGCGGGGTTCCTGCAGCAAGGTGCAATTCCTGCGCTGACCAATCGGGGTGACGCGCCAGGAACCCGGCGGCCTGACCGGCGCCCTCAACATCAAGCAGCGAACAGGTCACAAAGCCCAGCCGGCCGCCGGGCCTCAGCAGGCTTGCGGCAAGATCGAGCAGCCGCGCCTGGACTGCGGCATAGCGGGTAAGCTGGTCAGGGGTTAGCCGCCAGCGCCCTTCCGGGCTGCGGCGCCAGGTCCCGGTGCCCGAACACGGCGCATCGACCAGCACGGCATCGGCCTGCCCAGCCAGGTCGGCCAGCGCCTCTGCCTCGCGGCCTGGATCCAGCAGGCGGGTTTCGGCGATGGTCACCCCGGCCCGCCAGGCGCGCGGTTCCAGCCGGGAAAGGCGCGCCCGATCGGTATCGGTCGCGATCAGCCGCCCGCGATTGTCCATCGCTGCTGCCAGCGCCAGGGTCTTGCCGCCGGCCCCGGCGCAAAAATCGATCACCAGTTCACCCGGCTGCGCGCCCAGCGCCGCGCAAACCAGCTGCGAGCCGATGTCCTGCACCTCGATCTGGCCTGTGGTGTAGGCTTCCCAGCTTTCCACCTGCGTGCCGTGCGGCAGCCGCAGGCTCTGCGCGGCCAGGCCCGGTTCACCCGGCTGAGGCAGCGCCAGCGTCGCGCGATCGGCCTTGAGCGTGTTGACCCGGAGGTCAAGCGGCGCGCGGGCCAGCAGGGCCTGGGCTTCGTCGCCGGTGATATCGCTTTCGGCCAGGGCCCGCTCCAGCCAAGGCGGTGCGACACCGCCAGCCGCAACCGGCTCCTCCGCCGCAATCGGCGCGGGGGCGTGGCCCAGTCCGTCGAACAGACCGGCGAGGCTGGGATCGTCCTGCGCCAACCGCAGCATCGCGGCGCGGCCGCTGATCGGCACCGGCCCGCAGGCGCGGATGGCGGCATAGACCAGGTCCCGCACTGCGCGGCGGTCCTTGCTGCCGGCAAAGCGGCGGGTGCGGAACCATTCGCCGACGATCCGGTCAGCCGGCGCGCCATTGGCGCGGGCAGCCGCTATCACCAGATCAAGGATCTCGATGGCCGCCTGGACGCGGGCGCCTGGGGTCATCGGCCCGTCACAGTTTGTAGTTCGGCGCCTCGCGGGTGATCGTCACGTCATGGACGTGGCTTTCCTTGAGCCCGGCGTTGGTGATGCGCACGAAGTTGGCATTGGTGCGCAGGTCCTCGATCGTGGCTGAGCCGGTATAACCCATCGCCGCCTTGATCCCGCCGACCAGCTGGTGAACCACATCGCGGGCGTGGCCCTTGTACGGCACCTGGCCTTCGATCCCTTCAGGCACCAGCTTCATCTGGTCCTTGATGTCACCCTGGAAGTACCGGTCCGCGCTGCCGCGGCCCATTGCCCCGACCGAACCCATGCCGCGGTACGATTTGTAGGCGCGGCCCTGGTACAGGAAGGTTTCGCCCGGCGCTTCCTCAGTCCCGGCCAGCATCGAGCCGACCATGATGGTCGAGGCCCCGGCGGCGAGCGCCTTGGCCGCATCGCCCGAGGTGCGCAGGCCGCCATCGGCAATGATCGGGGTCTTGCTGTCCGCCGCGGCGCGCGCGGCCTCCATGATCGCGGTCAGCTGCGGCACGCCAACGCCGGCGACGACGCGGGTGGTGCAGATCGAGCCCGGCCCGATCCCGACCTTGACCGCATCGGCCCCGGCATCGATCAGCGCGCGGGTCGCTTCATAGGTCGCAACGTTGCCGGCGATGACCTGGGCCGAATTGGACAGCTTCTTGACCCGCTCGACCGAGCGCGCGACGTCCTTGTTGTGGCCGTGCGCGGTGTCGATGATCACCACGTCGCATTCGGCCGCCAGCAGCGCCTCGGTCCGTTCAAAGCCCTTGTCGCCAACCGTGGTCGCGGCAGCAACGCGCAGGCGTCCGGTCGCGTCCTTGGTCGCGTCGGGATAGGTGATCGCCTTTTCCATGTCCTTGACCGTGATCAGCCCGGTGCAATGGAAATTCTCATCCACCACCAGCAGCTTTTCGATCCGGCGCTGATGCAGCAGCTTGCGCGCCTCTTCCTGGCTGACACCGGGGCGGACAGTCGCCAGGTTTTCATGCGTCATCAGCTCGCGCACCGGCTGGGCCGGGTTGTCGGCAAAACGAACGTCGCGGTTGGTAAGGATGCCGACCAGCCGGCCGCCCGCTTCCACCACTGGAATGCCCGAAATGCGGTTGGCCTGCATCAGCGCGCGCGCCTCACCCAGGCTGGCGTCGGGGCCGATCGTGATCGGGTTGACGACCATGCCGCTTTCGAAGCGCTTGACCGCGCGGACGGCAGCGACCTGTTCCTCGATCGTCAGATTGCGGTGCAGCACCCCGATCCCGCCAAGCTGGGCCATGACGATCGCCATGTCGGCCTCGGTCACGGTGTCCATCGCGGACGAGATCACCGGAATGTTGAGCCCGATCTGCGCGGTCAGCCGCGTGCTGGTATCGGCCATCGAGGGCAGGATGTCGGATTCGGCCGGACGCAGCAGCACGTCGTCGAAGGTAAGGCCGAGAGGTATGTCCATGGGTGCCACTTTGCGTCTGGATGGGAAGATTCGTGGCGGCCCATGTAAACGCACTACCGGCGCGCCGCTAGTGCTTCATTTAGAACGCGGTGGAACCTTCTTCAGGTCGGCAAAATGGCGGACCAATGCAACGTGGAAAGCCACATCCTCGGCCGTCCCCGACAGGTCCAGGCCGGCCTTAACCTGATCGCCCGGACGGTGGTAATCGGTATCGAAAAACCGTTCGACCCGGGCGAGGTCCGACCAACTGGATGAGACCATCACCGTCGGCACATCATGCTGCAGCAGCGCCCAGCCATCCTGGCGGCGGATATAGGCATTGGCAGCATCGCCATCGACCACCTTGCGCTTCTGTGCCTTGGCCACCGCCAGGATACCCGGATCAAGCGGCGTCAGCCCGCGCCCGACAATGCCAAGCGGCGCACCGCGCGGCGCAAGGGCAAAACTGTCGATATTGAAGGCCGCCACGATCTGGTTCAGCGGCAGCGGCGGATCGTCGGCAAAGGCTTCAGCGCCCAGCAGCCCGATTTCCTCTGCAGTCGTGGCCAGGAAATAGATGTCGCGGTCCATCGCCGGGCCCTTGGCCAGCCGCCGCGCGATCTCGGTCAGGGCGGCGATCCCGCTGGCGTTGTCGATGGCGCCGTTGCAGATCAGGTCCTCAGCCGGCGGCGCGGCACATTCGCCGAAATGGTCCCAGTGCGCCAGCAGCAGCACCGCCCCGCTTTCGGGCCGGCGGCCCGGCAGGCGGCCGATCACGTTGTGGGTGTTGATCCGGGTTTCGCGAGTGGTCGCCTCCAGCGTCACCGCCAGATCGAGCAGCTTGGCCGAAAAGTCCGGCCGCTCAGCCAGGTCCTTGAGCGCCGCGAAATCCAGCGGCCCGCCGGCCAGTGCCCGCGTGATGCCCTCGGCAGTGATGAACGCTTCAAGATCGCCGCCCAGCTCCTCGGTCGCCAGGGCATAGCCCGAGCGGCCCCGGCGAGCCCGAACCTGCTCCAGCGTCCGCTCGCCATCGAGTACGGTCATCACCCCGGCCGCGCCGGCCTTGAGCAGCGCATTCTGTCGTTCCGACGTTTCAACGCCGCCATCAAGCAGCAGAGCGATCCGCCCGGCCAGTTCGGCCCGCCCGACCTCGGTCGTGCCCTTGCCCACGAACAGGATCGGCGCGCTGTTGACCAGGGTGCGCTTGCCCGAGGTGAAAACCTCGGTCGATCCGGGCGGCACGAACTGCGGGCGGCCCTTTCGAGAGAAGGTCGCGCTGCTCGCAGCCGGCTCCCGCGCGACCAGCTTGACCGGGGCAAACCAGGCATTGCGCGGATCGTTGGTGCCGGATTCCAGCCCGATTTCGAACCATTGCTGGCCCAGGTAGCGCAGCGTCTTTGCCTCGCCCTCGGTGCCAGGTTCGCGCCCGTCATAGGCATCGCTGGCCAGTTCGGTGACGTGGGCAAGGAGCGCGGATTCAAGCGCCTTGTCGCGCCGTTGGGCCTGGGCCGGGGTAAACGCCAGTGCGGCCGCAATTGCAGCCAGCGCCAATCGGTTCATCGCACCCCAACAACGTTTCATCGCCCCCAGTCCTACAGCAGACGAGCCTGCGGACAAGCGTCTGTGGATGGCTCCCGCGTTGCA
>DKII01000103.1:0-239 GCA_002454125.1 Novosphingobium sp. UBA6722
CGCGGGCACGGTCTGCCCGGATTTGGCCATACGCTTTACCCCAGCGGCGATCCGCGCGCGCGGTGCTTGCTGGAAGGGCTGGAACTGGACCCGGTGCTGGTCGCGCTGCGCCAGGCGGTGGCAGAGGCGACCGGGGCTATGCCGAACATCGATTTCGCCTTGCAGGCGATCACGCGCCGGCACGGGTTGCCCGCCGATGCGCCGTTCCGGCTGTTCGCGATCGGCCGCTCGATCGGCTG
>DKII01000103.1:315-3481 GCA_002454125.1 Novosphingobium sp. UBA6722
GCTGGGCTGCGCACGCGATCGAGCAAGCCGAAAGCGGGGCGGCGATCCGCCCGCGCGCCACCTATCAGGGGGTCTTGCCGCCGTCCCGGCCATAGGCGGGCAGCGCCAGCCCGGAATGGATCGCCCAGCCGCGCAGGGCGAAGCCAGCCACAGCGGCGACCGGCAGCGATAGCTCCTGCGGCAGGCCGACCACGTGCCCAAGGGCACAAAGGCCTGCGCTGAGCGCCGCCGCCGTCACATAGAGCTCTGGCCGCATCAGGATCGATGGCCGGCCGGCCAGCACATCGCGGATGATCCCGCCGACACAGCCGGTGATCACCCCCATCAGCACGGCCGGGACCGGCGGCAGGCCATAGGCCAGCGCCTTGGCCGTGCCGAGCACGGCATAGGCCGCGAGCCCCGCCGCATCGGCCCATTCGAGCAGCGTGCCTTCCCACCATTTGCGCGGGGTGAACCAGGCGAGCAGCGCCACGCCCAGGCAGACTGGCGCGACCCAAGGATCGCGCACCCAGAAAACCGGCGCGCCGATCAGCAGATCGCGGATTGAGCCGCCGCCGACCCCGGTGATCAGGGCAAAGAAGCTCATCGTCACGAAGGTCTGCCGCAATCGCGCCGCCAGCAGTGCCCCGGTCAGGGCGAAGACTGCCGTGCCGAGCAGATCGAACAGCGGGGGCAGGGTGGGGATCGTCGCGCTCATCGGCCAGTGCCTTGGCAGCGCAGCGCCGCCAGCGCCAGTCCAAAGCCCAGGATCGGTGCGGCGCCATAGCCGATCAGGATCGAGGGATAGGGACCGGCAAAGGCCATCAGGCCAGCGGCGACAAGAAAGGCGGCCAGCGGGAGCGCGTTTGCTCCCTGGCCGCGCAGCACCAACAACGGGGCAAGCGTTGCGAGGGTCAGGGCTAGGCCTGCGACAGGCTGAACCTGACAGGCATCGTCCTGGACCGCTTCGACCCAGCGCACTGGTGCCAGTGAATCATGTGTAGCGAATGCCGCGCTTCCGCCGGCGATGGCGACAATCAAGCCGACAAAGCTGGCCCGGTCGCGCCGGACATGCGCCAGCGCCGCGAGTGTGGCCACAATGGCGAAAGTCGCAGCCCGGTCAGGCTGCAGCAGCGTTGCTAGCAGCGCCAGGACCAGCAGCGCGACCGCGCGGGCAGAAGCGAGGCGCGTGGCCAGAACCGCCAGCAATGGCAACAGCAGATAGCCGACATGGAGGCGGATCGGGCCGAGGGTGACCCAGCGAGCCACCCCATCCACCGACGTTCCAGCGAACGCCGTTACGAACAGCGCTGCCACAATGGCTGCGGCTAGCAGGGTGACCCCATCCGCACGCTGCGGCATGGGCAGCATGGCTGCCAGGGCAAGACCCAGTGCCAGTGCACCAGCATTGACCGCAATCCAGGCCATCGGCGCGCCGCCTGCTACCATCCAGCTGAGGCCAGCCACAACCGGCACGACCAGCGCAGCGAGTGTGGCCAAAGGCAGACGAGCGCCGGCCATCGCCGGATCAGTCCTCGATCAGGTCCTGCAGCTTGGTCATCAGCGCCTGGATCCGCGTCGCGGCTTCGGTGAAGGTGTTCACATCGTCGCGCTTGTTGTTGGCGCGGGCTTCCTTGGCGGCTTCGACATAGCCTTCCAGATCGACCTCCAGCGCATCGACCAGCATTTCGATTTCATCGCCAGTCAGCTTGACGGTGAGGGCCTTGGACATGGGGGTATTCTCCTGATCTGGCAGAAATGAAACGATAGCCCGGCGGGCGTCAGTTGGCCACGGTGCGCTTGATCGCGCGGCGCCGGCGGAACAGCAGGACCGTGCCCAGCAGGCATGAAGCCAACGCCAGCGCGGCAAAGCCGATCAGCAGCGGATGGTGGGTATCCTCGCGGGTTTCGAGGTCCATGATGTGGAGCCCCCACATGAAATCATAGAACCGCCACCAACCGGTGCGGATCGCCTCGATCTCGCCGGTGTCGCGGCCAACATAGACGTGGGTGCCATCGGCCAGGGTGACCTGCCAGGCGGCAATGGGCTTCCGGAAATCGGGCGGCGACTGTTCGGCTGGGAACAGCTTGAGCGAGGCGACCTTGTCCCCGCCCTTGATCGCATGGCGCACCGCGGCGCGGGCCTCGGCCGCATCAACCGGGGCCAGCATGGTCTGACCCGGCGCGCCGAGGTCGATGCGGTGGACCGTGCCATCCATGAAAGTGGCGATCAGCACCGAGCGGCCGCGCTGGTCGAGGATCTTGCCCTCGCGGATCAGCGTGTCACCCGCCGCGCCGCCCAGCTGCACGCGGACCGGGACCGGTTTGTGCTCGACATGCAGGGTGTGGCCGCGCACCTCCTCGATCGGGCGGGCGACCATGACCAGACCCGAGACGGTCCAGAACAGCAGCGGCACGGCAACCAGCCAGCCCAGCCAGATGTGCCAGCGGGCGTAGTTGTGCATGAGCGTGCGGCGAGCCATGCCGAGCCTATGGCCTGCGCGCGGCGATTATCGCAAGGCGAACCTGCAATTTGGTGTGGAAGGACGGCTCTAGCGCGGCTGGACTTCGATCGCGGCTGTCCCGGTGCCCCAGACCGGCAGGTAAAGCCCGCGACCGGCAGCGCGGAGCGGTTCGGTGCGGACATTGTCGATCCGGGCGCGGATCACCAGCCGGCCTTCGCGCTGGGTATCGATCGCCCGGCCGATCTTGCCCAGCAACGCATCATAATCGCGCGAGAAGTTCTGCGAGAGCGCGCCGGCAATGGTCTGCGAGATCGCCGGAGCATTGGCCAGCTGGAGCAGAAGGTCGGTCACCTTGCCATTGGTCACGCCCGCAACCTTTAGCTCGCGGAACTGGACCTCGCGGCTGTCGGGCGGATTGACCGGCAGCGCGGTCAGCCAGAGCGTTCCCGCAGTCTCGGGCAGCCGCCCGGCCGCGTCGCGCGCGGTAAAGCCGGCCCCCACGGCAATTCGGTTGCCGGTGGTGCCATAGATCGTGACCTTGCCGAACCTGGCGTTGACCGGACCGATCCCGGGCAGATCGAACGGCCGGGCGGCGCGCTTGACCAGCGCCTTCTGCACCACCGGTTCAAGCTGGGCATAGTCGGCGATGACCGGGATGAAGAACTGCATCGCGCCGGGTTCGGTGGTCATCGGCCGGACCGGCGGCAGCGGCACGGCAGGGG
>DKII01000103.1:3549-4687 GCA_002454125.1 Novosphingobium sp. UBA6722
TGCCCCGACAAAGGTCTCGGTCCGCGCCGCCATGCCGAGCCGCAGGATCAGCCGCCGTCCGCGCACGGCATAGCCACCATATTGCAGTTCTTGCGGGGCGATCCGCATCCACACCGGCGGGTTGGCGCGGTTGAGGTTGAGCGAAGTGAAGGCCTGGCGCCAGGATTGGGTAACCTGCTGCCGCACGCCCAGCTTGGCGAGCTCACCCGGCAGAGTCCGTTCCAGCCGTGCGACCACGCCCTTTAGCTTGGCGTCGGCCGGACCGGTGAACTTGATCCGCTGACCCAGGAAATCGATCCCCGGCTCGCGCGTCCAGTTGTAGTCGATCTCGATCCGCCCGCGCGGTGACCAGTCGGACCCCATGTCGAGCCGCACAACGCCGCGGACCTGGGCGCTGGCCGTGGCGGTTTCCTGCTCGATGATCCCTGCGATCCGCTTGGCGCGGACCGTGGCGCGGATCGGCATGGTGATGACCAGATCGCGCCCCCGGCCCGACAGGCCCAGCGGCCCGCGCGTCACCTCGCCCACCAGGTCGCACTTGATCTTGGGCGTCTTGATCCGGACCACCAGCACCTTGACCTTGTCTGAGGCGATGCAGGTCTGGCCGCGCTCGTCGATGGTCCAGAGCTGGCGCGGCACCGCGCGTTCAAGTGCAGCGTGAATCTGGTCGAGCCCGATCTCGACCGGCACGGCGATTACCGAGTTCTGCGCTTCCAGCTCGATCGCGTCGTTGGCGCGGGGCGGGGCGCCGCGCTCAGCCTCGGGAAGCTTGTCACAGCCGCCCAGCGCCAGCGCGCCGGCCGCTGCTGTCCATCCGATCCGCCCTGGTGACCAACGCGCCATCGCCTGCCCCCTTGCCAAGGCATTGGGACACAAACGCGCTTAAATGGCAATGGCTTCCGGGGTTTTCCGGGCGGGCGCGGCGCGGCCGCTCAGATGTGGATCGGCTTGCCCGTTACCGCCATGGCCGCTTCCTTCACCGCTTCGCTGTGGGTCGGGTGGGCATGGCAGGTATAGGCGATGTCTTCCGACGTCGCCCCGAATTCCATCGCCAGAGCGGCTTCGGCAATCATCGTGCCAGCGACCGAGGCGATCGCCCAGACGCCCAGGACCTTGTCGGTCTTGGCATCGGCAATCA
>DKII01000031.1:0-9469 GCA_002454125.1 Novosphingobium sp. UBA6722
CGGCGCGGCCGCCGCCGGGCCTGGCCACAGCAGCGCGGCGCTGGCGGCAATTGCAGCGCTCTGCGCGGTCAGCTCGGCCTCGGTGCGGCGGATCAGGGCGTTCTCGTAAACCCGCAGGCCCAGCGCAGCGATGCCGGGGAGCGCGGCAACGAACAGCAGCGTCCCGAACAGCAGCCAGCGCAGCCGTGGCACCGGCCAGAGCCGCAAGGCCAGGCTGCGCAAACTCGCGATCATGCCGGGATGCAGGGGCCGAGGCGGTAACCCACGCCGGCGCGCGTTTCGACCAGGCTGTCACATCCCGCTTCGGCGAATTTGCGGCGCAGGTTGCGGACGTGGCTGTCGATCGTCCGGTCGGTGATCGCAAAGCCCGGTCCGTGCAGCCGGTCGATCAACTCGTCGCGGCTGAAGAAGCGGGTCGGGGCAGCCGCCAGGATGCGCAGCAGGGTGAACTCGGTCACGGTCAGCGCCACGTCCTCCCCCTGCCAGCGCGCGGCCCAGCCATCGAGATCGAGGCTCAGCCCGCCGCGCCCCATTGGCTCGGCCACGGGTGCGGCATCGCGGGCAGAGCGCCGCAGGATCGCCTGGGCGCGGGCCACGACCTCACGCGGGGAAAAGGGCTTCACGACATAGTCATCGGCCCCCAGCTCGATCCCCAGCACGCGGTCAAGCTCGTCATCGCGGCTGGAGAGGAACAGGATCGGCAAGTCGCCCTGGGCGCGCAGCCGGCGGCAGACTTCCAGTCCGTCCATCCGCGGCATGTTGATGTCCAGCACCACCAGGTCCGGCGTGCCCTGGGCTATTGTCGCCAGCGCCGCCTCGCCATCCTCGGCCTGCGCCGTCTCGATCCCGGCCTTGGCGAAGGCGAAGACCAGCACCTCGCGGATATGCGGGTCATCGTCGACGATCAGGACGCGGCGGGTCATGGCCTTGCCTTGTGGCGGTTCCGGCGGGAAGGTCAACCGGCCTTGGCCGCGGGATCATAAGGCACGCCTGAGCAGTCATAGCGCTCGCCCGGATAGGTCCGCACCGGCCCGACCTGTCGCTCGGCCTGGGCCAGTCGCTGCTGCCCAAGCCAGGTCCAGCCGCCCTCGGCCAGGATCTGGCCCTGGCGGTACTGCACCAGCGTGCGCAGCATTTTCACCCGCTGGTGCAGCATGGGATCGAGCGGGCGCTGCTCCAGCTCGATCAGCGGCAGCAGCGCCGCAGGGCCAAGCTCCGCCAGATAGCACAGGTCGAGCACCGCGCCGCTGCCGTCGACCTCGCGGGCGTGGCGCACGTTCCACTGCGCCGCGATCGCGCCGGTATCGATGAAGGCGTAAACGCCCAGCAGCAGGGCCGCCGCGCCGCAGTTGGCATTGATCAGCCAGGCGGCGGACTTCTCCTTCAGCAGCCGCCACAGGATCAGACCCAGGCCGAGCGCGACCAGCCCCATCCAAGCCAGCGCCGCAATTCGCAGCCGGGTCAGCGAATAGGCGTCGATGTAATCGTAGAGCCGCAGCATGGCGGAGGCGACCAGCACCACGTTCTGCGCGATCCACAGCATGACCAGGCGGCGCACCAGCGGGCTGGCTGCGGTCTGCGAACCCGGGCGTAGCGTGATCAGCACGAACAGCGCGGCGAGCAGGGCCGTAGCGATCAACGGATAGGCTCCGCGGTGAGCATAGTCGGCCAGCGTCATGCCCTGTGGCAGCGGCACCAGCCCCCACAGCCAGGCCAGATCCATCGCGTTCTGAACCGCAAAGATCAGGTTGAAGGCCAGCAGGCTGAGCAACACCGAAGTCGGGCTGACCCCGGGCAGGGCCAGATCGCCCGACCCATCGAAGGTGCCAAAGAATGGCCGGCTGCGGCGCGGTCGCAGCACGCCCCAGGTGACGACCGCCACGAAGGTCCAGAAGAACAGCCGCTCGAACAGGGTATCATCGGGAAAGGGCAGTGAGAGGCTGGCAAAGAACTGTTCGATCACCGGGTTGGCCGAAGCGAACAGCAGCAGGATCACCGCCGATCCCGCCAGCGGCAGGACCAGCGCGGGCAGCGTGCGGCGCAGGCCGGCGACCGCCTGGGGCTTGCGGCGGTGGCTGCGGGCCAGCTTGAACAGGTCGATCAGCGGCCCGAACAGCGCCTTGAAGCCGTGGGCGAACAGCCGCTGCGCCCAGCGCCAGCCATCATCGAACCGCCCCGTGCCGGGCAGCAGGATCGCCAGACCCAGTGCCACCCAGAACAGCACGAACGGCAGGATCGTGGCGTCGATTGCCATGGCCCCGGCCATCGCCAGTGCCACGGCGAGGGCGGCGAGCGCCCGCCGGTCATGCCGCAGCGCCGGCAGGGCGAGGACCGCCGCCATCGCCAGGGCCGCGCCGAACAGGCCAAGCCAACCGTGGCTGTGCCCGCCCTGATAGAACACCCGGTCCGCCAGCCCGACCAGCGCAGCGGCCAGCACCAGCTTGAACCAGAACCCGTGGCGATAAACTGCCGACATGCGAAATCTCCCCTGATGACAGGAGAGTGTCTAACCCGGCGCAGCGCAGGCCGTGCTGGCGCAGCCTTGTGCTTGTTGTGCAGATCCGGTGCAGGTGGGCAGGCTTAGTACCCCTGCGCCTGCCCGTCTTTGCGCATTTCGGTCGCGCCGGTCAGCACGCCGGTCTTGGGATCGCGGGCGATGGCCTGATAGCCCCCGAACATCGCCCCGTCCTTCACCACCTCTACCTTGTGGCCCATCGCCTTCAGCGCCGCGACGGTCTCGGCCGGAATGCCGGCTTCGACATAAAGCGTGCCGAGCGGGTCGATCGAGGGGCCGGTCGATGGCTCGGTCGGCTCGCGCCCGCCTTCGTGGTTCAGCCGCGCGGCATCGCCGGCTTCCTGCAGGTTCATGCCGTAATCGACCAGGTTGATCAGCACCTGCACATGGCCCTGCGGCTGCATTCCGCCGCCCATCAGCCCCAGCGTCATAAAGGGTTGGCCATCCTTCTTCACGAAGGCCGGGATGATCGTCTGGAACGGGCGCTTGCCGGGCGCATAGGCATTGGCGTGCTTGGGATCGAGGCTGTAAAGTTCGCCCCGATCCTGGAACATGAAGCCCAGCCCGTCGGGCGTCAGCCCGCTGCCCATGCCGCGAAAGTTGGACTGGATCAGGCTGACCATCAGCCCATCCTTGTCGACCACGGTCATGTAGGTGGTGTCGCCCGGCCCATCGAGCTTGGGTTCAGGCTTCGGCTCACCCGGTGCGAACTCGGGCGTCGCCTTGTTCGGATCGATCAGGGCAAAGCGCTTCTTGCCATATTCGTCCGACAGCAGATCGAGCGGGAAGGGCGCAAAGCCCGGATCGGCATAGAACTTTGCCACGTCGGCATGGGCCAGCCGCTTGGCCTCGGTGATATAGTGCAGCACCTGCGGGCTGCCGCGCTCCCACTGCGCCAGGTCGACGTTCTTGAGGATGCTGACCATCTGCAGCGCGGCGAAGCCCTGCGTGTTGGGCGGCAGCTCGCACAGCTCATAGCCCTTGCGATAGGCCACGCAGACCGGCTCAAACCAGTCGCTGCGGTGGGCGGCAAAGTCCTCGAGGCTATAGGCCGAGCCCTGCCGCTTCAGGTAATCGACCATCACCTTGGCGCTCTGCCCGCGGTAGAATTCATCGCGCCCGTTCTGTCCGATCCGCTCCAGCGTATTGGCCAGGTCCGGATTGCGAAACACCTCGCCCGCCTTGGGCGCGCCGTTCGCGAACCAGGTGGCGCGGGCATTGGTGAAATCGAACTTGTCGGCATTGCGATCGAAGTTGCGGAAGGCGCGGCGGTAATACTCGGCGATCACCGGGGCGACCGGGTGGCCTTCGCGCGCATAGCGGATCGTCGGCGCCAGCACGTCCTTCATCGGCAGCTTGCCGAAGCGCTGGTGCATGGTGAACCAGGCATCGACCGTGCCGGGAATGGTGACGGAGAGATGACCCAGCGGCGGCAGACTTTTCGCATCGCCCAGCTTGGCCTTCAGCTGCTTCAGCGTCTGCGCCTTGGGGCTGCGGCCCGACCCGTTCAGGCCGTGGAGCTTGCCGGTCTTGGGATCATAGATGATCGCGAACAGATCGCCGCCGATGCCATTGCCGGTCGGCTCCATCAGCCCCAGCGCGGCGTTGGCCGCAATCGCCGCGTCAACCGCATTGCCGCCCGCCTTCAGCACATCGAGCGCGATCTGCGTCGCCAGTGGATGGGCGGTCGCCGCCATGCCATTGCGGGCATAGACCGGACTACGCGACCACGGCGCGCCAGCGGGCCGTCCACCTGCACCGATCTGCTCGGCGACGGGGCGGAGCTTACCCGGCTGCTCCTGCGCCAGGGCGGGCTGGGCAAGCAGGGTGAGGCTGGCGGAAAGGAGGATGGTCGCGCGCTTCATGGCATTCTCCGGCGTGGGTTCGGCGGAGTGAAGCTCTAGGACTGAGGCTCGGTTGCGGCAAGGGTGAGGGCAGGGATGTGGATACGGGCTTTGGGGCGGGGCTCTCGCTCCGTTCCATCATTCCCGTCACCCCGGACTTGATCCGGGGTCCAGCTTCCTCACCGCAGCACTTCCGGCCTGGCGATCTACCGTCCGTTTCCGGCAATGCGGCACTGAGCAGTGCTTCAAGCGCAACCGTTGCGATTCTCATCGGATAATCATTGCGAACAACCTGCAAACGCACGTGACAACTGCGGCGGAGGCATTTAGCGATCGAGGTGTGAACGCAATTGAACACCAATCGACCTTCCTCGACGCCCGCGATAACACTGCCCCCGCGCCGATCGATCCACGCAGGCTGATGCGCGATCTGCAGGCGTTTCGCGACCCGCAGCTACGCCGAAGCGCATGGGAATTGGCGGTTACGCTGATCCCGTTTCTGACTTTGTTCGCGCTGATCGCGAGTGCGACAGCGGCAGGCTATTACCTCGCGCTCGGGGCAACGCCGCTGGCGGGCTTGTTCCTGCTGCGGCTGTTCATCATCCAGCACGATTGCGGCCATGGCGCGTTCCTGCGCAGCCGGTCGAGCAATGACTGGTTGGGTAGGGCGCTGGGCGTTTTGACGCTGACGCCTTATGATTGCTGGCGGCGTTCGCACGCGCTGCATCACGCAGCTACAGGCAATCTGGATGCGCGCGGGTTCGGCGATATCGACACCCTCACGGTGCGTGAATATCTGGAGCGCACGCCGCTGCAGCGGTTTTTCTACCGCTTGTACCGCCATCCCGTGGTTCTGTTGGGCTTTGGCCCGGCATACCTGTTTCTTCTGCGCCACCGGCTGCCGATCGGCTTGATGAAAGAAGGGTCAATTTACTGGGGCAGCGCAATCGCAACCAATCTGGCGACTGCACTGGTATTGGCCATACCGGCTTTCCTGTGGGGCTTCGGCGTCACGGCCATGGTATTCTTTCCGGTGTTGATCAGCGCCGCATCACTGGGTGTCTGGCTGTTCTACATCCAACACCAGTTCCCGGAGGCGCATTGGGATCACGCTGCCGATTGGTCATTCCATGATGCGGCGCTGCACGGCAGCTCGTACCTCGATTTGCCGCCGATATTGAGCTGGTTCACCGGAAACATCGGGATCCATCATGTCCATCACCTGGCTAGCAGAATTCCGTTTTATCGCTTGCCTGAGGTGCTGGAAAAGCACCCCCAGCTGCGCGGTCTGAACCGGTTCACGGCCCTGGAGGCTTGGGCCAGTTTGCGTCTGGCCTTATGGGATGAAGGGGAGCGAATGCTGGTGTCATTCCGCGAAGCCTGCCGCATCCGGAACGAGGATTGCGCGCCCCGATCCCCCAACATTTCGGACCATTAAGAACCTCGCAGCCCGGCCTGAAGGCGGGCCGCATTTTCCTACATCGCGTCGAGCCGCTACATTCGCGCTGGCTCTTTCTAATCGTTGAAATGCGCAAGGTGCGGCTGCGGACGCGCTTGTTCAGGCAGTTTGATGCGCGCGGATAAGGCCGTGCGGATGTGTTTCATCAACTAACTCCGCCCGACTCGGCGCATTCGCGTCGAGCCGGGCGGCGTTGTTGCAGTCAAAATACGCGAAAATGCGCGGTTCAGGCCCGTCGCGGGCCCTTGCGGTGCGGTTTGGCGTGGCCGCCGGGCTTGCCCTTGAATGGCGGACGGCCGCGCGGGGCCCCGCCTGGGCCGCCGGGACCACCCGGACGTGGACCCCGATCGTTGCCGCGGTCGGTGCGGGGGCGGTTTTCGCGGGCGGCGTCACGCGGGGTTTCGGGGGAGAGGTCGATGGTGATCCCGCTCTCATCCTCGCTGCCGGGATTGGCGGTGCGGGCGACGGCGGCGCGGAATTTGGCCTCGATCGCGCGGGGGATCTGGAAGAAGGTCTCGTTCGGCGTGATCCGGATCGCGCCGATCTCGTTGCGGGTCACGTGGCCGCGTCGGCACAGCAGCGGCAGCAGCCAACGCGGATCGGCGTTGTGGCGGCGGCCGATGTCCATGCGGAACCAGACGGTATCGTCAAACCCTTCGCGGTGATGGACCGGCCGCGCTTCGCCCGAAGGCTTGGTGCGGGCCGACATGTCGATCAGCTCTTCGGGTTCGGGCAGGCGGCTGGCGTGGGCGCGGACCAGCGCGAGCGCCAGGTCTTCCGGGCCCATGGTGGCGAGCAGGCGGCCGGCCAATTCGCTCTCGGCCTCGCTCGGCTCGATCGGCGCGGTCAACGTGGCGATCAGGCGTTCGTGATCCTGGGCGCGGATCTGGTCGGGGCCAGGGACATCCATCCACTGCGCGTCGATCCGGGCGCCGCGCAGCATCATCTCGACCCGGCGGCGGCGCGGGTAGGGGACGATCAGGACGGCGGTGCCCTTCTTGCCGGCCCGGCCGGTGCGGCCCGAGCGGTGCTGGAGCGCCTCGGCATCGCGCGGAATCTCCACGTGGATGACCAGGCTGAGCGAGGCGATGTCGATGCCGCGTGCAGCAACGTCAGTCGCGACGCAGACCCGGGCGCGCTTGTCGCGCAGGGCTTGCAGCGCCTGGTTGCGCTCGTTTTGGCTGTGCTCGCCCGAGAGGGCGACGGCCGCAAAGCCGCGTTCGACCAGGGTGGCGTGGAGGTGACGGACATTGTCGCGCGTGGCGCAGAACAGCATCGCGGTTTCCGCCTCGTGGAAGCGCAGAAGGTTGACCACCGCGTTCTCGATGTCGGAGGGCGAGACGGTGACCGCCTGGTAGGCGATGTCGCCGTGGCCCTGTTCATCGCCGACCGTGGAGATGCGCAGGGCATCGTGCTGATAGCGTTTGGCCAGCGCGACGATCGGCTTCGGCAAGGTGGCCGAGAACAGCAGGGTGCGGCGCTCGCTGGGGGTGGCGTCGAGCAGCTCCTCGAGGTCTTCGCGGAAGCCCATGTCGAGCATCTCGTCTGCCTCGTCGAGGACCACGAAGCTGAGCGCGGAGAGGTCCAGCGCGCCGCGTTCGAGGTGATCGCGCAGGCGGCCCGGGGTGCCAACCACGAAATGCGCGCCCTGGTAGAGCGCGCGGCGCTCGCGCGACGGGTCCATGCCGCCGACGCAGGTGGTGACGGTGGCGCCGGTCCCGGCGAACAGCCAGGTCAGCTCGCGGCTGACCTGCAGCGCGAGTTCGCGGGTCGGGGCGACGATCAGGGCCAGTGGCGCTGCAGCGCGCGGCAACTGGTCATCCGCCAGCAGCGCCGCGCCCATGGCGAGGCCGAAGGCGACGGTCTTGCCCGAGCCGGTGCGGGCCGAGACGACGAGGTCGCGGCCCAGGGCCTCGGGCTCGATCACGGCGGCCTGGACGGCAGTGAGATCGGCGTAGCCCCGCGCGGTCAGCGCGGCGGCAAGCGGAGCGGGAAGGGCGGCGAATGGCGCGGCTGACGCTGCACCAGGCAGCGAGCCTGATTGTGCCATAGGGGTTACGCCAGTTCCTTCTTGCGCGACGCCTTCTTGCGCTCGTGCGGATCAAGGATCGCCTTGCGCAGGCGGATCGACTGCGGGGTGACTTCGACCATTTCGTCATCGTCGATGTAGGCGATGGCCTGTTCCAGCGTCATGATCCGGGGCGGGGTGAGGCGGATCGCGTCATCCTTGCCGGTCGAGCGGAAGTTGGTCAGCTGCTTCGACTTCATCGGGTTGACTTCAAGGTCTTCGGGCTTGGCGTTTTCGCCGATGATCATGCCCTCATAGATCTTGTCCTGCGGACGCACGAACAGCACGCCGCGATCTTCCAGGCTGTTGAGCGCATAGCCCACGGCCTCACCAGCGCAGTTCGAGATGAGGACGCCGTTCTGGCGGCCTTCGATCGGACCCTTGTAGGGGCCGTACTTCTCGAACAGGCGGTTCATGATCCCGGTGCCGCGCGTGTCGGACAGGAATTCACCGTGGTAGCCGATCAGCCCGCGGCTGGGGGCCGAGAACGTGATGCGGGTCTTGCCGCCGCCCGAGGGGCGCATGTCGGTCATTTCCGCCTTGCGCAGCGCCATCTTGTCGATGACCGTGCCCGAGTGTTCGTCGTCCACGTCGATCACGACGGTTTCATAAGGCTCGGTGCGCTGGCCGCCTTCTTCGCGGAACAGCACGCGCGGGCGGCTGATGCCAAGCTCGAAGCCTTCGCGGCGCATCGTTTCGATCAGCACGCCCAGCTGCAGTTCGCCGCGGCCGGCCACTTCGAAGCTGTCCTTGTCGGCGGATTCGGTCACGCGGATCGCGACGTTCGATTCCGCTTCACGGAACAGGCGGTCGCGGATCATGCGGCTGGTGACCTTGCTGCCTTCGCGGCCGGCCATCGGGCTGTCATTGACGGCGAAGCGCATCGACAGGGTCGGCGGGTCAATCGGCTGGGCATGCAGCGGTTCGGTGACCGAAGGATCGCAGATGGTGTTGGCAACGGTTGCTTCGGTCAGGCCGGCGATCGAGATGATGTCACCGGCGCGGGCTTCCTCGACGGGAACACGCTCAAGTCCGCGGAACGCCATCAGCTTCGAGGCGCGGCCGCTTTCGACGATCTTGCCTTCGGAATCGAGCGCGTGGATCGGCGAGTTGACCTTGACGGTGCCCGACTGGACCTTGCCAGTCAGGATGCGGCCGAGGAAGTTGTCGCGATCAAGCAGGGTGACGAGGAACTTGAACTCGCCATCGACGTCGGCCGCCGGGGCAGGGACGTGCTCGACAATCTTCTCGAACAGGGGAGTCAGTGTGCCTTCGCGCAGGTTCGGATCTTCGTTGGCATAGCCGTTGCGGCCCGACGCATAGAGCACCGGGAAGTCAAGCTGGTCGTCGCTGGCATCGAGGCTGACGAACAGGTCGAACACTTCGTCGAGCACTTCCTGGATGCGCTCGTCCGGGCGGTCGATCTTGTTGACGACCACGATCGGACGCAGGCCCAGCGCAAGCGCCTTGCCGGTCACGAACTTGGTTTGCGGCATCGCGCCTTCCGAGCTGTCGACCAGCAGGATCACGCCGTCGACCATGCTGAGGATACGCTCAACCTCACCGCCGAAGTCCGCGTGGCC
>DKII01000031.1:9530-15539 GCA_002454125.1 Novosphingobium sp. UBA6722
GTGTCGACGATGTTGATGCGGGTGCCGTTCCATTCGACCGAGGTGCACTTGGCCAGAATGGTGATCCCGCGCTCCTTCTCGAGGTCGTTCGAATCCATCGCCCGCTCTTCGACGCGCTGGTTGTCGCGGAAGGTGCCGGACTGGCGAAACAGCTGGTCAACCAGCGTGGTCTTGCCGTGGTCGACGTGGGCGATAATGGCGATATTGCGCAGCGGCAGCGGGGCGGACATTCGGTAGGCTTTCGGGTCAGGAGAGGGCGGCGATTTTGCTGCGCCGCAACATTTGCTGGCGCGCCCCTAGCCGAAAGGGGGCTTCCGGGCAAGTGAATCGGTATCTTGTGCGGTATTGGTATTTTGTTTCGTTGCCGCTAGAGGCGCCCGCCATGAGAAAGCATCTGATCCGCGCCCTGCTGCTTGGCGCCGCCGCCCTTCCCGCAACCGCATACGCTCAGGAAGCGCCGATCGAGGAGGAGGCCCAGCCAGCCCCCGACGCGCCCGAGGCCGCAGAAGGCGAAGGCAACGAGATTGTCGTTACCGCGACCAAGCGTGAACAGACGCTGCAGGACGTGCCGGTGGCCGTCTCGGTCACCACTGCCGAAACGATCGAGCGCGCCCAGATCCGCGACCTGAAGGACCTGCAGACCCTGGTCCCGGCGCTGCGCGTCACCCAGCTCCAGTCGAGCGCCAACACCAACTTCATCATCCGCGGCTTCGGCAACGGGGCCAACAATCCGGGCATCGAGCCCTCGGTCGGCGTGTTCGTCGATGGCGTCTATCGCAGCCGCACCGCCGCCCAGATCGGCGACCTGCCCGATGTCCAGCGTGTCGAAGTGCTGCGCGGCCCGCAGTCTACCCTGTTCGGCAAGAACGCCAGCGCCGGCGTGATATCGATGGTCACCCGTGAGCCTTCGTTCAAGTTCAAGGGCAGCGTCGAAGCCAGCTATGGCAATTATGACGCCATGGTCCTCAAGGGCTATGTTACCGGCCCGCTGACCGACAACATCGCCGCCAGTGTCTCGGCCGGGATCAACAAGCGCGATGGCTACGTCACCGACCTTGGCTACAATGGCAAGGCCAACGAGCGTGACCGCTGGTTCGTCCGCGGCCAGCTGAAGTTCGAACCCAGCGACGCGCTGAAGGTTCGCCTGATCGCCGATTACGACAAGATCGACGAAGTATGCTGCGCCGTCGTCAATGTTCGCCGCTCGGGCGCGACCACCGCGATCGAGGCGATTGGCGGCCGGGTCAACAATTCGGCCACGCCGTTTGCCGACGTGGCCTATACGAACTTCCCCTCGTCGAACAAGATCGAGAACTGGGGCCTTTCGGGCCAGGTCGATTACCAGGTTGGCCCGCTCAAGCTGACCTCGATCACCGCCTATCGCAACAGCTCGAGCCTGACCAACCAGGACTCCGACTTCACCAGTGCCGACCTGATCGGCCAGAACGTCGGCGATGTGGACATCGGCACCTTCACGCAGGAACTGCGCCTGAACGCCAACTTCCTCGATATGTTCGACCTGATGGTGGGCGGGTTCTTCTATGACGAGAACGTCAAGTACAAGAACACGCTGACCTATGGCACGCAGTTCCGCCCCTATGTGAACTTGCTGTCGGGCGGGGCGGTGACCCAGCTGGAAACGCTGATCCTGGGTGTTCCGGTGAACACCTTCCAGCGCGCCGGGCAGGGCATGTTCGATGACCTGCGGATGGACAACCAGGCCTGGTCGATCTTCGGCAACTTCGACGTCAAGCTGGGTGACAAGCTGACCCTGACGCTGGGCGGCAACTACACCAAGGACCGCAAGGACGTCGTCACCAACACCGTCAGCACCGATACCTTCTCGGCGCTGGACTTCGTGGCGATCGGTGGCGGCGTGATCCGCAACACTGTGATCGCGCAGCAGGTCGGCACGGCGCTTGGCCTGGGTGCTCCGGCCAATGCGACCCAGATTGGCGGGTTCGCCGTGGCCCAGCCGGCGATCTACAGCGCGATCGTCAGCGGTGCGACCACCTTCGCCAATGCCAACGCGACCAACCCGGCGGTAAATCCGCTGCTCGGCCTGCGTCCGCTGCAGTTCCTGCCGCCGTTCCTCAACATCCCGAACGCGGTCGAGAACGGGCAGACCCGCGATGGCAAGTGGACCTGGACCGCGCGCCTGGCCTGGGAAATCACCGATACGGTCAATACCTATCTGTCCTATGCGACTGGCTTCAAGGCGAGCTCGTTCAATCTCTCGCGCGATAGCCGTCCGCTGGCCAGCGATCTGGCTGCTCTGCGCACCGCCGGGCTGACTGTGCCGAACCTGACCACCGGTTCGCGCTATGCCGGGCCTGAAAATGCCGAAGTGTTCGAACTCGGCATCAAGGCCAATTGGGGCATCGCCACCGCCAACCTGACGCTGTTCAAGCAGACCATCACGGGCTTCCAGTCGAACGTCTTCACCGGCACCGGCTTTGCCCTGGCCAATGCCGGCAAGCAGTCGACCTATGGCATCGAGTTCGACGGCATGGTCAAGCCGACCGAGGAGCTCAGCCTCAACCTGTCGCTGGTCTATCTCGATCCGAAGTATGACAGCTTCGCCGCATCGGCGGTGGGTGACCTGTCGGGCACCCGTCCGGCCGGCATTCCGGGGCTGTCGACCACCATCGGGGCGCAGTGGAACAAGGAACTGGGCAATGGCGACCGTGTGATCCTGCGCGGTGACTGGCACTACGAATCCGAAGTCCAGATCGCCGAAGGCCTGCCAGCTTTCATCCAGCGCAATGCCCTGGGCCAGGTGGTCTCCTACCAGCCGGCCTTCGACGCGGCGCGTCCGTTCACCCGCGAAGTGAGCGAGATCAACGCCTCGATCAGCTATGCGATGATGAACGGGATCGAGTTCAGCCTGTGGGGCCGCAACCTCACCAACAATCGCTATCTGGTGCAGATCTTCGACTCGGTCGCGCAGTCGGGCTCGGTTTCAGCCTATCCGAACCAGCCGCGCACCTATGGGGCGACTGTCCGCTTCAAGTGGTAGTCTGTCCATCACGGCAAACATGCGAAGGGGGCGGGAAACCGCCCCCTTCTGCTTTTTGGGTTCGGCCTATTCACTGGCCCTTCACCTTCGCCGCGCCTATAGCCGGGTCATGCGTTTCCCCTTCAGCGCGCTGCGCCGCTTCGCTCTTGTTCTTCCGCTGCTGGCCCTGGGCATCCAGCCGATTGCGGCCCAGAACGCCGCCGCCAAGGCGAAGCCGGCCGCCGCGGCGGCCGCCAAGCCTGTTCCCGGCCCGTGGCTCTACCGCGGCAGCGATGTGCCGCAGGACAAGGAATGGGTCTTTGGTGAGCTGGCCAACGGCGTGCGCTATGCCGTGCGCAAGAACGGCGTACCGCCGGGCCAGGTCGCGATCCGGGTGCGGATGGACGTCGGCTCGCTACATGAGCAGGAGAGTGAGCGCGGCTTTGCCCACCTGCTCGAACACCTGGTTTTCCGCCAGTCGCGCTACCTCGCTGAAGGGGCTGCGATCCCCACCTGGCAGCGGCTGGGGGCCACCTTTGGCAGCGACACCAATGCCGAGACCAGCCCGGTTTCGACCACCTTCAAGCTCGACTTGCCGAACGCAACCCCGGACAAGCTTGATGAATCGCTGAAGCTCCTTTCGGGGATGATGATCGCCCCGGCGCTGACCGAGGCGAACGTGCGCACCGAAGTGCCGATTGTCCTGGCTGAAAAGCGCGAGCGCGGCGGCCTGGCCGAACGGGTTGCCGATGCCACGCAGCAGACCCTGTTCGCCGGGCAGCGGCTGGCGATCCGCCCGGTCATCGGCACGACCGAAACCTTGCAGGCCGCCAATGAGGCCTCGGTCCGCGCGTTCCACGCGCGCTGGTACCGGCCGGAAAATGCGGTGATTATCGTCGTCGGCGATGTCGAGACGGCTCAGATCGAAGCCATGGTCCGCCAGCACTTTGCCGATTGGCCAGCGGCGGGCAAGCGCACCCCCGCACCCGCCTTTGGCGATCCGATCGCTCCGGCCGGCAGCAAGACAGCCAATCCAGTCGGGCCGACCCGCGTGCTGGTAGAACCGGACTTGCCGCGTGGGATCACCTACACCGTCATGCGGCCTTGGCGCCCGGTTCAGGATACGATCGCCTACAACCAGGGGATCATGCTGGATTCGCTGGCCCAGGCGATCCTCAATCGCCGGCTCGAAACACGGGCGCGGAGCGGCGGCAGCTTCCTGTTTGCTCAGGTCAATCAGGAAAAGGTTTACCAGTCGGCCGATGCGACCTTTGTCTCGATCACGCCGCTGGACGAGAATTGGACCAAGTCGCTCAAGGAAGTGCGCGGCGTGATCACCGATGCGCTTGCGACCCCGCCGAGCGAAGACGAGATCGAGCGTGAAGTCGCCGAATTCAACGTCGCCTTCGAAAGCTCGGTCGAGCAGCGCCGCCTGCTCGCCGGGGCCAAGCTGGCCGATGACATGGTCACCGCGCTCGACATCCGCGAAACGATCGCTTCGCCCGAAACCGTCTTGCAGATCTTCAACAGCTCGCGCCCGCTGTTCACCCCGCAGGCGGTGCTTGAGCACACCCGCAAACTGTTCAAGGGAACGGTCACGCGCGCGGTCTATGTGACGCCGAAGGCCGGCGAGGCCGAAGCCGCATCGCTTGCGGCGGCGCTCGCGGCGCCGGCCCTGGCCGACCCCAAGGCGCGGCCGGGCGGCAAGCCGATTTCCTTTGCCGAAATGCCGGCGATTGGCGAGCCCGGCAAGCTGGTAAGCGAAAGCCCGACCGGGATCCTGGGCATCGAGCAGCTCGAATTTGCCAATGGCGTCAAGGTCCTGCTCTGGCCGACCACGGACGAGCCGGGCCGCGTTTCGGTCAAGGTCCGCTTCGGGGCCGGGTACCGCGCTTTCAACGCCGGCGATGCCGCCTATATCGCGCTGGGCGACATGGCGCTGGTCGGCTCCGGCCAGGGCCAGCTTGGCCAGGAAGAGCTCGATCGGATCAGTACCGGCCGCAAGATGGGCTATGACTTTGCGATCCAGGACGCCTCGTTCCAGTTTTCGGCCGATACCCGTTCGTCCGACCTGACGGATCAGCTTTACCTCTTCGCGCAGAAGTTCGCCCAGCCGCGCTGGGATAGCGCGCCGGTGCTGCGCGCCAAGGCAGCGGCGCGGTTGCGTTATGAGAGCTTCTCCGCCTCGCCCCAGGGTGTGCTGGAACGCGATCTGGACTTCCTGCAACGCGGTCGTGATCCCCGTTTCCGCACGCCAACCCCCCAGGAAGTTGAAGCGGCAACGCCCGATGGTTTCCGCCAGGTCTGGCAGCCGATCTTGGAACAGGGACCGATCGAGGTGCAGTTGTTCGGCGATTTCACGCGTGAGCAGGCCGTCACCGCGCTGGAACGCAGCTTCGGAGCGCTTGCACCGCGCCAGCCCTATGCCGAGCCGCTCCAACCAGCCCGGGTGGCAACGCTGCCGCCATCGAGCGAGCCGGTTGCGCTCAGCCATCGCGGCGATCCGACCCAGGCGGCGGCGCTGATCAGCTGGCCCACTGGCGGCGGAATGGCCAACATCACGGAGAGCCGCCAGCTTTCGATCCTATCGGACCTGTTCCAGAACCGCCTACTTGATGCGATGCGGGAAAAGCAGGGCGCAGCCTATGCTCCGCAGGTCTTCAACACCTGGCCGCAGGATCTGGAGAATGGTGGATCGATGACCGCGCTGGCTCAGCTTTCGCCATCGGCCGTGCCGGACTTCTTCAAGGCGGCAGAGCAGATCGCCGCCGATCTCGTCGCCCGGCCACCCAGTGCGGATGAGCTGGAACGCGTGGTTGAGCCGCTGCGCCAGCAGATCTCGCGCGCCAGCACCAGCAGCACCTTCTTCATGTTCCAGCTGGAAGGAGCCACCAGCGATCCGGCCAAGTTCGATGGGCTGCGCACACTCTTGCCGGACTATACCCGCACCACGCCGGAGCAGATGCAGGCGCTGGCCCGCAAGTATCTGCAGCCCGGCCGCTCGTGGCGGG
>DKII01000031.1:15620-16985 GCA_002454125.1 Novosphingobium sp. UBA6722
CCGCAGGGCGCAGCCGTGGCCAGCGCCGCGGCGCGTTCGGCCAAGCCTGCTGCCCCTACCGCTGTGGAAGGGCGCTAGGCGACATAATATTTCCCGATCGGACCGATCAGCTTTTCGTCTTTTGCAATTGCGAACAGACGGCGCTATGGCGCGCGCTCGCAAAGGAGCAGAGAAGTGGCAAGTAACTGGACCCCCGAAAGCTGGCAATCGCGCGAAGCCCGGCACCTGCCGGTCTATCCCGACGCGGCGGCGCTCGGCAAGGTACTGGGCACGCTGACCACCTTTCCGCCGCTGGTCTTTGCCGGTGAAGCCCGCGCGCTGAAGGCCGATCTGGCTCAGGTTGCCGCTGGCAAGGGTTTCCTGCTGCAGGGCGGGGACTGCGCCGAGAGCTTTGCCGAGTTCCATCCGAACAATATCCGCGACACGTTCCGCGTGCTGCTGCAGATGGCGGTCGTTCTGACCTTTGCCAGCAAGCAGCCGGTGGTGAAGGTCGGCCGCCTGGCCGGCCAGTTCGCCAAGCCGCGCTCATCGCCGGTCGAGGTGATCGACGGGGTCGAATTGCCGAGCTACCTGGGTGACAACATCAACGGGATCGAGTTCACGCCCGAGGCCCGCATCCCCGATCCGCAGCGCCTGCTCCAGGCCTATTCGCAGTCGGCCGCGACGCTGAACCTGGTGCGCGCGTTCTCGACCGGCGGTTATGCCAACCTGCGCCAGGTCCACCAGTGGACGCTCGATTTCATGGGCCGTTCGCCCTGGGCGGAAAAGTTCGCCGAAGTCAGCACCCGGATCGGCGAGGCGCTGGACTTCATGGAAGCCTGCGGGATCGATCCGCGCACCGTGCCGCAGCTGCAGGGCACCAGCTTCTACACCAGCCATGAGGCGCTCCACCTGCCCTATGAGCAGGCCATGACCCGCCAGGATTCACTGACGGGTGACTGGTACGACACCTCGGCCCATATGCTGTGGATTGGCGACCGGACCCGCTTCGAAGGCTCGGCCCATGTCGAATACCTGCGCGGGGTCGGCAACCCGTTGGGCTTCAAGTGCGGACCCAGCTTGGCGCCCGACGAGCTGCTGCGCCAGCTTGACCTGCTCAACCCGGGCCGCGAACCGGGCCGGATCACGCTGATCAGCCGCTTTGGCGATGACAAGGTCGAAGCTGGCCTTGCCCCGCTTGTCCGCGCAGTGAAGCGCGAAGGCCACCCGGTGGTCTGGTCCTGCGATCCGATGCACGGCAACGTGATCAAGGCCAACAGCGGCTACAAGACCCGTCCGTTCGACCGGATCCTGAACGAGGTGCGCGGCTTCTTCGCGGTGCACCGTGCCGAGGGCACCCACGCCGGCGGCATCCACATCGAGATG
>DKII01000031.1:17045-20931 GCA_002454125.1 Novosphingobium sp. UBA6722
ATCCACATCGAGATGACCGGGCAGGACGTGACCGAGTGCGTCGGCGGGGCCGTGGCGATCAGTTCGGAAACGCTGGCGGACCGTTATCACACCCACTGTGACCCGCGCCTCAATGCGGCCCAGTCGCTTGAGCTTGCGTTCCTGCTGGCCGACATGCTCAACGCCGAAGCCGGCGAACGCGCCCAGCGCGCGGCGTGATTACCCGCGAGCTGCTTGGCAGCGCCCAGGTGCCCGGTGGCGAGGAGCTCAAGCTCTTCGCCCACGGCCGCGATTTCATGATCGTGATGGGCCACAACGAACTGATGAGCACCCGCATGCGCGGCTCGGAAGAGGCGCTGGCGACGATGACGCTCGACCGGCTCAAAGGTCGCTCCGCGCCCAACCTGCTGATCGGCGGCTATGGCATGGGCTTCACCCTGCGCGCTGCGCTGGCCCGGCTGGGTCCGCAGGGCCGCGTGACTGTGGCCGAACTGGTGCCGGAGATCATCCAGTGGGCGCGCGGGCCGATGGCCGAGGTCGCGGCCGGCTGCCTTGACGATCCGCGCGTGCGCCTCGTGATGGACGATGTCGGCGATGCTATCCTGCTCGCGCCCGAACCGTTCGATGCAATCCTGCTCGATGTCGACAATGGCCCCGACGGGCTGGTTCGGCCGGAGAACAACCGACTGTACGGCAAGGCCGGCCTGCACAACGCCCGCAAGGCGCTCGCCCCCGGCGGCGTCCTGGCGATCTGGTCGGCCGAACGCGATGACAAGTTCGTCCGCCGCATGGAAAGCGTCGGCTTAACCGTCGAGGAAGTCGAAGTCCGCGCGCGCTACGATGCCGAGGGCAAGGGCAAGGGCCCCCGCCACGTCATCTGGTTTGCGACCTACGACTAGGGACTTCACCGGATTGCGCCAGTTGGGCCGGTCTGGGACACTCCCACCATCATGCTTGCCGCAATGCGGCGCAAAGCGATGGAGGGTGCGATGCAATTGGCCTGGGGAAACAAGGTTAGCCTGACCTTCTGCCAGCGGGTGTTGTGGATCCAGCAGGACCTGGGGCTCGATGCCAGCGGTCTGATGGCCTGCATGGCGTGGGAATCGGCCCGCACCTTTAGTGCCAATGTGATGAACACCACGTCGCACGCGATCGGGTTGATCCAGTTCATGCCCTCAACCGCCTCGGCCATGGGCACCAGTACCGAGGCGCTGGGGCACATGACGCCGGAAGACCAACTCCACTACGTCTGGCAGTACTTCGCGCCCAACAAGGGGCGGCTGAAGAACCTGGGCGATATCTACATGGCGATCCTCTGGCCGGGCGGTATCGGCAAGCCGGATTCAACCGTGCTGTTCGGGCGCAATGGCCCCTATCCGGTGCAATATGCCCAGAACCAGGGGCTCGACGTGAACAAAGATGGCAACATCACGCGCGGCGATGCAATCCAGCGGGTCCAGGCCCACCTGGCCATGGGAATGCAACCGGGCTTCTATCGCGACATGGGAATGGCGGCGGCAGCTTAGGGCAGCAGCAGGGTCGATCCCGTCGTCTTGCGGGCTTCGAGATCGCGATGGGCCTGGGCCGCATCGGTCAGGGCATAGGTCTGGCCGATCGTGACGGTCAGCTTGCCGCTGGCGACCATGTCCCACAGCTTGGCTGCGCCCGACAGGGCATCGGCCGGTTCGCGCCAGTAATCGAACAACGTCATCCGCGTTACGAACAGTGAGCCGTGCGCAGCCAGGACGCCCAGGTTCACACCGGTCACCGGGCCGCTGGCATTGCCAAAGCTGACGATCATGCCGCGCCGGCGGACCGAGTTGAGCGAAGCCTCCCAGGTCGCCGCGCCAACCCCGTCATAGCTCACCGCCACGCCGATCCCGTCAGTGGCGGCGCGGACCTTGTCGGCCAGTTCCGGATCGCTGGTCCGCAGCACCAGTTCGGCGCCGGCCTGCTTGGCCAGGTCGATCTTGTCGGCACTGCCAACCGTGCCGATCACGCGCACGCCGCGCGCCTTCAGCCACTGGACCAGCAGGAGCCCGACACCGCCCGCAGCGGCCGGGACCAGCGCCCACTCGCCCGCTGCAAGCGGGGCGCAGCGCTCGGCCAGCGCCTCGACCGTCGCACCCTTGAGCAGGACTGCCGCAGCGGTCTTGGAATCGACGCCATCGGGCACCGGGAAGAGGTCCGTCTCTTTCAGGATCCGGGCGCTGGCATAGGCGCCCGGGCCGGTAAAGCTGGCGACGCGCTGGCCGGGGCTGACGCGCGTCACGCCTTCGCCCACCGCCTCGACCACACCGGCTGCTTCCATGCCGAGCCCGCTGGGCATTGGTTGCGGGTAAAGCCCGGTGCGGTGATAGGTGTCGATGAAGTTGAGCCCGACCGCCTCCTGCCGCACCAGCACTTCGCCGGGGCCGGGGGCGGGCAGGTCAATCGTCCGCCACTGGATCGCTTCGGGGCCGCCGGTCTGCTCGAAATAGGCCTGAACTGCTTGCATCTCTGAATTCCTTTTCGCGGTTAGGCCTGGGCTTCGCGCCAGTCGCGGCGGACTTTCTTGGCGAGGCTCCACTTGTGGACTTCGGTGGGGCCGTCATAGATCCGGAAGGCGCGGACTTCGCGGAAGACCTGTTCGACAATCGTCTTGTCGGTCACCCCGGTGCCGCCCATCACCTGAACGCAGCGGTCGGCGATCCGCATCAAGGCTTCGGATACGGCGACCTTGGCCATCGAGCTTTCGGTCGTGCCGAGGCTGCCGGTGTCGAGCACGCCCGCGCACCAGTCGATCATCAGTTCGGCCTGTTTGATGTCGATCAGGTTCTCGGCCAGCATGAAGCCGACCCCTTCGTGCTCGATCAGCGCCTTGCCGAAGGCCATGCGGCGGCAGGCATAGTCGCTGGCGATCTCATGCGCGCGGATGCAGCAGCCGAGCCAGCGCATGCAGTGCGAGAGGCGCGCGGGGCTGAGGCGCACCTGCGCATATTTGAACCCATCGCCGGGCTCGCCCAGCATCTGGCTCGCTGGCACGCGCAGGTTGTCGATCGTGACCGTGGCGTGGCTACCGGGCATCGAGCTGTCGATGGTGTTGGGCACGTCGTCGATCCGGATCGAGGGATCGGGCAGATCGACCAGGAACATGCAGGCGCCGCCGTCTTCCGCTTTGGCCATGACGATCCCGACGCTCGCCCCATCGGCCCCGGTGATGAAGGTCTTGCGGCCGTTGATGACCCAGTGGTTGCCGTCCTGGCGGCAGGTGGTGAGCATCATTGACGGGTCAGACCCGGCGCCGTTGTCGTCTGACGGTTCGGTCATGAAGAAGGCGCTGCGGGCGCGGCCTTCGACCAGGGGTTTCAGGAAGTGGTCCTTCTGCTCCTCCGTCGCCTTGTGGCCCAACAAGTACATGTTGCCCTCGTCCGGGGCCATGGTGTTGCAGGCCAGCGGGCCAAGCGGCGAAAGGCCCGACTTGATCAGCACCAGCGCCGTCTCGCGCTGGGTCAGGTGGCTGCCATCAGCCAGGATATGCGGGGTGAGCACGCCGGCGGCGCGGGCATGGTCGCGCATCTCGTAGACCAGCTCGTCCAGCGGCGCGCCGTGATGATCGCGGCGCGGATCGCGTTCGTAGGGGACCACGACATCGCGAACGAAGGCTTCGACGCGCTCGGCGATTTCGAGGGCGCGGGGTGACGGATTCAGGCTGAGTTCGATTCTGGACATGACGGGCCCTCTAGGTTGACCCGGCGATGGCGCGAACTGGCAATATGCGCAAGGCTTGGCTGGGGCGGAAGGATTGACCTCGCTGCGCTCGGCCGCCTCCGCTGACGCTCCGGCCCGAACCTGAGTCATTGGTTTGCAAAGGTTCTGGATAGCAAAATGCTATGGCTGGGGCGGAAGGATTCGAACCTTCGCATGC
>DKII01000064.1:0-6472 GCA_002454125.1 Novosphingobium sp. UBA6722
GCGCTGCGGGTTCTTGGTTTCCTCGGCCGCGGTCGAAACCGCGTCAAAGCCCACATAAGCGAAGAAGATCGAGGCTGCCGCCGCCGAAATCCCGCCAAAGCCCAGCGGCGCGAAGGGTTCGAAGTTCTCCATCTTCATCACCGGAACGGCCAGGATGATGAAGGCCGTCAGCGCGATCACCTTGATCACCACCAGCACGGCGTTGAACATCGCCGATTCCTTGGTGCCGATCACCAGCAGCGCGGTGACCAGCAGTGCGATCACCACCGCCGGCAGGTTGATCCCGCCGCCCACGGCCGCAAAGGCGCCCTTGGTGAAGAAGGTTGGCAGCTCTACGCCCAGGCCGGATTGGACCAGCCCAACGAAGTAGTTGGACCACCCGACCGAGACCGCGGAGGCCGCAATCGCGTACTCCAGGATCAGCGCCCAGCCGACGATCCAGGCGACGATTTCGCCCATCGAGGCATAGGAATAGGTATAGGCAGAGCCGGAAACCGGCACCATCGAAGCCATTTCCGCATAGCACAGCGCCGCCACCGCGCAGACGAAGCCGGCGATGATGAAGCTGATCAGCATCCCCGGGCCGGCCTTTTGCGCGGCTTCCGCAGTCAGCACGAAAATACCTGTACCGATAATCGCACCAACGCCCAGCATGGTCAGCTGGAAGGCACCGAGCGAGCGGTGCAGCGATTTCTTTTCGGCGGTGGCCAAAATGGCGTCGAGTGATTTGACGCGACCGAACAACATGCAATTCCCCTAGAATTAACGAGGCCGGTTACGCTTCGCGCCCGGCCTTCCTGTCCCTGCCGCGGAAGCTAGCGCCAACCCGGCCATTGGCAAGCGCAAATCGCCGCACTTCCCCAGCTTTGCGAGACCGTCTAAAGGCCGTCTCCATGTCCACGACCTTCCAGCTCGACACGGCCACCAGCCGCGCCAACCCCACCCCGGCGCCGATGAAGCGCCTGACCATCCCGGCGATCCGCAAGCGCAAGGTGAATGGCGTCACGGCCGAGCCGGTCGTGATGCTGACCGCCTATACCGCGCGGCAGGCGCAGCTGCTTGATGCGCATTGCGATCTGCTGCTGGTCGGGGATTCGCTCGGCCAGGTCATTTACGGCCTGCCCTCCTCGGTCCCGGTGACGCTCGACATGATGGCGGCGCACGGCGCGGCGGTTGTGCGCGGGTCCTATCACGCCGCCGTGGTGGTCGACATGCCGTTTGGGGCCTACGAAGCCTCGCCCCAGCAAGCCTTTGAAAGCGCCGCCCGGCTGCTCAAGGAAACCGGCTGCGCGGCGGTGAAGCTCGAAGGCGGTGCGGCGATGGCCGAAACGGTCGCCTTCCTGACCCAGCGCGGGATTCCGGTGATGGGTCATGTCGGACTGACCCCCCAGGCGGTCAACGTGCTGGGCGGCTACAATGCCCGCGGCCGCAGCGATGCCGAAGCGGCGAAGATCGTTGCCGACGCCAAGGCGCTGGATGATGCCGGGGCCTTTGCGATCGTCGTCGAAGGCGTGGTCGAACCGATCGCGATCGACGTCACCAAGGCCGTCAGTTGCCCGACCATCGGCATCGGCGCCTCGGCCCAGTGCGATGGCCAGGTGTTGGTGACCGAAGACATGCTCGGCATGTTCGAGCGGGTGCCGCGTTTCGTGAAGCGCTATGAGGAAATCGCCGAAACGATCTCGGCCGCCGCCGCGCGCTATGCCGCAGAAGTACGGGACAGGTCCTTCCCGGGGGTTGAACAGACCTATCAGCCGAAATAGGGCCGCTCGATGCTGATGAAGTTTTACAAGGGCTCGATCCTCTTCACCCTCGTCTGCCTCGCGCTGGGGGTGTGGTACGGCTGGACCATGACCGGCAACGTCGCGGCCACCGCCTCGATGCTGTGGATCATCGTTGTCCTCTCGATCCTCGAAGTCTCGCTGTCGTTCGACAACGCCGTGGTCAACGCGGCCGTGCTGAAGGACATGGATGACATCTGGCAACGCCGGTTCCTGACCTGGGGCATGGTGATTGCCGTATTCGGGATGCGGATCGTCTTCCCGCTGGCAATCGTCGCGGTTGCCGCCGGGCTCGGGCCGATGGATGCGCTCAATCTCTCGCTCAACAACCCTGAAGAGTATGAGCGGATTGTCTCCAGCGCCCATGTCGGCATTGCCGGGTTCGGCGGTGCGTTCCTGGCGATGGTCGGCCTGTCATTCTTCTTCGATGGCGAGAAGGACGTCCACTGGATCACCTGGATCGAGGAAAAGCTCTCGGTCGTCTCTAACATCAAGGCCGCCGAAATCGCGCTGCTGCTGCTGGTGCTCTATGGCATTGCAGGGATGCTGCCGGCGGATGAGGCGCTGACCTTCATGGTCGCTGGTGTGCTGGGCCTGGTCACGTTCATCGCGGTCGAAGCGATCAGCACGATCCTGGAAATGCGCGAAGAGGCGATGAAGCTGCAGGGCGCAGTGGTCCGCTCAGGCCTTGGCGGGTTTCTCTATCTCAACATCCTCGACGCCTCATTCAGCTTTGACGGGGTGATCGGAGCCTTTGCGCTGTCCAACAACATGGTGATCATTGCGCTGGGCCTGTCGATCGGGGCGATGTTCGTGCGTTCGATGACGATCCACCTGGTCAAGCAGGGCACGCTGGCGGAATACCGCTATCTTGAGCACGGCGCCTTCTGGGCGATCATCGCGCTGGGGGGCATCATGCTGTTCTCCGCCGTGATGCACATCCCTGAAACCGCAACTGGGCTGATCGGCGCGGTGTTGATCGGGCTGTCACTGTGGTGGTCGATCCGCCACAACCGACGCAACCCCGACACCGAAATCGAAGAGGCTATCCGGGCGGATTGAGCCGCGCGGCTATCGGTGCCGCGATCACCAGCTGCACCAGGTGATAGAGCAGGATCGGCAGCAGCACGATTCCGGCTGCAGCCGGCGGGAACAGCACTGTCGCCAGCGGCGCGCCCATCGCCACGCTCTTTTGCGCGCCGGCAAACAGGAAGCTGATCCGGTTCGGCCGGTCCAGCCGGATCGAGCCACCCAGCAGCCAGGCGCCCAGGTGGCCGAAGACCAGGAACACCGCCGTGCCACCCGCCAGCCAGACCCAGCCGGCGGGCTCGATCAGCTGCCAGAACCGCTGCTCGACCGCGCCTGAGAAGGCGACGTAGACCGCAATCGCGATCGAAGTCCGGTCCATCCGCGTGACCAGCTGGCGATGGCCTGCCACCCAGCCGCCCAGGCGCCCCTGCAAGGCTTGCCCGAGCAGGAAGGGGATCAGCAGGATCGTCACGACCTTGATCAACCCCTCGGCATGAAAATCGGCTGCCCCGCTCCCCGCCAGCAGCGAGAACAGCGGCGCGGTGATGAAGACCCCGAGGATATTGAGCAAGGCGGCCGCAACGACCGAACTGGCGACATTGCCCCCGGCCAGCGAGGAATAAGCCGTGGCCGACTGCACCGTGGAGGGCAGGCAGCCAAGGTAAAGGAAGCCGAGCGCCAGGAGCGGCGGCATCCAGCCCTGCCCACCCTGCCACAGCAACCAGCCCGCCAGCCCCATCGCCCCGAACACCCAGCCGGTCAGCGGCCAGAGCAGCCGCTGATTGCCGATCCCGGCACGCACTTCATGGCGCGGCAGGCGCAGACCATTGAGGAAGAACAGCAGGAACACCGCCGCATTGGCAATGAACTGGGCGACATCCCGCGCCGCGCCGTGGACCGGCAGGACTAGTGCCAGCCCGATTGCCAGCGCGAGCAGCCGCACCATGGGGTCGATGCGGCTCAGCAAGGGTTCAGCGCCCAGCCAGCTTTACCGCCGGTGCCGGCGTGGCCGAGAAGCGCGGCGCCGGGGCCGGTTGGACCATGCCGCCATCCTCGACAAAGGTGCTGCGCGCCACGTTGTGTGGATGCTTTGGCGCTTCCTTGAGGCTCAGGACCGGGGCAAAGCAGATGTCAGTGCCGTCCATGATCGCGCACCATTCGTCGCGGGTCTTAGTCAGGATCAGCGCGGTCATCCGCTCCTTCAGTTCATCCCACTTCATCGGGTTCATCTGCTGCGCGAAGTCCGGATCGCCAGCCAGGCCGGTCTTCTCCATCAGGATCGCATAGAACTGCGGCTCGATCGAACCGAGCGAGATGTATTTGCCGTCGCTGGTTTCGTAGGTGTCATAGAAGTGCGTGCCGCTGTCGAGCAGGTTGACTCCGCGCTCATCACGCCACTGGCCGTTGCCCAGGAAGGTATAGGTCATGGCCGAAAGGATCGCCGCGCCATCGACCATCGCGCAGTCAACCACCTGACCCGCGCCGCCCGAGCGGGCATGGAGGACACCGGCGACGACACCGAACGCCAGCATCATCCCGCCGCCGCCGAAATCGCCCACGGCATTGACCGGGAAGGTCGGCTTCTCACCCTTGCGGCCATAGGAATGGAGCGCACCCGACAGCGCGATGTAGTTGATGTCGTGGCCGGCCAGCGGCGCCATCGGCCCGTCCTGACCCCAGCCCGTCATCCGCCCGATCACCAGCTTGGGATTGATCCCCAGCAGCACGTCCGGCCCGATCCCCATCCGTTCGATCACACCGGGGCGATAGCCCTCGATCAGCGCATCGGCACTCTTGACCAGCTCCTTGAGCTGCTCAATCGCGGCAGGATCCTTGAGGTCGAGCTCGATCCGTTCACGGTTGCGGTTGAGGATGTCGCGGTTGCCGCCATCGCCAAAGCGGCTGGACGTGCCGGGGCGTTCGACCCGGATCACCCGCGCGCCGTGGTCAGCCAACATCATGCCGCAGAACGGCCCCGGGCCAATCCCGGCCAGTTCGATCACGGTTACCCCAGCCAGAACCCCAGCCATGCCTTGCTCTCCCAAAATTTAATCGCGCGATTAGTTTTGGCGAGAGGAGCGCGGCTTGTCGAGAGGAAAGGCGCGTCAGCGCCGCAATTGCGCGCGGGCTTCCTTGATCAGCGGATTGGTCCCACCGATCCGCTCAGCCTTGTCGAGCAGCGCCCTGACTTGTTCGGGATCGCGGCCCAGCTTGGCAAGCGCCATGCCCTTGGCCAGTGCTGCCACCGGGCTGGACCGCTGGAGGTCATAGGCCTTGTCCGCCGAGGCCAGCGCTGCATCAGTGTCTCCACTGCGCAGCTGCGCCAGGGAAAGGTCGGCTAGCAGCCGGACATCGCCATGGCCAAGGCGCCGGTCGGCATTATCGAGCAGCAATGCAGCGCGCGCCCAATCGCCAGACTGCGCCGCGCCGCCGGCAACGAGCCGCGGGGCGAGCAGACTGCCGGGATAGGCCGCAAGATACTGCCCAGCCAGCAAGGCCCCATTCGCCGGACTGCCGGTGGCATAGGCGGCGCGCAGCATCAGCCATTCGGGAAAGCGGACCTGAGCGGCACGGCTGTACGCAGCCAGTGCATCGCCATTGGCGCGCTTCAGCAAGGCATTGTCGCCGGCCAGGACAAAGCCTTCGAACGATCCGGGCGGTGCCGGGACATTCGCCCGTTCGCGCGCGGCAAAGGGCAAGGCTCCGGCGGTGGCAGCCCGGTCCAGCAGCGCGGCTGCGGCAGCCCGGTCTCCGGTGCGTTCATAGGAACGGCCCAGCACCGTCAGCAGATAGGGCGATGCATCGGGCCGCGCCGCGAGCGGAGCGAACCGCTGGCGCAGGCGGACATGATCGTCGACTGCCAAGAGCGCGCGGGCGAACAGCAATTGCACGCGGACGTTGAAGGGTTGGCGCCGGTCGAGCCGTTCCAGCATATCGACCGCCATGGCGCTGTTGCCGGCCTCAAGCTCCAGCGCGGCCTGCAGCATTTGTGCAGCCGGCACTTCGCCCAGCCGGTTGCCGTTGCGATTGAGCAGGTTGCGGGCAAAGTCGATCTGGCCAGCGCGCGCCGCGATCACGGCCTGGAAATAGTAGGGCACGGGGCTGCGCGGATCGAGCTGGTTGATCCGGCGGGCGGTAGCCAACAGATCCACCGCACGCCCTGCCTCGCCCAGCGCTCCGGCATAGCCGATCAGCAGCGCCAGATCGTCGGGGGCGGCCGCGAGTCCGCGCTCGAACAGCGGGATCGCCGCAACCGGCCCGGCAGAATCGTTCAGCAACTGCGCGCGCAGTTCGATCGCGCGCAGGTTTTCGGGGCCGGCCTGCAACGCGCGTCCGGCCGCCTCGACCGCCAGCAGGTGCTCGCCCCCGACATAGCGCAGTCGGGCAATATCGACCCACAGCAGCGGATCGTTGGGGGCCAGCGCCAGCGCCTTGTCGAAGGCCTTGCCCGCTTCTGGCAACTTGCCCTCCAGCCGCAGCAGCCGCCCGGTCATTCGCCAGCCCAGCGCCTGGTCGGTAGCGACAAATTGTGCCGGCTCAAGCCACTCGCGCGCATTGCGCAGCTTGCCTTGCAGCAGATAGGCCTCGCCCATCCGCGCGGCCACATCGGTCCGGCTTGCCCCGGCCGACAGCGCCTTGCGCAATTCGGCCTCAACCGCGAT
>DKII01000064.1:6543-6947 GCA_002454125.1 Novosphingobium sp. UBA6722
CACCCCGCTCAGCCGCTGCCACCGCCGCGCTAAGCGCCGCAGCGGCCGCTTCGGGCCGCGCGCCGAGCGGACTGGTCAGGGCCAGCAGCGCTGCCCCAATCAGCCCCGCCGCCAGCAAGCCGGGGCGCCTGTCAGGCATGGAGATCGTATTGCTTGAGCAGGTCATACAGCGTCGGGCGACTGATCCCGAGCAGCTTGGCCGTGTTCGAGATATTGCCTTCGCACCGCGCCAGGGCATGGCGGATCACCCGGCGATCCGCCGCCTCGCGCGCGGATTTGAGGTTGAGCACGTCATCGTCCTCAAGCTCCTTGTCCGCCAGATCCAGGTCGGCCGCGCCGACCAGCTTGCCATCGGTCATGATCACGGCGCGCTTCACCCGGTTCTCCAGTTCGCGCACGTTGCC
>DKII01000064.1:6987-7185 GCA_002454125.1 Novosphingobium sp. UBA6722
TTCGCGCACGTTGCCCGGCCAATGCCAGGCATCGATCGCGGCAAGGGCATCAGCAGCAAAGCCCTTGACCTGGGGGTTCATCTCGCGGGCAAACCGCGCCAGGAAGGCCTTGGCCAGCAGGCCGGCATCACCCGGCCGCTCGGCCAGGCTGGGGATCTTGATGACGATTTCGGCCAGGCGATAGAACAGGTCCTCGCG
>DKII01000064.1:7233-7431 GCA_002454125.1 Novosphingobium sp. UBA6722
GAACAGGTCCTCGCGGAAGCTGCCAGCGGCGATCATCGCCTCCAGGTCCTGGTGGGTGGCGCAAACGATCCGGGTATCGACCGGGATCGACTTGCGCGATCCGATCCGCTCGATCACCCGCTCCTGCAGAAAGCGCAGCAACTTGACCTGCAGCGGCAGCGGAATGTCGCCCACTTCGTCCAAGAACAGCGTGCCGCC
>DKII01000022.1:0-4805 GCA_002454125.1 Novosphingobium sp. UBA6722
GATGATCCGCCCCTTCCGCGCCGAAACCCTGCGTTACGGTCACTACTCGATGGCTGGTGAGTACGTCTACGACCACCCCTTCCAGTGGGGCTCCAAGCGCACCGGACCGGACCTGGCGCGGGTTGGCGGGCGCTATTCGGATGAATGGCACGTCCAGCACCTCAAGGATCCGCGCGCCGTGGTTCCGGAATCGGTCATGCCGACTTATGCCTTCCTGGCAACGCGGGACCTCGATGCCGGAGACATGAGCGCTACGCTGACTGCGCTCTACCGGGCCGGCACGCCCTATACCAAGGACCAGATCGCCAAGGCCGATGCCGATCTTCGGCTGCAGGCCGATCCGATGGGTGACGCGGCCGATCTCAACAAGCGCTATCCCAAGGCCCAGGTCCGCGACTTTGACGGCCAGCCCGACAAGCTGACCGAAATGGATGCGCTGGTGGCCTACCTGCAGATGCTGGGCACGCTGGTCGATGTGAACGCTGCCGCCGCGCAGGAGGATCTGGCCAAGGAGAAGGGCCGGTGAGCACGCACTCCACTTACGACATGCTGCGGCATTTTGCCGACAGCTGGGGACTGCTGGCCATGGTGCTCACTTTCCTCGTGCTCGTGCTCTGGCCGTTCCGGCCGAGCGCCCGCTCCGCCAACGAGGCGGCCAAGACCATGATCTTCAAGGACGACAACGATGGCCAATAAGCGCATCGATGAAGCAACCGGGGTCGAAACCGTTGGCCATAGCTGGGACGGGATCGAGGAACTCAACAACCCGCTGCCGCGCTGGTGGCTGTGGACGCTCTATGCGACGATCATTTTCGCGATCGGCTACATGATCGTCTACCCGGCCATCCCGCTCGCCAACAAGGCCACCGAAGGGCTGTGGGGCTGGTCCAGCCGCGGGCAGCTGGCCGGCGAAATGCAGGCAGAGGAAGCACGCCGCGCGGGAACCCTGGCGGCGCTGGCCGCCACCCCGATCGAACAGCTGGCGGGCAAGCCCGACCTGATGCGCGCCGCGATCGAGGGCGGCCGGGCCGCCTTCCGCGTCAACTGCGTGCAGTGCCACGGTTCGGGCGCGGCGGGCAGCAAGGGCTATCCCAACCTGCGCGACGACGACTGGCTGTGGGGCGGCACCATCAAGGACATCGAGACCACCTTGGTCAATGGCATCCGCCAGCCCGGCAATGACGCGACGCGCCAGAGCCTAATGCCCAATTTCGGCAAGGACGGAATCCTGCCGCCGGCCGATATTGCCGCGGTGGCCGATCATGTCCTGTCGCTGACCGGCAAGAGCGCGGCCAATGCGCGCGGCGCGCAGCTGTTTGCTGACAATTGCGCCGCCTGCCACGGCGCTGATGCCAAGGGCGGCCGCCAATTCGGCGCGCCCAACCTGGCCGACGCGATCTGGCTTTACGGCGGCAAGCGCGATCAGGTGATGGGCAGCATCCACCAGGCCCACGCCGGGGTGATGCCGGCCTGGGGCGGCAAGCTTGATCCGGTGACGATCAAGATGCTGGCAGCCTATGTCCACTCGCTGGGGGGCGGTGAGGATTTCGTGGCGGCAACCGCTGCCGCGCCGGCCGCAACGCCTGCGAGAGGGGAGGCCAATGCTCAGCCCTGAGCCTGCAAAGGTATCCTACTACGAAAAGCGGAAGGCCGTCTTTCCCAAGGTGGTGAGCGGCCCCTTCCGCCGGTTCAAGTGGCTGATGCTGGTGGTCACGCTGGGGATCTATTACCTCACGCCGTGGCTGCGCTGGGACCGGGGCCCCTATGCCCCGGACCAGGCCGTGCTGGTCGATCTGGCCAACCGGCGCTTCTACATGTTCTCGATCGAGATCTGGCCGCACGAGTTCTATTTCGTGGCGGGCCTGCTGATCATGGCTGGGATCGGGCTGTTCCTGATCACCAGCGCCTTTGGCCGGGCCTGGTGCGGTTATTCCTGCCCGCAGACGATCTGGACCGACCTGTTCCAGCATGTCGACCGGTTGATTGATGGCGATCGCAATGCCCAGCTGAAGCTTGAAGCCGGACCGTGGAACGCGGCCAAGGTGTTCAAGCGCGGGCTCAAGTGGTCGATCTATCTGGCGATCAGTTTCTGGACCGGCGGCGCCTGGATCATGTACTTCGCCGATGCGCCGACGCTGACAGTGGATTTCTGGACCGGGCAGGCCGCCCCCGTGGCCTATGCCACGGTCGGCGTGCTGACCGCCACGACCTTCGTGTTCGGCGGTTTCATGCGCGAACAGGTCTGCATCTACATGTGCCCCTGGCCGCGCATCCAGACCGCGATGCTCGATGAAAAGAGCCTGATCGTCACCTACAAGGACTGGCGCGGTGAACAGCGCGGCTCGGTCAAGGCCAAGGAACGGCAGCCTGACGTCATTGGCGACTGTGTCGATTGCAACCAGTGCGTCGCGGTCTGCCCGACCGGCTACGACATCCGTAACGGACCGGACATCGCCTGCATCACCTGTGGCCTGTGCATCGATGCCTGTGACAAGGTGATGGTCCAATTGGGCCGCCCGCGCGGGCTGATCGACTATGCCACGCTGGAAGACTGCGAGCACGAACGCGCCGGGGGTGAGCGGCGCTCGATCCTCAAGACCGCGCTGCACTGGCGCACGCTGGTCTATTTCGGGGTCTGGGCGGCGATCGGTGCGGGCCTGCTGTTTGCGCTCGGCACCCGCCAGCGGATTGACCTAAGCGTCGCCAAGGATCGCAACCCGCCGTTCATGCTGCTGTCGAACGGTGAGGTCCGCAACGATTACACGCTCAAGCTGCGCAACATGGAAACGCGCCCGCGGCCGATGTCGGTAACGCTGGAAGGCCTGCCCGGCGCGGTGATGTGGACTGACGAGATGGGCCGCGATGCCGCCTCGCGCGAGCTGCAGTTCACGGTCGCGCCCGATCAGACCAAGCCGGTCCGGGTCTATGTCGTCGCGCCTGAAGGGACCGAGGAAGCGGAATTCACCTTCGTCCTGGCCGCACGTGACCGCGAGGCCGGCGGTGATCGCGCCGAAACCCGTTTCGACGCTCCGGAAGAGGACAACGACGAATGACCAGCGCTGCCAGCACCACGGGCCAGCTCACCGGCCGCAAGGTCACCGCGATCTTCGTGGTGTTCTTCGGGATCGTCATGGCGGTCAACTTCACCATGGCGCATTTCGCCAGCTCGACCTTTGGCGGCGTGGTGGTGGAGAATTCCTATGTCGCCAGCCAGCACTACAACAAGTGGCTGGGCGCCGCCGCCGCGCAGCAGAAGCTGGGCTGGAGCGCCACATTGGCACGCCTGCCGGATGACCGAGTGGCGGTGCGCTTCACCGGTGCACCGGCTGGGCTGACGGTCAGCGCGGTGGCCCGCCATCCGCTCGGCCGTGCGCCCGATCAGGCGCTGGCTTTCGTACGCGCCGCCGATGGAGCCTTTGTCTCCACCAAGGCCGTCGCGCCAGGGCGCTGGATGGTCCGCTTTGCTGCTCAGGCCGGTGAGGCCAAGTGGCGCGAAGAGCAGGAACTGCGGTGAACGCGCCGGCCCGCCTAGATGATGTCACGCCGCTCGAGGCGACCGTGCTGGTCGTGCCGGGGATGCATTGTGCCGGCTGCATGGGCAAGGTCGAGCGGGCCTTCGCCGGTCTGCCGGGGGTCCACGGCGCTCGCGTCAACCTGACCGCGCGGCAGGTACGGGTCGAGCATGAAGCCAGCGTGCGCGAGCCGGAGCTGATGGCGGCGCTGGCCGACGCCGGGTTTGCCAGCCAGCCGCGGGTCGAAGACCTTTCCGCGCCGCCCTCCGCCGTGAAGCCGCTGCTAGCCCCGCTAGCCGTGGCGGCATTTGCCTGCATGAACGTGATGCTGCTGTCAGTCTCGATCTGGTCGGGGGCGGAAGGCAGCACGCGCGACCTGTTCCACTGGCTCTCGGCGATGATCGGGGTGCCGGCGATCGCCTATGCCGGCCGGCCGTTCTTCACCTCGGCCTGGAGCGCGCTGAAGAAGCGCAGCACCAACATGGACGTGCCGATTTCGATCGGGGTGACGCTGGCGACCGGCCTCAGCCTCTATGAAACCGCCACGGGCGGGCATGAGGCCTGGTTCGATGGCACGCTGATGCTGTTGCTGTTCCTGCTGGCCGGCCGCGTGCTCGATGCGATGATGCGCGACCGCGCGCGGGCCGGGGTCGATGCCCTGCTGCGCCAGGCCGCGCCGGGGGCGATGGTGGTCGGCAAGGATGGCTCCGCCCAATGGATTGCCGCGCGCGATCTGGTGCCGGGCATGGTGATGCGCGTTGCCGCCGGGGAACGGCTGGCAGCTGACGGGATCATCGCCACGGGCCAAAGCCGGTTCGACCGCTCGCTGCTGACCGGCGAAAGCGCGCCGGTTGCCATGCTGGCAGGCGATGCGGTTCACGCCGGCACGCTCAACCTTGAAGCGCCCGTTGACGTAAAGGTCACCGCCGCCGGGTCCGACACCTCGCTGGCCGAGATTGCGCGGCTGATGGAGGCGGCAGGGCAAGTCCGCTCGCGCTATGTCCGGATCGCCGACCGCGCCTCGCGGCTCTATGCGCCGGCGGTCCACACGCTTGCCGCGCTGACGCTGGCGGGCTGGCTGATCGCCGGGGCGGGCTGGCACCACTCGCTGGTGATCGCGATTGCCGTGCTGATCATCACTTGCCCCTGCGCGCTCGGCCTGGCCGTGCCAGTGGCGCAGGTCGTGGCCAGCGGGGCGCTGATGCGCGCGGGGATCATGGTCAAGGACGGGGCCGCGCTCGAACGGCTGGCCAACATCGACCGCGCCCTGCTGGACAAGACCGGCACGCTGAC
>DKII01000022.1:4857-5472 GCA_002454125.1 Novosphingobium sp. UBA6722
GACAAGACCGGCACGCTGACGCTCGGTCGCCCGCTGCCCGATCCCGCCAGCCTGGCTGCGCTGGATGACGATGAAGCTGCAATAGCCCTGGCGCTCGCCTCGCACAGCCGCCACCCGCTCTCGCGGGCGCTGGCCGATGCGCTGGGCGGGGCAGGCCACCGTGCTGCCGAATTGCAGGACGTTAGTGAAGAAGCCGGACGCGGGGTTTCCGCCACCTGGCGTGGACAGGATGTAGCCCTGCGCCGTCCGGACAGTGCCACCGGTATTGCCACGGCACTGGTCATTGGCGACCGCCCGGTCCGCCTGATCACCTTTGCTGACCGGCTGCGCCCCGATGCCGAACAGGCCCTGGCCGAGCTCAAGGCGCTGGGGATCGAAGCGACGATCCTTTCGGGCGACAATCCCGCTGCGGTGGCCGAAGTCTCGCGCCAGACCGGCCTTACCGCGCAGGCCGCGGCCAGCCCTGCCGACAAGCAATCTGCCATCGCCCGGCTCCAGGCCGCCGGGCACAAGGTGCTGATGGCGGGCGACGGGCTGAACGACGGCCCTGCACTCTCCGCCGCCGACGCCAGCATTGCCCCGGGCAGTGCCAGCGATGTCGGGCGGCAGGCGGGT
>DKII01000022.1:5500-13370 GCA_002454125.1 Novosphingobium sp. UBA6722
CAGGCGGCGGACCTGGTGTTCCTGGGGGATTCGCTGCTCGCCCTGCCGCGCGGGGTGCGCGCCGCGCGGCGAACCATGGCGGTGGTGAAGCAGAACTTTGTCCTGGCGATTGGCTACAACGCGCTGGCCGTGCCGCTGGCCATGGCCGGGCTGGTCACCCCGCTGATCGCGGCGATTGCCATGTCGACCAGCTCACTGATCGTTATCGCCAACTCGCTGCGGCTTTATGGAGCGGCGCGGTGAACGGGCTGGTCGTCCTGATCCCGGTCGCGCTGGGCCTTGGCATGCTGGGGCTGCTGGCCTTCTTCTGGGCGCTGAAGCGCGGCCAGTTCGAGGACCTTGACGGGGCCGCCGCGCGGATCCTGATCGATGATGAGGACGACAAGGCAGCATGAGTTCTGCGCTGCGCCTTTTTGCCCTGCTGGCGATCATGCCCGCCGCGCTTCATGCCACGCCGGTGATGGCCGAGGGTAGCCTGCTGGTGCCGATCTGCACGGGCGACGGGCAAACGCGGCTGGTCACGATCCCCAAGGGCGGCAGCGGCCCGCGCCAGGAGCCGGATTGCGTCAAAGGCTGCCATGCCGGGGCATCGCGCAAGCGCACAGGCGGACCGCATTTTGAGCCAGCGCAATGACGCCCACGCCCGATTCCCTGACAAACACTGGCATGTGGCCGTACTATCCCGATCTGCTCGCTGTTCCGGTCCCGCGCTACACCAGCTTCCCCACGGCGGCGGAGTTTGGTGAGGGGATTGGCGGCGCCGATGCCGATGCCGCCCTGCGCGGCGTGTCGGGCGATGTCTCGCTCTATGTCCACATCCCGTTCTGTGAGCAGATCTGCTGGTACTGCGGCTGCAACACCGGCGCGGCCAACCGCCGCCAGCGCCTCGCCAGCTACCTCGATGCGCTGCACCGCGAGATTGCGCTGGCCGGCGTGCGGCTCGATGGCCGGATCTCGGCCCGGCGGATCGCCTTTGGCGGCGGTAGCCCCAACGCGATCACGCCGACCGACTTTGTCCGCCTGGTCGATGCCCTGACGCTGCACGTCTCGCTGTCCGATCCGCTGTGGTCGATCGAAGTCGATCCGCGCAACCTGACCGCGGAATGGGCCGAAGTGCTGGGCTGGATCGGGGTCAGCCATGCCAGCATGGGCGTGCAGACCTTTGCCCCGCACCTGCAGGCCGCGATCGGCCGCATCCAGGACGATACGGTGATCGCGCGCGGGACCGAGATGCTGCGCGGGGCCGGGGTGACCTCGCTCAATTTCGACCTGATGTACGGCCTCCCCGGCCAGACACTCGCCGATCTGGAGGCCTCGCTGCGCCGCACGGTGGAGCTCGGTGCGGACCGGATCGCGCTGTTCGGCTATGCTCACGTACCGAACCTGATCCCGCGCCAACGCCGGATCGATGCCAGCCACCTGCCGGACCAGCGGGCCCGCTTTGCCATGGCCGAATTCGGTTACCAGCAGCTGGTGAGTGAGGGCTATGTGCCGGTCGGCTTCGATCACTTTGCCAAGCCCGGCGATGCCATGGCCCGCGCCGCGCAGGACGGCACGCTGCGGCGCAATTTTCAGGGCTTTACCGATGATCAGGCCCCCGTGCTGGTCGGCCTTGGCGCCTCGGCGATCACGATGATGCCGGACATCATCTGGCAGAACGAAAAGAACGCCGGGCGTTACCGCATGCTGCTCTCCCAGGATCACCTGCCTGCAAGCGGCGGCCTGTTCCGCAGTGCCGACGACCAGCGCCGAGGCGCGGTGATCGAGGGGATCCTCTGCCGGGGTGAGGCCAAGCTCGATGCGGACCTGACCAACGAAGTGCTGACGCGGCTGCTGCCCTTCATCGATCGCGAACTGGCCGAGCTTGACCACGGCACCCTGCGGCTGCTGCCCGAAGCGCTGCCCTATGCCCGCACTATCGCGGCGCTGTTCGATCCCTATCGGCAGGATTCGGTTCGGCGGTTCAGCTCTGCTGTTTAAGCCAAAAAAAGAGCGGCTGTACTGTGCAGCCGCTCCAGGTGGGGAGAATCTTTGCAGGGAACCGGCTGGCTCCCGACTTGTCTCCCTGATGGAACGGCGCCGCGTTCAGCGCTTTGACCAAAATCAACTGCGCGATTAAATTTACCGCTGCGCCTGTTCGACTAGGCTGTCCGGCCCCAGCACCTGCGGCAATTGTGCAGGCGCGCCGCCGCCAGCGGGGTACCACAGGTAGAGCGGGATACCCGCCGCGCCCTGGGCGGTCAGGAAGCGGGTGATCGCGGGATCGCGCCGGGTCCAGTCGCCGCGCAGCACCACCACGCCGGCCTTTTTGAAAGCATCGCGGGTTGGTTCGCGCTCTATCGCGACGCGTTCATTGACCTTGCAGGACAGGCACCAGTCGGCAGTCATGTAGACGAAGACTGGCTTGCCGCTGGCACGGGCCGCGGCGAGCGCTTGCTCGCTGAAGGGCTGGGCGTCGAGCAGGCCGGCTTCGGTGCTGGCCGCAGGCGCACGCACCATGCCGGGCAGGCCGATCGCCGAGAGCGCCAGCAGCGCCGTCAGCCCGCCCCACCACAGCCGTCCCCCGGCCAGGCCATTGCGCTGGCGCCGTCCCAGCAGGACCAGCGCGGCGACCACGATCACGGCGATCAGGCCCAGGGCAAAGGCAAAGGCATTGCCGCCGATCCGGGTAGCGAGCCACAGCAGCGCCAGCGCGGTCAGCCCCATCGGCAGCGCCATCCACGTGCGGAACTTGCCCATCCACGGCCCCGGCTTGGGCATCCGCCGCCGCAGCGCCGGGATCCAGGCGATGGCCAGGAAGGGCAGGGCAATCCCCAGCCCCAGCGCGCCAAACAGCAGCAGCGCCGGCAGCGGCGGCAGCAGCAGCGCCGCGCCCATCGCCGCAGCCATGAACGGGCCGGTGCAGGGCGTGGCGGCAAAGGCGGCGACCAGCCCAGTGGCAAAGGCGCCCTGCGGTGAACCCTCGCTGGCGAAACCCGGCACCATGAACTCGTACAGGCCCAGCAGGTTGGCGGTGATCGCCACGGCCAGCAGCAGCAGCGCGGCCACGACCAGCGGCTCCTGCAACTGGAAGGCCCAGCCCACTTCCTGCCCGGCGGCGCGCAGCCCCAGCAGCAGGCCGCCGAGCGCGAGGCAGGCGGCGACCACGCCCGCGGTGTAAGCGAGCCCTTCGGCGCGGGCCTGGCTTTCGCTTTCACCGGCGCGGGCCAGGCTCAGCGCCTTGAGGCTGAGGATCGGGAAGACGCAGGGCATGATGTTGAGCAGCAGGCCGCCCGCCAGCGCCGCGAGGATCAGCCAGCCGAGCGAGGGCGCCTCAGCCGTGTCGGTCTTGAGCGGTTCGCCGCCGGTCGGCACAGCGCCGGGCGCTGCGCTGATCGTCACCCCGTCACCTGCTGAATTGAGCCGCAGCACGGCCTCGACTGCCGCAGGTTGGGCGGGATCAAACTTGGCAACCGGTACTTCGGCCACCAGCAGATCGCCCTGGCGGAAGAAGGCCTGCGGGGCGGCGTAATCGACCACGCTGTCGGTGGCGAGGAACAGGTGTGGCTCGCTGACCTGCATCGCAGCCGGAAGCGGGATCGCAACGCGCAGCTTGCCATCCGCAAAGGCGAAGCGCGCCGGACTGCCGAGCGGGGCGGGGAGGGCGGCGCGCCAGCGGTCGAACCGGGCATCGGGCTTCCCCGGCGGTCCGACCGTCACCTTGGCCGCGAGTTCGCCTTGCTCCGGCACGCAGATCTCATCGGTGCAGGCCAGCCATTGCGCCTTGGCGCGCAGGTCCAGCACCTGGCCCGGCTTGGCGTCCGCCGGTACGGTGAAGGGTACCAGCACGGCATATTCGGTCTTGAACACGTGGTTCATCAGCCCGGCGATGGTCAGCGTCGTCGGCACCGGATAGGCCAGCGCGCCGACCTTGGCGTCGGAAGGGAGCGCCCATTCGACGCTCATCCCCTGGCCGGCATCGCCGGGGTTCTGCCAATAGCCGTGCCAGCCGGGCTTGGGCTGCATGTCGATCGCCAGCGTCACCGTGGTCCCGGGCATGGCGGGGCCTTCCACCAGCAGGGTAGCGGCGATGTTGGTTTCGCCGGCCCGGGCCGGACTGGCCGCCAGGATCAGCAGGTGCAGCAGAATGGCGATCAGGGCCGCGAGGCGAGCCATCGAATTGTCATCTCCTTGGCCTATTGCAGGCCTTGCACTCAGGCGCTGGCAACGCCATCAGGGCCTTGCCGATTTAAGCGCCTCAAAGCAAGGATTCACCCATGCGCCGCACCGCTCTTCGCCTGTTTGCCACTGCTGCCCTGGGGCTGTCAGCCCCGGCTTTGGCCCAAGGTCCGGCAGCAGCGCCGGTCCCGGCCCCGGCACCGACGCAGGCCGAAGCCGCCCGCCCGCAACTGGTGCTGGCCATTTCGATCGATCAGCTCTCGTCCGATCTCTTCGCCCAGTACCGGGAGCATTTCACCGGCGGCTTTGCCCGGCTGCTGAGCGGCGCAGTCTTTCCCTCGGGCTTCCAGAGCCACGCCGCGACCGAAACCTGCCCCGGCCACTCCACGATCCTGACCGGCGTGCGCCCGGCCCGCAACGGGATCATCGCCAACAACTGGTTCAATCCGGCAATCGCGCGGGCGGAGAAGAAGATCTATTGTTCGGAAGACCTGTCCGATCCGGCCAGCACCCCGAACAATCCGGTCGTTTCGGCGGGCCTGCTCAAGGTCCCGACCCTGGGCGAACTGATGAAGGCGGCCAGCCCCGCCACGCGCAACGTCGCCGTTTCGGCCAAGGACCGCGCCGTGGTGATGATGGGCGGGCACAAGATCGACGCCGGCTACTGGTGGAAGGGCAGCGCCTTTACCACCTTCAAGGACCGCGAACTGACCCCGGCTGCCCAGCGCGCCAATGCTGCGGCCACGGCCCTGTTGGCCAAGGGTGCCCCGGCGCTGCCCGCCCCCGCCTGGTGCGGCGCGCGCGATCGTGCCGTGGCAATCGGCAACGGTACGGTCGGGACCTATCGCTTCGCATTGCCCAAGGGCGCCAAGCCCGATCTGCTGCGGGCCTCGCCGCGGATGGACGGGGCGACGGTGGACCTTGCGATTGGCCTGGTCGATGAAATGAAGCTGGGCAAGGGCGCCGCGCCTGATGTCCTCTCGGTCAGCCTTTCGGCCAGCGACTATGTCGGCCACGCGCTTGGCACCGAAGGGGTCGAGATGTGCATCCAGATGGCCCAGCTCGATGCCAACCTGGGCCGGCTGTTTGCCGCGCTCGACAAGCGCAAGATCGATTACCTGGTGGTGCTGACCGCCGACCATGGCGGGCACGATGCGCCCGAGCGGCTGCGCGAACAGGCCATGCCCGGGGCGACCCGCGCCGACGCGGCGCTGATGTCGGCCGCGCTGGGGGCGGAGATCACCCGTCGCACCCTGATCGCTGCGCCGCAAGGGCAGCCGCTGCTCTATGGCGATGGTCCGTTCGGGGACATCTATGTCAATGCCGCGATCACCGGACCGACCAAGACTCGCGTGATCAACGAATTGCTCAATCTGACGCGTAACCACCCGCAAGTCGCGGCGGTCTTCACCGCAGCCGAGCTGGCCGCCACGCCGCTGCCGACCGGAAATCCGCAGGACTGGACCATCAAGGAGCGCCTGCGTGCCTCGTTTATGGCTGAGCGGTCGGGCGACGTGCTGGTGGCGCTGGACCGCGCGGTCACGCCGATCCCGGTCCCGGTGGCCGGGGCCTTTGTCGCCACCCATGGCAGCGTTTGGGATTACGACCGGCGCGTGCCGATGCTGTTCTGGCGCAAGGGCATGACCGGGTTCGAACAGCCCAATCCGGTCGAAACGGTCGATATCGCGCCGACCCTGGCGGCGGTGATCGGCCTCAGGATCGATGATGGCGCCTTCGATGGCCGCTGCCTCGATCTCGATGCCGGGGCCGGCAACAGCTGCGAGCGGACCAAGTGAGCGGGCGGCGCGATCTCGTCATCCTGGGCGGCGGCCTGGTCGGGATGACGCTGGCCCTCGCCGCTGCGCGGCAGGGGATCACCAGCCACGTGGTCGACAAGGCTACGCCCGAGCAGCTGACGGCCGAAGGGGCCGACGGCCGCGCCTCGGCGATCTCCACCGCCAGCTGGAACCTGTTTGCCAATATCGGCCTGGCTGACCAGCTCGCCCCGCTCGGCTGCCCGATCGCCGCAATTGCGGTGACCGACCAGATGAAGCCGGGCCGGATCGATTTCCAGCCGGGCGCGGAGGACGGCTCGCTCGGCCGGATGTATGCCAACCGCGATATCCGCACTGCGCTGTTCGAGGCAGCCAAGGCCGAACCGGCCATTGCCTGGCACGCCGGGACCGAGCCAGTGGAGCGCGAGCGCGGCGAACACGGCGTGCGGGTGGTGCTGGACAATGGCGAGGAACTGACCGGCAGCCTGCTGATCGCCGCCGAGGGCCGCAAGTCCCCAACTCGCGACGAAGCCGGCCTCGCCACCGCCAAGTGGGACTATCACCACCGCGCGATCGTGACGGCGCTCTATCACGAAAAGAGCCACGAGAACGTCGCCTGGGAAATCTTCTATCCGGCTGGCCCGTTCGCCTTACTGCCGCTGCTGGATGACAATGGCCGGCACCGCTCGGCTCTGGTCTGGACCGTGGCGGAAAAGGATGCCGCCGGCGTGCTGGCCATGCCCGAGGCGCTGTTCCTGGGTGAGGTTCACCGCCACATGGGCGGGATGTTCGGTGCGCTGGAACTGGCCGCGCCGCGGATGTCCTATCCGCTCAACTTCCATCGCGCGCCGCGGATTGTCGAGCAGCGCCTGGCGCTGATCGGCGATGCCGCGCACGGCATCCATCCGATCGCCGGGCAGGGCCTCAACCTGGGCCTGCGCGATGTCGGCGCGCTGGTCGAGGTGCTGGCTGATGGCATGCGGCTGGGGCTGGAGCCGGGCGATGCCCAGCTGCTGGCGCGTTATGAGCGCTGGCGCTCGGTTGACAGCTTCTCGGTCGGGTTCGCCACTGATGCGATCAACCGGCTGTTCGCGATCCCTGGCCGCCTGCCCAGCGCGGTCCGCCGCCTTGGCATGGGCGCGGTCCAGCGTTCGGGCTGGCTGAAGCGCTTCTTCATGGACGAAGCGCGCGGCATGTCGGGCGATCTGCCGGCGCTGCTGCGGGCCTAGAAGCTCGCTTCGGCTGGGCTTGGCGCTGGCGGCGCGCCGGGGCCGGGTTGCTGCACGGCGACACCGGCCGCGTCCTTGAGCTTTTCCGGCTCGAGCAGCGCCGCGGTCTCGATCAGGTCGAGCGCCTTTTGCGAGGCGGCATAGCGCCGCGCGGCATTGGCCCAGTTACCAGCTGCGCTAGCTCCCGGCAGACGCTGGACTTCGGCCAGTGCCGTCTCGACCTGGCCGCTGCGCAGCATCAGCCGGGCGCGGTCGAGCCGGGCATCGGGCTGAGCTGAAGGCGCATCGCCGCGCCGGATCACGAACAGGCTGGAAAACTCGCGGGTAAAGCGCGCCCAGCCACCTTCGTTGGCGGGCGTGCCAAGCAAGGTCGGGGCCAGCGCTTCAAGATCGCTGCTCAGCTGGTCGATCGTTACCGGGCGCTGGGCATTGTCGATCAGCGTGGCGACCGCATTGGCCTGGGCATCGCCAAAGCGCAGCTTGAGCTGGGTTTCGAGATAGCCGAGCGGCGCCCCGCGCTCGATCGCGCGGCGGGTGGCCAGGGCGACCAGCAGGGCTTCGGCGCGGGCGGTATTGCCCTCGGTCGCGGCGGCCTGAAGGTCGAGCCGGGCAATGCGCTGTTCCAGCGCGGCGATCCGCGTGTCCATCCCGCCGGCTGCCGCAGCGAGCGAAGGGCTGGCGGCCGGGGCCGGCAGGGCACCGGCCAGC
>DKII01000056.1:0-5391 GCA_002454125.1 Novosphingobium sp. UBA6722
CCCGAATGCGGGCTGGTGGCGATCCTGGATGCCGACAAGGAAGGCTTCCTGCGCAGCGAAACCTCACTGATCCAGACCATCGGCCGCGCGGCGCGCAACGTCGATGGGCGCGTGATCCTCTATGCCGACCGGATGACCGGATCGATGGAACGCGCCATCGCCGAAACCGACCGCCGCCGCGAAAAGCAGCGCGCCTATAACGAGCTCCACGGCATCACGCCCGAAAGCATCAAGCGCAACATCCACGATATCGTCGCCGACACCGCCAGCCGCGACGGGGTGCTGGTCGAGATCGAGGATGATGACCGCAACAACCTCGTCGGCCACAACCTGCGCGCCTATATCGAGGAACTGGAAGGCCGGATGCGCGCCGCCGCCGCCGACCTGGAGTTCGAGGAAGCCGGCCGCCTGCGCGACGAAATCCGCCGCCTCGAAGCGACCGAGCTCGGCCTCCCCGAGGGCGAGCGCAAGGCGCCGATCGTCGGCCGCAGCAACGAAGGCAAGCCGGGGACGCGCAAGACCCGGTTCGGGAAGAGCCAGAAGAAGTGGGGGCGCTAGGCCCGTTCAGTCCGCCGCCCTGGTGATCGATCCGGTACGCGCCCAGGCGCGGGCCTCGTCCAGTTTGGCGAGCGGGAAGCACTGGATCTCGGCGGCGTAGAACGGCGCGAAGACCTTCATGGTCGGCTCGACCCAGCCCATGTCGCTGACGATCGCGACGTGCTTCATCCAGTTGCGGTGGGTGGCGTGAAAGACCAGGTCCTTGGGCCAGATCGACCAATCGACGTGGCCGAAATGGCGCAGCACGCAGACCAGGTTGAGCTTGTCGTGGCTTTGCAGCGCATCGTCGATCGCGCTGATGACCTTGGCATATTCATCGCCAGTCATCGCGCCATCAAGCGTCAGTTCGGCAAAACCCGCCGCCTTATCGCATTCCACTGCCAGCATTGCTGCCTCCTCTTGCGGCGCGACCACAAGCGGCAGAATGGCAGGGGCGGCGGCCAATGCATTGACCGCCGTCAAAGGCGGCTCAGAACTTGCCGAACTTGCTTTCGAAACCGGCGGTGTCACCGGCGGCGAGGAACTTGGCCTGTTCAACCCAGCTGTCCTTGGCCGGACGCCCGGCGAAGGCGCCCAGCTTGGTATCGAGCTCGGCCAGGTCGGCCTCGGTCATCGCCGCGATCTGGGCGAAGGTGGTGATGCCAAGCTCGGGCAGCAGCTTCTGCAGCTTGGGGCCAAGGCCCTTGATGCGGCTGAGGTCATCCGGTCCGGCAGGGGCAGCGGCAACCGGCTTGGCCTCGGCCTTTGGTTTGAGTTCGGCCTTTGGCTTGGGTGCAGCCTTGGGCTTTGGCTCGGCCTTGGCGACGGGTTCGGCCTTGGGCTTCGGCTCCCCCTTGGGCTTCGGCGCAGCCTTGGGCTTCGGCTCGGCCTTTGGCTTGGGCGCAGGCTTTGATGCGGGCGCAGGCTCCGGCGCAGCCACCGGCACGGGTTCCGGCGCGGACGTGGGCGCGGGCGCGATCACCGGTTCGATCTTGGCGGCCGGCGGCGCATCGATCAGCGCCTGGTTGCGCGCGGCCGGGGCGGCGCCTTCGTCCAGCACGTCGGGCTTGTAGCTGCGCTCACGCGGGGCGCTGGAGCGGCCGAACAGGTACCAGACCAGCAGCAGGCCAAAGACCAGCGCGCCGGCGAAAATCAGCATATTGGGATTGTTGAGATCGATCATGGCTTGCCTTCCTCAGCGACATCGGACGAGCCGCCTACGTTCTTGCGGAACAGCACGCGGTCCTCGGGGCCGAAACCCTTGTGCCAGATCACGTAGCCGTAAGTGAAGAGGATCGCGGGCAGACCCAGCGCCAGTTCGGCCCATTCGGGCAGGTAGCGCGTCACCGCCCAGCCGACCAGCACCGCCGGGGCGACCGCCCAGACCAGCGGCCAGCGGAACGGGTTGACCGGCGCCTTGAGCAGCCGCCCGAGCAGCCAGCCCTTGGCCAGCGAGGCAAAGCCCAGCGCCAACAGCAGCGCCCCGGCGGCAGCGGCGGCGGCGAACTTGTCGTTCAGGCCATAGTGGCGCACCAGCAGGATGCCGCCCACGGTCAGCAGCGCCTGGAAGGCAATCGTCGCCAGCGAAAGCCACAGGTTCTTGAGCCGCGCCACATAGACCAGCGCCGCCTCGCTCACCACGGCCGTGGCGGCAACCACTTCGGCCAGCAGCAGGAAGGTCAGCGCCCCGGTCCCGCCGACGAACTGCGGGCCAACCAGGCCCATCACCGCCTCACCCGGAATAGCCAGCGCCAGCGCGATCCCGGCCTGGGCCGCAATGATCCAGAAACCGACCTGGTTGACCTGCGCCGCGATCGCCGCGTGGTTGCCATCGCGCAGGTTGCGGGTGATGACCGGGCCCAGGATCGGCTCGAAGCTGGTCTTCAGTTTCTGCGGCAGCGAGGCGACCTGCTGCGCGGCGTAATAGACCCCGACCGCGACCGGCGAGGTGAAGAAGCCGAGCAGCGCGATGTCGAGCTTGCGCGTGCCCCATTCGACCATGTCCGCCCCCGCCAGCGGCGCCGAGAGCAGCGCCAGCTTGCCCAGTCGCAGCGGGTGCGGGTGCCAGCCGCGCGGGGCCCCGAAGGTCCGCAGCAGCGGCCACAGCGCGACCAGCAGCGCCGCCACCTTGGCCAGGATGAACGACAGCGCCAGGCCCGCGGCGGGCAGAACGAACAGGAAGCCGATCGCCGCCAGGGTCTGCACCCACGGCTCGACCAGGCTGCGCGCCCGCACCGTTGCGCCAACGTTGTAGCGATAGGCCAGCGCCGCCAGCGCAATGTCGGTCAGCGCATTGGCAACAATCGCCAGCGGCAGCAGCCGGTCCCATTCGTTGTATTCGCCGCTGGGGAACATCGGCGCCGGGAACAGGTACAGCAGCGCTGCAGCGCCGAGCGAGAGCAGCAGGGTCAGCGTCATCGCATCGGCGATCACGTGGACTTCCTCGCGCGGGTCTTCCGACAAGCGCTGGGCCAGGCCGCGGCGCTGCCCCAGCACGCAGAGCTGGGCGATCAGTTCGACAATCACCAGCGCCGAGGCATAGCGCCCCAGCGCCTCTACCCCATAGAACCGCCCGGCGATGAACAGGAACGGCGCCGTTCCGCCCAGTCGCAGCACGAAGCCGAGGAAATTGGTGCGACCGCCCTTGGCGAGGGCGGCAATGTCCTGATCGGGCGGCTGGCTCACGCCTGTTCGCCTTCGGCGCGCAGCGGGCGGGCGAGCAATTCGGCTACAACTTGCCGCGCGGGTGCTTGCCCCGCCAGCAGCCGCGCCACCGCATCGACAATCGGCATGGCGATCCCGCGCTGCTGTGCCAGTTCGGCCAGGACCGGTGCGGTATGCGCACCTTCGGCCACGCTGAGCTTGCCGGAAAGCGCCTCGGCCGCGCTCAACCCTTCGCCCAGCGCCTTGCCCAGCGCGAAATTGCGGCTGGAGGTGGAGGAACAGGTCAGCACCAGATCGCCCAGCCCGCACAGCCCGGCCAGCGTTTCCGCGCGTGCGCCCAGCGCCAGGCCAAAGCGGGTCATCTCGGCATAGCCGCGCGCGATCAGCGCGGCGCGGGCGTTCTGGCCCAGGCCCAGGCCGTCAACCACGCCGCAGGCAATCGCCAGCACGTTCTTGACCGCCCCGCCGATCTCCGCCCCCACCACATCGTCCGAATAGTAGGGCCGCAGCGTGGGGCGCGACAGCACGGTGCCAAGCCGCGCCCACTGCGCCTCGCCCCCGCCGCAGGCCAGGGTCACGGCGGTCGGCAGGCCGGCGGCCACCTCGTGCGCAAAGGTCGGGCCGGACAGCACCGCGATCTTGGCCTGGGGCAGCGCCTCGCGCGCGACATCGGCCATCAGCCGCCCGGTCCCAGCCTCGATCCCCTTGGAGCAGAGCACCAGGTCACGCGGGCGGTCGGTCAGGCCAGACAGGACCTTGCCCAGATGCTGCGCGGGCGCGACCACCAGCAGGACCGGCAGATCGTCGATCACCGCCAGGTCGCCCGTTGCCGCGATCGCTGGCGACAGCGCCGCGCTGGGCAGGAACACGGGATTGCGCCGCTCGGCATTGATTGCGGCCACCACTTCCGGCTCGCGCGCCCACAGGTGGACCGGCGTGCCATCGGCCGCATAGGCCTGAGCCAGGGCCGTGCCCCAGGCTCCGCCGCCTAGCACGCCGAGGTAGACCCTGGGTGTCATGCCTTCACCCCCGCCCCGCGCACGGGCGCGGCATCGGGATCGAGCGGCCAGCGCGGGCGGGCGGCAATGTCCAGCGGATCAGGCTTGAAATTGCCCAGCGCCAGCCGTTCCTGCCCGGCCCAGGCAATCATCGCCGCATTGTCGGTGCACAGCGCCAGCGGCGGCGCGACGAAGGGCAGGCCGAATTCGGCCGCGAGCGCTTCCAGCCCGGCGCGGATCGTCTGGTTGGCCGCGACCCCGCCGGCCACGACCAGCGCGGTCAGGCCGCCGCTCTCCGCCAGCGCGCGGCGGGTCCGGTCAATCACGCAATCGAGCGCGGCCTGCTGGAACGCGGCGGCGATATCGGCATCGGTGTGAGTGCCGGCCTGCTTGGCGCGCAGCACCGCACTCTTGAGGCCGGCGAAGGAGAAATGCGGCTCGGTGCTGCCCAGCAGCGGGCGCGGCAGCGGCACGGCCTTGGGATTGCCCTCACGCGCCAGTCGTTCAACCGCTGGACCGCCGGGAAAGCCCAGGCCCAGGATCTTGGCGGTCTTGTCAAAGGCTTCGCCCAGCGCATCGTCAATCGTCGTGGCGAGGCGGCGATACTGGCCCACGCCGCCTACCCGCAGCACCTGGCAATGCCCGCCCGACACCAGCAGCAGCAGATAGGGGAATTGCAGCGCGGCATCCGCCAGCCGCGGCGAAAGCGCGTGGCCTTCAAGGTGGTTGACCGCGATGAGCGGCTTGTCACTGGCCATGGCCAGCGCCTTGGCCGTGACCAGCCCGACCATCACCCCGCCAATCAGGCCCGGCCCGGCAGTGGCGGCAATGGCATCGACCTCGGCCAGGGTTACGCCGGCATCGTGAAGCACGGCGGCGACCAATGGGGCGATCCGTTCGGAATGGGCACGGGCGGCGATCTCCGGAACCACTCCGCCATAGGGGCGGTGCGCATCATCCTGCGATGCGATCCGCTGCGCCACGATCCGGCGCTCGCCATCGACCAGCGCCGCAGCTGTTTCGTCGCAGGACGATTCAATTCCAAGGACTAGACCCTGCTTCATGGGTTCGGAAGCATCGTGATCGTGACAGGAAGCGCGCTGACAAGAAGTGGTGCGCAGCGCGGGCTGGTTGCCCGTGCTAGCACCGCGACGCCGTCAGCGCGCTTCCTGTCACGACCGCGCAGCGGCGG
>DKII01000056.1:5479-5794 GCA_002454125.1 Novosphingobium sp. UBA6722
TCACTATGCAACAGCATGGCTCCCTTCTCGCTCCTTGCCCTGAGCCAAACTAGGCTCCGTCACGACGTTTCCGAACCCATGAAGCAGGGTCCCTCCCCATTCTTGCTTCCATCTAGCGAGAATGCGCACTAGCACAAGGCGCGCATGACTGACCGTCCACTCCGTCTTGGAACCCGCCGCTCGCCGCTTGCCATGGCCCAGGCCGAAGAGGCGCGTGACCGGCTCTGCGCTGCGCACCCGGGGCTGACGGTTGAAATCGTCCCCGTGCAGGCCAGCGGTGACAAGATCCTGGACCGCCCGCTCGCCGAAATCGGC
>DKII01000056.1:5846-7563 GCA_002454125.1 Novosphingobium sp. UBA6722
CGCTCGCCGAAATCGGCGGCAAGGCGCTGTGGACCAAGGAACTCGATGTCTGGCTGCTGGAGGGTGAGATCGACTTTGCGGTCCATTCGGCCAAGGACGTCGAAACGCTGCGCCCCGCCGGGATTGCCATTGCCGCCGTGCTGCCGCGCGCCGATGTGCGTGACGTGCTGGTGGGCGTGGATAGCCTGGAAGCCCTGCCACCCGGCGCCCGGATCGGCACCAGCGCCCCGCGCCGCGCCGCCCAGGCGCTGCACTTCCGCCCGGACTGCCAGATCGTCTCGTTCCGCGGCAATGTCGCTACCCGGCTCGGCAAGCTCGAAGCGGGCGAGGCTGACGCGACCCTGCTCGCTGCCGCCGGGCTGGAGCGGCTGGGGCAGAGCGCGGTCGGCACGCCGCTTGATCCCGCAGCCTGGCTGCCCGCGCCAGGCCAGGGCTGCATCGCGATCGAATGCCGTACCGGCGATGATGCCACGGCTGGCCTGCTCGCCGCTATCGACCATGCCCCCAGCCATGCCGCGCTGCTGGCCGAACGCGCGCTGCTGGCGGCGCTGGGCGGCAATTGCCACAGCCCGATCGCCGCCCTGACCGAGCACCGCGATGGCGACCTGGTGCTCCATGCCGCGCTGTTCAGCCCGAACGGGGCTGAGCGCGTGGCGGCCACCATGCATTTTCCCGTTGGCGATCCGGCTGGCCCCGCCGAGCTGGCGCGCCTGCTGCTCGACCAGGCTTCGCCGGCAATCCGGCAGCATTTCGAGGGCCCTTCAGCTTAAGGAAGCGCGTATGGTTCCGCTGGTCGTGATCCGCCCCGAGCCCGGCTGTACCGCCACGGTCAGCGCTGCGCGGGATGCGGGGCTCGATCCACAGGGCTTTCCGCTGTTTGCCGTGACCCCGCGTTCGTGGTCGGCCCCGCCGCCCGATGCCCACGATGCCCTGCTGCTAGGCAGCGCCAATGCCCTGCGCCATGCCGGTCCGGGCCTGGCGGCCGTGCGCCACCTGCCGGCCTATGCCGTGGGTGAGACAACCGCCGAGGCCGCGCGGGAAGCCGGCATTACCGTCGTCGTCCAGGGCCAGGGCGGCTTGCAGGCCGTGCTCGGCCAGCTTGATCCGGCCCATAAGCGCCTGCTGCGATTGGCCGGGGAGGAGCGGATCGCCCTCAGCCTGCCGGCGGGCGTGGCGATGGCTGAACGGGTGGTCTATGCCAGCCGCGCCCAGCCGATGCCGCCCGAACTGGTCACGCTGCTGGCCGAACCGGCCCTGATTGCGCTCCATTCGGCCGAGGCGGCGCATCATTTTGCCGCCGAATGCGTCCGCAATGGCTTGCGCCGCGCGCGTCTCAGGCTCTGCGCGCTGGGCCAGCGGATTGCGGCGGCGGCCGGCGATGGCTGGGGCGAGGTGGCAGTGGCCGCCGATACCACCGACCGCGCACTGCTGGCCTTGGCCCGCCAGATGTGCCAAGACCCTTGGGGTAACACCAAGTCTTGAAGGCCATCACACCCTCGCATGACTGAATTCGATAGCTATTCACGCCGTCCCGCTGGCTCCGGCATTTCGCTGCGCGCGGTGCTGGGCACCTCGCTTCTCGCTTTCATCGGCGGCGCCGCGCTGATCGGCTGGCTGATCTATGATGACCGGCTGCCAATCGATGCCGGCTTCGGCCGTCCGGCCGTGACGGCCCCGGCACCCAAGCCCAGCCCGCTGGCCGGTGCCCTGCCGGCCC
>DKII01000018.1:0-23007 GCA_002454125.1 Novosphingobium sp. UBA6722
CGCGGTGCGCCGCCGCCGAAGCCGCCACGACCACCGCCGCCACCGCCGCTGCCGAAACCACCGCGATCACCGCCGCCGAAGCCGCGCCCGGGGCCGCCGAAGCCACCGCGGTCACCACCACCCCCGAAGCGGTCGCCGCCACCAAAGCGGTCACCACCGCCCCCAGCGAACGGATCGAAACTGTCTTCGCCGAACCCGTCGCGCTTGTCACGGCCACGGCCGCGACGTCCTCTATCAAAACCCATAAACCCGAACGCACTTTCGTATCGCCCGCCGTATCGCAACCCAGGCCGTGCGGACGAAACGCACCGGGGAGGCAGACGTAACGGAATCTGGCCCGCAACGCTGCAGGGCTGGTGATAACTCATCTGCAAGCCCTTGGCGAATCGAATCACGCGGCCCCCTGCCGGGTCCATGGGACTGTGACATTTCTGCCAGAACGGCTTTGGCGCGGCACTGCCATGAGACGCTTGGCAAGGCCCCTCACGAGGGCTAGGCGAAGGACAATTCCAGTCTGAAAAGGGTGCCGCACCGATGTTTCGCCGCTTGTCCGATTCCGTGCTTGCCAGCCCGCAAATCTCGCTCGCAGACCTTGACGAAGCGAAAGCGCTGGGGGTCGGCCTGATCATCAACAACCGGCCCGAAGGCGAAAGCGACGATCAGGTTCCCGGTGCCGAGATCGAAGCGGCCGCCCGCGCGCTGGGCATGGACTATGTCGCGATCCCGGTGACCCACGCCGGCTTTTCCGGGCCGCAGGTGGAGGCAATGGCCGCGGCCCTGGCCAACAGCGACGGCAAGGTTCTGGCCTATTGCCGGTCGGGCACGCGCTCCACTCTGCTCTGGGCTCTGGCCCAGGCCAGCCAGGGTGCCGAGCTTGATGCGGTGACGGCCCAGGCCGCCGATGCCGGTTACGATGTCAGCCCGGTCCGTCCGCTGATGGACATGCTCAAGGCGCGCAGCGGCTAAGCGGCGATGGAGGGGGTCTGGATCGATCTGGCGAAGTTCGCGGCCTCGCTGCTCGCGATTCTCGGGCTGGCGTGGCTGGCGCGGTGGATGGACCTTGGCGGGGACGAGCGAATTCGCAGCGCCGACCAGGCCAGGTTCCTGGCCAATGCCGCGATCGAGGGGTTCGAACCGGTCGACATTGCGCTCGACAAGGCCGGGATCGGCGCGCTGCTGCGCGATGCGCAGGGACGCCAGATGTTGCTGCGGCGGCACGGTGCTGCATGGGTCGCACGACTGCTGGATGAGCGGACCGAGGCGCGGCTCGACCGGGAATTCCTGACCATTGGCACGGGCGAGAAGACCTTCGGCTCGGTCACCCTGCATCTGGGTGAAGCGGCCGGGGTCTGGGCGGCGGGCCTGCGCCGTCTGCCGCAGACAGGAGCCAAGCATGCCTAAGCTGCCCAATCCGGTCGACTATGCCGTGCCTTTCTTCATCCTTTTGATCGTGATCGAGATGATCTGGGCCAAGCGCAAAGCGCCCGAAAAATATGAGCCGCGCGATACGCTGGTCTCGCTGGCTTTCGGGCTGGGCAGCACGGTGGCTGGTTTGCTGTTCGGCGGTGCGATCTATGGCCTGATGCTGTGGCTGTGGGAGCACCGCGTTGCAACCGTGCCGTGGACCTGGTGGGCCTGGATCCTGTGCTTCGTGCTCGATGACCTGCTCTATTACCTGTTCCATCGCAGCGCCCACCGGGTGCGCTGGTTCTGGGCGAGCCACGTCAACCACCACTCCAGCCAGCACTACAACCTCTCCACCGCGCTCCGGCAAACCTGGACGGGATGGCTGGCCATGTCGTTCCTGTTCAAGTTGCCACTGGCTGGCCTGGGCTTCCACCCAGCCATGATCCTGTTCTGCAGCGGGGTGAACCTGATCTACCAGTTCTGGATCCACACTGAAGCGATCAAGCGCTTCCCGCGCTGGTTTGAGGCGGTGATGAACACGCCCAGCCACCACCGGGTCCACCACGCCACCAACCCGCGCTATCTCGATTCGAACTACGCCGGGGTCTTCATCATCTGGGACCGGATGTTCGGCACTTTCGTGCCCGAGGTGGACGACGAACCGATCCGTTACGGGATCGTCCGTCAGCTTGGCACCTTCAACCTCCTGTATGCCGTGTTTCACGAATGGATCGGGATCGCGAAGGATGTCTGGCACGCGCCGTGGCAGCACAAGCTGTCCTACCTGTGGCGCCCGCCCGGCTGGACCCATGATGGCAGCCGCGACACCTCTGACACGATCCGCGCGCGTTGGCAGGCCCGCCAGATGGCCGAGCCCGCGGAATAGGATTGCAGGTATTTAACCGGTCGCTTAACGCTCTCACGCAAAGTGGAGAGAGCGTGACATGGACCAGTTCGATATCATCGTGATCGGTGGCGGCAGCGCGGGCAGCGCGGTGGCGGGACGCTTGTCGGAAGATGGCACGCGCCAGGTCTGCCTGCTTGAGGCCGGACCGCATAACGACACGATCCGGATCAAGACCCCCGGCTTCATGCCCTTTATCCCGGAAAAGTCGAACTGGCGGTTTGATACGGTCCCGCAAAAGGGACTCAATGGCCGGATCGGGTACCAGCCGCGTGGGCGGGGCCTGGGCGGATCGAGCGCGATCAACGCCATGGTCTATATCCGCGGCAACCACTTCGATTACGACCAGTGGGCCGAGCTTGGCTGCACCGGCTGGAGCCACGCCGACGTCCTGCCCTATTTCCGGCGCTCTGAAGGAAACGAGCGCGGCGGCAACGAATGGCACGGCGGTGACGGTCCGCTCAACGTGATGGACCAGCGCTGGCCGAGCCCCGGGAGCGAGGCCTTCGTCGCCAGCGCCGCCAGCCTCCAGCTGCCTGAGAATAATGACTTCAATGGCGCCCGCCAGGATGGCTTCGGGCTGTACCAGGTGACGCAGAAGGCCGGCGAGCGCTGGTCAGCCGCGCGCGCCTATTTGACCCCGCGCCCCAACCTGTCGATCCGTACTGGCGCATTGGTCGAGAAGGTCGTGATCGAGGATGGCCGCGCGGTTGGCGTCCAGGCGCGCTTCGGGGGCAAGCGCGAAGTGATCCGGGCGAGCGGCGGCGTGGTGCTTTCCGCCGGCGCGTTTGGCAGTCCGCAAGTCCTGATGCTTTCCGGCATTGGTCCGGCCGCTCACCTCAAGGACAAGGGCATCCCTGTCCTGCTCGACAAGGCCGCCGTGGGCGAGGATCTGCAGGACCACATCGATTTCGTCGCCAGCTGGGAAACCGGCTCGCTCGACTTCATCGGTGACAGCCTGTCCGGCACCTGGAAAATGGCCAAGGCGGTGATCGAGCATCGCCTGAAGCGCACCGGGATCATGACCACCTGCTTCGCCGAGGCTGGCGGCTTCTGGCGCACCAATCCCGATCTGCCCGCCCCCGACATCCAGTACCATTTCGTCCCCGCCATGCTCGAAGACCACGGTCGGACCAAGGTGAAAGGCCATGGCTTTTCGATCCACGCCTGCGTGCTGCGCCCCGAAAGCCGGGGGACAGTGCGGCTGAACTCGGCCGATCCGGCTGCTCCGCCGGCGATCGATCCCAACTTCCTCGATGATCCGCGCGACATTGCGACCCTGCGCGCCGGGGTGCGGCTGATGTACCGGATCGCGGAAAATGGCGCGCTCGGCGCCTATGGCGGCACGCCGCGGCAGCCGGTTGACCTGGCCAATGACGCGGCGGTCGACGATCTGATCCGCAGCCGTGCCGATACGGTCTATCACCCCGTGGGCACCTGCCGGATGGGCGGCGATGCCGAAAGCGTGGTCGATCCGACGCTCAGGCTGCGCGGGATCGACGGACTGTGGGTGGCCGATGCCTCGATCATGCCGCGGCTGGTTTCGGGCAATACCAATGCCCCGTCGATCATGATCGGGGAGCGCGCGGCGGACTTCATCAAGGCCGCGCTGCAATAGCGACCAAAGAAAAGGGCCCGGCTGCTGGTGCAACCGGGCCCCTTCTTCAGGCTATCGCCAGGCTCAGAAGGTCTGGCGAACGGTGAACCCGTACTTGCGCGGGCTGCCGACGTTGTAGCCAATGCGGGCCCGGCCACCGCGCTCGCGATCGAGCGAAAGCAGCGGGGTCTCGTTGAACAGGTTGTTCACGTAGAGCGACATCGACAGGCCGCTATCCCACTCCAGCCCGGTCGACAGGTTGACCAGGTTGTAGCTGGGCAGGAGGTAGCTGCCGAAGTTGTAGGTGCCGCTGCCAAAGGCCGAAGTGGCCGGGTTGAAGAACAGCGAGTTCGTGAACGAACCCGTTCCCGGCTCCTGGTCACCCGGCTGGGTGTAACGGTTGCCAACGTGCTGGAAGCTGGCGTTGAACGACCAATCGAGCCCGTCGCTCACTTCCGTCACGTAGCTGGCATTGGCTGCGATCTGGAACTTCGGCACGGTCGGCAGACGGTTGCCATCGCGCATCCCGGCAATCACCGCGCCGCCCGCATCGACCACCGAACTGTCGAACTTCGAATCGGTCACGCTGCCGTTGAGCGAGAACTCGAAGCCCGGGGTCGGCTTGATGCCGATCTCGACTTCGACGCCCGCGCTGTGGGCCTTGGGCACGTTGAAGACAACGCGCGACGAGCACGAACCGGCATCGGCCGTGACCTGCAGGTTGCGGATGTCGTTGTAGAACACCGCAGCGTTGATCGTGATGCCATTGGTCGAGGCCTTCACGCCGGCTTCATAGTTCCACAGCGTTTCGTCCTTGTAGCCCGGACGGCCGCCATAGGTCCGCGCGTCCGGACCGGTCGCCCCGCCCGAGCAGAGCGGGATATTGAGCGGATCGTTCACGCCACCGAGACGGAAGCCCTTCGAGGCCTGAAGGTTGAGCGACAGATCGTCGCTGGCCTTGTACGACAGGATGACGCGCGGGGTGAACCCGTTCGAGCTGGTCTTGTCGCCCCGGAAGGTGTCGCCGTTGGCGAAGATCCCGCCCGAGATGAAGTCACGCGTTTCGCTGAAGTCGTAGTAGCGGCCACCAGCGGTCAGCTTGAACTGCCCGAACTCGTAGCTCGCTTCGCCGAAGATCGCGTACTGTTCGATCTCGTACGGGATGTCGGCATTGTACGGCGAGTTGGCCGGGAAGCCATTGTAGGTCGCCGAAATCGGGACGCCCGGGGCAACGACGTTCAGGAAGACCTGGCCGAACGGATCCGAACCCGGGGTCGGCAAACTCTGGGCATAGGTGCGGTCGACATGGCTGTAGAAGCCGCCGAGCACCCACTGCAGGGGGCCTTCGCCGGTCGAGGCAAGGCGCAGTTCCTGGGTCCACTGCTTGAGCTTGGTGGTGTCGAGCAGGTTCGAATCGAGCCGCGCACCACCCGCCGCCGCGGCAGCAGCGCCGGCAAACGAGACGTAGACCGAACCGGTCAGCGCCGAGGCATCGCGGCTGACCAGGATGTCACGGTTGATGTAGCTGGTGACCGAGGTCAGCGCGATCGTATCGCTCAGGTCGATACCAACGTTCAGATCGGCCAGGGTGGTCTTGTCGCGGAACTGTTCACGCAGCTTCAGGTACTGCGTATTCTCCGGCATGACCTGATTGATGTTGATCAGCGGGTTGTAATAGAGGTTGTAGCGCTCAGCCCGGTTGAAACCGTTGGCCTGGACATCCTGATAGATGATCCGCGGCGTGATGCGAATGCCGTCGGTCGGCTCGAGCAGCAGGCTGACGCGGCCACCATAGCGGCGTCCGTCGTTGACATCTTCGCCACCGGCCGGGCCGATCGCGTCGATGAAACCGCCAAACTTCTCGCCATAGGCGACAATGCGCAGTGCGGCCTTGTCACCCATCGGCACGTTGACCGCGCCCTTGGCGCCATAGCCCAGCGAACCGCCTTCGAAGGTGTTGATGCCGGCTTCGACGGTGCCTTCGGTCACGCCCAGCTTGGGCTGGTTGGTGATGTAGCGGACAGTACCGCCAACCGAACCCGAACCAAACAGCGTGCCTTGCGGGCCGCGCAGCGTTTCAACACGGTTGAGGTCAAACAGATCGAAATCAGGGGTGAACAGCGAAAGCGAGACCACCGATTCATCGAGGTAGACGCCAACCTGTTCCTTCACGCCCGGCTGGTCGCGGACGATCTGACCGGCCGAAACGCCGCGGACCGAGACCTGGCTCTGGCCCGGCCCGAGGTTCTGGACGGTCAGGCCGGCGACATTGCGGGCGATGTCTTCGATATTGCCCGCACCAGTCTTCTGGATGTCAGCAGCAGTGACGGCCGCGATCGAGAACGGCACGTCCTGGATCGTTTCGTTGCGCTTGGTCGCGGTCACGACGATCTCGTTGCCGTCGATCGCCTCTTCGGCTTCCTGGGCATGGGCCGGGACAGTCAGCGCCAGCATGGCAGCGCCGGCAAGCAGGCGATAGGCCAGCTGCGGTTCGAAATTCTTCTGCATGTGTTCCTCCCTTGGATTTGCCGGGAATTCCGGCTTGCAATCCTGGTGCGCGCTTGCTGGACCTAGAGCGGAATCGGCGCAAGAGTCAGCGATTGTTGCAGCATCACTTGGTCAAGCACTGTCGCAAAAAGGTCACATCGGCAACCGGTTCCCGATCGCCATCAATGGTGGCAGGCGAGCGCCTCGACCACATCGTCCAGCCGCGCCGGATCGCCCAGCGCCAGAACATGGCCCGAGGATGCGGCATGGAGTGGATCGCCATTCCAGTCACACATGGTGCCGCCGGCTCCTTCGACGACCGGAACCAGCGCGGCATAGTCGTGAAGCTTCAGGTTGGCCTCGCAGACGATATCGAGATGGCCCGAGGCGAGCAGGGCATAGTTGTAGCAATCACCACCCATCACCATCCGGCGGTGATCGGTCTTGGCAGCAAGGCCCATGAAGTGCCCGCCATCGTGATCGTCGAAATAATGCGGGCCGGTCGTCGCCAGCGTGGCGTCACTCAGCTCGCGGCAGGGGCGCGTGCGCACCGGCTGGCCGTTCAGCAGGGTCGGCTGCCCAGTCGCGCCAAGCCAGCGTTCGCCCAGAACCGGCTGGTCAATCACGCCCAGAACCGGCCAGCCATCGACCACCAGCGCAATCAAGGTGCCGAAGATCGGCCGGCCGATCAGGAACGAAGTGGTTCCGTCGATCGGATCGAGCACCCAGGTACGGCCCGATGAGCCTGTCTCCGCCCCGAACTCCTCGCCGTGGATCGCATCGCGCGGGCATTCGGCCTTGAGGATGCGGCGCATCGCCTCTTCGGCCGCCCGGTCCGCGAGGGTGACGGGCGAGGCATCAGCCTTGCGTTCGCTGGTCAGGCCCGCGCGATAATGCGGCAGGATCGCCGATCGCGCGGCATCCGCCAGGCGGTGGGCCAGCGCGATGTCAGCGCCAAGGTTCATCAGTCGAACAGGCTCGAAACCGAACTCTCGTCGGCAATCCGGCGGATCGCCTCGCCAATCAGCGGCGCGATCGGCAAGATGCGGACCTTGGGGCTGTCGATGGCAGCATCGGTCGGCTGAATCGAGTCCGTGATGACCAGCTCCTTCAGCGCCGAATTGGTCACCCGTTCCACCGCCTTGCCCGAAAGGACCCCGTGCGTGAGGTAGGCCGTTACGCTCTTTGCGCCGGCCTCCATCAGCGCCGCAGCGGCATTGCACAGGGTGCCGCCCGAATCGATGATGTCGTCGATCAGGATACAGTCCCATCCCTTCACATCACCGATGATATTCATCACTTCGCTACTGCCGGGTTTGTCGCGGCGCTTGTCGACGATCGACAGCGGCGCATCATTGATCCGCTTGGACAGCGCGCGGGCGCGGACCACGCCGCCGACGTCGGGCGAGACGACCATCAGGTTCTCGCCGCCGGTCCGCTCGAGAATGTCGGCCGCCATGACCGGGGCACCGTAGAGGTTGTCGGTCGGGATATCGAAGAAGCCCTGGATCTGCCCGGCGTGGAGATCGACCGCGAGTACGCGGTCGGCCCCTGCAGTGGTGATCAGGTTGGCGACCAGCTTGGCCGAAATCGGCGTGCGCGGGCCTGGCTTCCGGTCCTGACGGGCATAGCCAAAATAGGGTAGCACGGCCGTGATCCGCTTGGCTGAGGCGCGGCGCAGCGCATCAATGCAGATCAGCAGTTCCATCAGGTTGTCATTTGCCGGGAAGCTGGTCGACTGGACAACGAAGACATCTTCGCCGCGCACGTTCTCGTGGATCTCAACGAAGACTTCTTCGTCGGCAAAGCGCCGCACCGAAGCATCCGTCAGTTCCAGGTCGAGATAGGCAGCGATGTCCCGTGCCAGCGGCAGATTGGAATTGCCGGCCATCAATTTCATTGCGCTGCCTTCCCCGTGATTCTGACCCCGCTGGAGCCTCTAATCAGGGAGTGGCGGATTGCAAGGCGCTCCCGCCCGAGAGGCGTGGATTAGCGCGCCCGCAGGTCCGCGCTTAGCGCGGCTTGCGGTGCTCGCCGCGGACCCAGCGAACCGTGCCAGAGCTGGCGCGCATCACCACGCTTTCGGTGGTCATGGTACCATCCTTGCGGCGCTTGACCCCGGCCAGCAGCGAACCGTCGGTCACCCCGGTGGCGGCAAAGATGCAATCGCCCTTGGCCAGCTCGTCGCGGGTATAGATCTTGTTGAGGTCTTCGATGCCCCACTTGCGGGCGCGCGCGCGTTCGTCATCGTTGCGGAACAGCAGGCGACCGTTGAACTGCCCGCCGACACAACGCAGCGCGGCCGCAGCCAAAACGCCCTCGGGTGCGCCGCCCGAACCCATGTACATGTCGATCGTGGTATCCTCATTGGTTACCGCGATAACGCCGGCTACGTCGCCATCGCCGATCAGGACGACGCCGCAACCGAGGCTGCGCAGCTCTGCAATCAGTTCGGCATGGCGCGGACGGTCAAGCACACAGACGATGATGTCGCTAGGTTCGACGCCCTTCGCCGCAGCCACGGCCTTGACGTTCTCGGTCGGGCTCTTGGCCAGATCGATGATCCCGTCTGGATAGCCCGGGCCAACCGCCAGCTTGTCCATGTAAACGTCAGGCGCGTTGAGCAGGTTGCCTTCCTCGGCGCAGGCCAGCACGGCCAGAGCGTTGGGACCAGCCTTGGCGGTGATGGTGGTGCCTTCCAGCGGATCAAGCGCGATATCGATCTTCGGGCCCGTGCCTTGGGCGCCGCCGACCTTTTCCCCGATATAGAGCATCGGCGCCTCGTCGCGCTCACCCTCACCAATCACCACGGTGCCGTCGATCTCGAGATCGTCGAAGGCCTCGCGCATGGCTTCCACCGCAGCCGCGTCAGCCGCCTTCTCGTCACCGCGGCCGACCAGCTTGGAAGCAGCGATCGCGGCTGCTTCGGTCACGCGGACCATTTCGAGGACGAGAACGCGGTCAAGGACCTTGCTGGCGGTGGGGTTGGTCATGGGCGGTTCGAGGTCCCTGGATCGATGAATGTGTTGAATACGAATGCAGCGCGGCGCTTAGCGAGCGCATCCGCGCTTGTCGAGTAAGCCGGTTTAATGGCGGCGGGTTCACCGGGGATTAAGCGCCATCGCGGTCAAGTTCGGTGATGGGCTGGCGGGGACGATCGATTGGACTGATGGCCGCCTTGGCCACCATGCCGCTGCTGGCCCAGACCGCCGACCCGGAACCCGATCCGCAGATCGCCCAGCGCCTGGCTGCCGCCAAATCGCGGCTCAGCGTCGAAACGGTGCAGGATCGTTGCCGCTCGGCCCGCAAGGCAGGCGAAATCGTTGTCTGCGTCGATCGCGGCGAGGACCTGCGAGTGCCGACCACGGCCGAGACCGATCCAGATTCGCTCGCCGCCCGCCGCACGCTCAACAATGGCGTGCCGCGCGCGCCGGCCTTTTCAAGGTCCTGCAAAGGCCAGCCAGGCTGCATCACCGGCGGCTGGGCCCCGCCGCCGATCTACGTGATCGATCCTGCCGCCTTGCCGGAAGCCCCCGAAGGTTCGGATGCCGACAAGATCGCCAAGGGCGAACTGCCCGACCGCTGAGGGCTATTCGCCCAGCAGATGCATCACCAGCGGCGGCTCGGTCAGACTGGCCGATCCATCGAGCAGGCGCAGCGCCTCAGCCACGGCGCTTTCCGGGCCCTCGTGCGTCACCATCGCAACCATCACGGCGCCAGCATCGCCCGCCCGGCCCTTCTGGATCAGGCTTTCGATCGATACCCCGGCATCGCGCATGGCGGCGGTGAGCTCAGCCAGCACGCCAGGCCGGTCGGCCACCATGAAGCGGATATAGGCCCGGCTCTGGCGCGTGCCGCTGTCCGCAACCGCCATGGCTTCGAGCCCGGCGACAGGAATCGAGAAGGCGCGGTCGGCCTCGAACCCGGTGTCCATACCGCGCGCGATATCGATGATGTCTGCAACCACGGCGCTGGCGGTCGGCCCGTCACCGGCACCGGCCCCCTGGAACAGCAGCCGGCCGGAGAAGTTGCCCTCGACCACCACCGCATTGGTTGGACCATCGACATGAGCGAGGAGGTTGTCGAAGGGGACGAGATGCGGCTGGACCCGCTGGAACAGGCGTCCGTCTTCTGCCTCGGCCATGCCGATCAGGCGGATGACATAGCCTAGCGCATCGGCCTGGGCGATATCGGCGGCGAGAATGCGCGAGATGCCGCTTGTCTCGACCGAGGCGAAATCGATCGTTGAACCGAAGGCGATTGCCGAGAGGATCGAAAGCTTGTGGGCCGCATCAGTGCCTTCGATGTCGAAAGTCGGATCGGCCTCGGCATAACCCTTGGCCTGGGCTTCGGCGAGGACCTCGGCAAAGTCGCGGCCGGTGTCCTCCATGGTTGAGAGGATATAGTTGCAGGTACCGTTGAGGATCCCGTAGATTCGTTCGACCCGGTTCGCGGCCACCCCTTCGCGCAGGCCCTTGATCACCGGGATGCCGCCCGCGACCGAAGCTTCGAACCGCAGCGGTGCGCCGTTCTGCTCGGCGAGCGCGGCCAACTCCATCCCGTGATGTGCGATCATCGCCTTGTTGGCGGTGACCAGCCCCTTGCCGGCACCAAGCGTCCTGCGCGCCAGCGCCAGCGCCGGACCGTCCGACCCGCCGACCAGTTCGACCACGAGGTCGACGTCGCTGCGCGCCGCCATCACCGTCATGTCGTCTTCCCAGGCGTAGCGCGAAATATCGACGCCGCGGTCGCGGGTGCGGTCGCGCGCGCTGACCGCAGTGATCTGGATGGGCCGTCCGGCGCGGCGCGCGATCAGCGCAGCATTGGCCTCGACCAGCCGGATCACCCCGGCCCCCACGGTGCCAAGCCCTGCCAGTGCCACTCTCAACGGTTCGGCCATGATCGCCCCCTTTCGCCCGCGCGCCCTAAGCGAGCGGCGCTAGCGACGCAACCGCGGGCAGGCACCCAATTGCTCCAGCACGAAGCGATAATCGCGGGCCGCAGCCTGGCGGTCCTCTGGCGCGGCAGAAACATTCACGCCCGGCGCCAGCTGCCGCGGCAGGAAGCAGGCCAGGCGGTACCAGGCCAGGGTCTCGCGCGCCGGCGGCGGCGCTCCAGTCTCGACCAGTTCCGAGAAGGATACCGACCAGCGCGGTGCGCTGCCTGGGGTGCGCGAGACGGAAATGGCCACCGGTTCGCCGCCTGTCGTGGTCAGGAAGAATTGCGTCTCGCCCTCACCGGCGAGCGCCCCGGGTACGTGGATGACCTCGCGCAAGCCGCCGATCGCGCGCGGCGCTGAAGGCGCATAGAATTCGGCCAGCAGCGCCGTGACTCGGCCCTCCAGCACCGGATCCCACAGCAATTGCGCATCGGGCGCGACCAATTGCAGTTCGCCCGGGCGCCCTGATACCGGCCGAGCGAACAAGATCACGCTGCGCTTGCTGAGCTTGGGCGGCTTGCCCTTCGCATCGCGCGGGACATCGACCAGATAGCGCAGCGCTTCGCCCAGGGTGGTCCTGCCGCCCAGCACGGCCTCGGTCCTCGCCTCGATGTAAAGCCGCGCCCAGCCGGCCCGCAGTCCGGCCGCCCGTTCCGGCTCAACTTCAGCTACCTTGCGGACCTGCGCCTTCACGACCAGCGCGGCAGGCGCGGCAAGGTCGGCCAGGTCGGCATAGCTCGCAACCGGTGCAATCGATTCGGCCGGGCGCGAATCGGCGGCAGAGACAGGTGCGGCCAGCATTGAGAACAGCAGTGCGAGCGTCCCGTGCCGAAACAGGGCCAAGCGCCTTGCGGGAACCGATTTTTGCATGCGAGGTTTCTTTCTATCGCGCGGAACGCCGCGGATTCAGGGGAGCTTTCAACAGCTTCCAGCTTAACACAAGTGAATCGGCGGTTAATGGATAAAGCGTTGCGCCCTTGCGCCCGCTTGGCTAAAGCACACGGAAATCCGGGCCATAGAACAACAAAGGCCCGACATTCTGGTCCATCCGGTGCAGGGCTGCGCCGGGCAATCCGGGTGGGTCGGCAGGGTGGATGTTAAGATTTTGGGTGGCCGTCCCGGCAACGGGCGTCCGCCGGGTCCCGGGTTTTGGCCCGGGACGGGGACTGACTAGGAGTGATGCGTCTGAATGGCTTACGCTGACCAGGAGATGAGTGGCAATCGCATTGCCTCTTTCGTCGTCGTCGCCCTGCTGCATGTAGTTGTTGGCTATGCCCTTGTAACGGGCCTGGCCTATGAGGCCGTGCAACAGGTCGTCAAAAAGGTGACGACTGTCGATATCAAGAAGGAGGAGCCGAAGAAGGAGCCGCCGCCGCCGCCAAAGAAGGCTGCTGCGCCGCCGCCGATCGTGGCCCCTCCGCCGAAGATCAACGTCAATGTGACTCCGCCGCCGGTGCAGACCGTCGTGACCCCGCCGCCTGCGGCGCCGGTCGTGCCGATCATTGCCCCGCCGGCTCCGGTGGCCCCGCCGCCGCCGCGTGTCCAGCCCAAGCAGCCGACGCCGAAGGGCAACCCGGCCAACTGGGCGACCACCAACGACTATCCGACCCGCGCGCTGCGTGAGGAACGTGAAGGCACCACCAGCTTCCGCGTTACCGTTGGTCCGGATGGCCGTGTGACCGGCTGCTCGGTCACCAGCTCGAGCGGCAGCCCCGATCTCGACGAGGCGACCTGCTCCAACGTGACGCGCCGCGCCCGGTTCAATCCGGCCACGGACGGTGAAGGCCAGCCCACCTCGGGCTCCTACTCCAACCGCGTTCGCTGGGTGATCCCGAAGGATTGACGTTTGAACTTCCCGGTCCGGCTTCGGTCGGGCCATCGCCGGGACCTCGGGGGGACCGGCAGCTTACCAACCTATTTCGCTTGAGAGGACTTTTCGCATGCTTATCGTTGACCTCCTGACCGCGGCCGCCCAGGCAGCCCCGCAGAACAAGTTCGGCTTCAAGGAAGCGCTGGAGCAGGGCGGTTTCATCGCCTACGCTACCGTCGTGATCCTCGGCGTCATGTCGTTCGGTTCGTTCTTCATCCTGTTCACCAAGTGGTTTGAACAGCGCAAGATCCTCAGCCAGTACAGCGCCCTGCGCGCCACGTTCTGGCGCGCCCCGTCGCTCAAGGACGGTGCCGCGAAGCTTGAGAAAAACAGCGCCTGGCGCCAGATCGTCGATGACGGCCTCGCCGCTGAAGAAGCCCACGGCAAGATGACCGATGCCCTTGAAGCCCATGACTGGCTGCACGGCTCGCTCGCTCGCTCGGAAGCTTCGGTGAACGCTCGCCTCGCTTCGGGCCTGCCGTTCCTCGCCACCGTCGGTGCGACCTCGCCGTTCATCGGTCTGTTCGGTACCGTTATCGGCATCTACCGCGCTCTGATCAAGATCGGTGCTGCCGGTCAGGCCTCGATCGACGCCGTTGCCGGCCCGGTCGGTGAAGCTCTGATCATGACCGCGCTGGGTCTGGCCGTGGCCGTTCCCGCGGTGCTCGCCTACAACTTCCTGCAGCGCCGCAACAAGTCGATCGCCGAACAGCTGAACGGCTTCACCGTCGACCTGCTGGCCTACCTGGTTTCGGACGGCGCCGTGAAGCCGACCGTTGCTGCCGCTCCGGCCGCTGCTGCTGCCAAGCCGGCTGCTGCGCCGACCAAGGCCTAATCGCCTTAAGACGCCGGTTCGGGCGCCGGGTGGCGGCTGCGACCACCCGGCCCCTGCCGGACAGGGGCCCCGGTTAACGGGGCACCTACGACACCAAGGTTAGGATTGTATCAATGGCAATGAGTGTTGGCTCCGACGGCGGTGACGACAAGCCGATGTCCGACATCAACACGACGCCGCTCGTCGACGTCATGCTGGTGTTGCTCATCATCTTTCTCATCGCGGTCCCGGTCGTCGTCCAGACGGTCGATCTGCAACTTCCCAAGGTGGCGTTCGAGCCGACCACGACGAAACCCGAAAATGTTTCCTTGTCGGTCACCTCGGCGCCCGACGGCAGCTGTGCGGTTTACTGGAACCTGACCAAGGTCAGCTCCGACGAACTGCTCGATCGCGCCGTCGCCAAGCTGGAAGCGGACATCAAGAAGGCTGGTGGTGTTGAAAATCTGACGCCCGAGGATCTGCCCGAAGTGCATATCCGCGGCGACATCAATACCCCCTATCGTTGCATCGGCGGCACCATCTACACGATGCAGCGCGCCGGTTTCCCGAAGGTGGGCTTCATCTCCGAACCGGAACCCGGTTCGACGACGACCCGCCTCTGATCGGCCGCATAAGGAGAATTCGTTATGGCCATGAGCATGGGCTCCGATGATGGTGAGCCGATGGTGGAAATGAACACGACGCCGCTCATCGACGTCATGCTCGTGCTCCTCATCATGTTCATCATCACGATCCCCGTGGCGACGCACGCCGTGAACATCGACCTGCCTAACCCGTCGGCCCCACCGCCGGACGTTGTCGTCAAGCGCGACAAGAACAAGGTCGTGATCATGCCGAACAGCGCGATCCTCTGGAACGGCACCCCGGTCGAATCCGGCCAGCTGCTGTCGCTGCTGCAGGCCACCCTGGCGATCAAGCCGGAACCCGAACTGCAGTATCAGCCGGACCCGCAGGCTCCCTATGAGACCTCGGTCCAGGTGCTGAACATCATCAAGGGTTCGGGCGTGACGGCCTTTGGCTTCGTCGGCAACGAACAGTACTCGGAATTCGGCAAGGCGCCGAACGCCAAGTAACCGTTTCACGGTTCAAGCGATTGAAGGGGGCGGAGCGATCCGCCCCCTTTTCGTTTGCCTGCCAGACAGGCGGTTGCGGCAAACAGGCAATGTGATATTATTACATTGCCGCGTCGAGCGTGGCGCGGCATGATGGGAGAGAAACCATGGCCGCAACGCTTGCCCCCAACTCCGCCCCGCTTGCCGATCTCAACACAACGCCCTTGATCGACGTGTTGCTGGTCTTGTTGATCCTGTTCGTGATTACGATCCCGGCGGCGACGCACAGCCTTGAAGTACCTTTGCCAACCGGCAGCACCAAGACCGTTCACAACGACAGCAACAGCGTAACCATCGATGCCTCCGGCGCAGTTGCGTGGAACGGCATGGCGGTCGGCCAGGGCGAGCTGGCCGGCATGCTTGCCGCGACCACTCGGCTCAAACCCGAACCCGAACTCCGCTTCGAACCATCCGGCCAGGCGCCCTATGCCGCCGCTGCAGAGATCTTGCGGACGATTCACGGTTCAGGCGTAAGCGGCTTCGGCTTTGTCGGCACCGAACGCTTTGCCGAGTTCGCCAAGCCAGCCGCTGACTAACGCACCGGCCGCATCGCCAGGCCGGCGAGGCTCTCTGCTTCGAGCAGCAGTTCATCATCGGCCTGGCCTTGCGGAGTCGCCTCGCGGCCGATCATTACCAGCACCGGCACGGCCAGCGGGCTGACCCGATCGAGGTGAACGTGGTGCAGCTCGTGCTGGGCGCGGTCGAGGACCCCGGCTAGGCGTCCGACATCGGTCATGCGTGAACGGGCATCGGCCCAGGCCGCCTCGATCAGCACGTGATCGGGCTCGTGCTTCAACAGGACGTCATAGATCAGGTCGGTCGAAAAGGTGACCTGCCGCCCGGTCTTGCGCTTGCCCGGGTGCTGGCGTTCGACCAGGCCAGAAATCACCGCCACCTCGCGGAAGGCGCGGCGCAGCAGGTAGCTGTTCTGGACCCAGTCGACGAATTCATCCGCAAGGATATCGGGTGAAAGCAGCGCCGCCGGATCCTCGATCGGCCGCAGCCCCCAGACCGCCAGGGCATAGTCATTGGCGACGAAACCCAGCGGGGCCAACCCGCGCTCTTCCATCCGCCGCGTCACCAGCATGCCCAATGACTGGTGCGCCGGCCAACCCTCAAAGGTGTAGAACACGGTGTAGAAGCGGCCCTGATGCGGAAAGCTCTCCACCAGCAACCGCCCCGGTGCCGGCAGTTCCGAGCGCCAGTCCTGCATCTCCAGCCATTCACGCACATCATCCGGGAAGCGCACCCAGCCTGCGCGATCCGCCAGCAGCGCCTGGACCCGGTTCGAAAGGTGCGTGGTCAGCGGCATGCGGGCGCCCATATAGCTGGGGATCTGCCCGCTGCGTTTGGCGGCGCGCACCCACAGCTCGGTCTCGCGCATCGCCTCAACCTCCAGGTCCAGGCCAGCAAAGCGGAACGTCGAACCCGGCTTGAGGCTGGCGGCAAAGCTCTCCTCCACCCGCCCCAGCGCCTTGCCATTACGGAACCGCACAGAGATCATCTCACTGTCCATGATGATCCCGGCGTTGAGCCGGTGGCGCGCGGCGTGCTGCGGATGGGTCAGCCGCCATAGGCCATCTCGGCCCTTGGTGATCCGCTGGAACCGGTCATAGGCCCGCAGCGAATAGCCCCCCGTCGCCACGAAACCGAGCACGCGCTGCCAGGTCGCGCCATCGACCCAGGCAAAGGCCTCGGCGCTCTGCACCTCGACCAGCAGGGCTGCCTCGTCGAAGGGCCCAGCGCAGGCACAGGCCATGACGTGCTGAGCCAGCACATCGAGACCGCCCGGACGGAAGGCGTCTCCGTCGCGCTGTCCTTCCTGCACAGCCTCCAGCGCGGCAACCGCCTCCAGGAACTCGAACCGGTTGCCTGGTGCCAGCATCGCCCGGCTGGGCTGGTCAAGCCGGTGGTTGGCGCGCCCGATCCGCTGGAGCAGGCGCGACGAACCCTTGGGCGCGCCCATCTGCACCACCAGATCGACATCGCCCCAGTCGACCCCCAGATCGAGGCTGGCGGTGCAGACCAGCGCGCGCAGCTTCCCCGCCGCCATGGCGCTTTCGACCTTGCGCCGCGCCTCGACCGAGAGCGAGCCATGGTGGATCCCGATCGGCAGGTGGTCCTCGTTCGCGTCCCACAATTCCTGGAAAATGAACTCGGCCAGGAAGCGGGTGTTGCAGAAGACTAGGGTGGTCTTGTTGGCGAGAATCGCCTGATAGAGCTGCGGGACAGCCCAGGCGGCGGCGTGACCGCCCCACGGCACCCGCGCCTCGTGTGGCAAGACGATCTCGAGCTCGGGCGCTGCGCCCTGCTCGCCTTCGACCATGGCGACGTTCGCCGCCTCGCCAAGGGGCGCCACCCACCGACGGTAGGCCTCAGGATCAGCCAGCGTGGCCGACAGCGCCACCCGCTGGAGGTTCGGAGCGAGCGCCTGGAGCCGTGCCATGGCCAGGGCGAGCAGATCGCCGCGCTTGCCATTGGCGAAGGCGTGAACCTCATCGATCACGATCCGCTTGAGGCCGAAAAACAGCGTCGCGCTTTCCGGATAGGATAGCAGCAGCGAGAGCGATTCCGGCGTGGTCAGCAAGACGTGCGGCGGGTTGCTGCGCTGGCGGGCCTTGCGGTCTGACGGTGTATCACCGCTGCGGGTCTCGATCCGAATCGGCAAGCCAAGCTCTTCAGCCGGGAGCAGCAGATTGCGGCGCACGTCATGGGCCAGCGCCTTCAGCGGCGAGACGTAAAGCGTGTGCAGCCCCTCCGGCGGCGCGGTATCATCCAACCGCGACGGACAGAAATCGGCCAGCGTGGGCAGGAAGCCCGCCAGCGTCTTCCCCGCCCCGGTATCGGCCACCAGCAGCGCATGCCCGCCGCGCTCCGCGACTACCAGCATCTCACGCTGGTGGCGGCGAAGTTGCCAGCCACGCGCGGCGAACCAGCCGGCGAGTTCAGGGGGGAGGTCGGGGGTTTGGTCAGACATGGGGGGTTTAGTTGATGAAAGGCATCCGCAGGAGAGGGGTATGAAGCTGGCGCCGGGCAAGGCGCGGAAGAAGGCCGGGCGAACATAACAGGCTTGGCCGGAGTAGGAAAATCGCGCTTCCCCTTCCCCGCCGGGCCTGCCACGCTGGGGCGATGTTGCCGGGGCTCGATCAGGATGCGCTGACCTCCATCGCGCTGGCGTTGGCGCTGGGCCTGCTGGTGGGGGTCGAACGCGGCTGGACCCAGCGCGACCAAGCCCCGGGCACGCGCTTTGCCGGGATCCGGACCTATGGCCTGCTCGGCCTGGCCGGCGGGCTGGGCGGCGCCCTGCAGGCGGCCTTTCCGGTGCTGTCAGGCGTACTGCTGGCCGCGACGGCCGTGCTGGTGGTGATGGGCTATTGGCGCAGCACGCGCGGCCAGACTGCAGCGCCGGCCTCGATCAGCGGGACAGCCAGCCTCGTCGGCCTGCTCACTCTCGCCTGCGGGTTTGTGGCCGGCGCGGGCGCGCACGCCCTGGCCAGCGCCGCGACCGGGGTGATGGTGCTGGTGCTGGCCATGCGCCACCAGCTCCACGACTGGATCCGCCAGCTCGACCAACGCGAGGTGCTGGCCATCGCCCACTTCGCACTGATTGCGCTGGTGATCCTGCCGCTGCTGCCCGACACCCCGATGGGCCCGCTCGATGCCTGGCGGCCGCGCCAGATCTGGCTGGTGGTGGTGCTGGTCTGCGGTTTTTCGTTCCTGGGCTATATTGCCGCGCACCGGCTGGGTGCCACGAAAGGGACGCTGGCGACGGCGGCCGCGGGTTCGATGGTTTCGTCGACGGCTGTTACGGCTGCGGTGGCGGGGCGGCTGCGCGATGGGTCGGGCGATCCGGCCACGCTCAATTCGGCGATCGCCCTGGCCTCGGCGGTGATGTTCATCCGGGTCATGGCCCTGGTCGCGGCGCTGGCCCCCTTCGCCCTGACCATGCTGCTGGCCTGGGCCCTGCCCGGCATGGCGGTGAGCCTGATCGGCGCCTGGCTGATCGGCCGCCGCCGCCCGGACACCGGTGCTGCGGCTGAACAGGCCATGCCGCTGCGCAATCCCTTTGCGCTTGGCCCGGCCCTGCTCCTGGCAGCATTGGTCATGGTGCTGAGCGTCGCGGCGCGCTGGGTCCTGGCGCGCTATGGCGATGCGGGCCTCGCAACCGTGCTGGCGCTGTCCGGCATGCTCGATGTCGATTCGGCAATCATTACCATGGGCAACCTGCCCGCAGGCACGGTCGACCCGCGCCTGGCCGCGCTGATCCTGATGCCGCCGGTGCTGCTCAATACGCTGATCAAGGCCGGGGCCGCGATCGGGCTGGCCGGCTGGGCCAAGGCCTGGCGCGGGGCAGCAGTGCTGGGGGGCAGCACCGTGGCGGCGCTAGTTGCCCTGCCGTTCCTGTGGCCGGCGCTCTAGAGCCTGTCAGTGCCCGGCCTGGGGTCCGCGTTCCAGGCCTGAAGCCGCCAGCTGGGCATCGATCTCGGCCAGCAGCCGGTCGCAGCCAGCCTGGTTCTCGCTCTCGGCGCGGGCGACCAGCACGTCCTGGGTGTTCGAGGCGCGCAGCAGCCACCAGCCATCGGGGGTGGAGACGCGCACCCCGTCGATCCCGTTCACATCGGCACCGGCAGCGGCGAGCCGCACCTTGACCTCTTCGATCACGGCGAACTTGCGGCTTTCATCAACCTGGAAGCGCAGCTCGGGCGTGTTGACCAGCGCCGGCATGGCCCCGCGCAGTTCGGTGACCGATTTGCCCAGCCGCGCGCTCGCCGCGATCAGCCGGACAGCGGCGTAAAGCGCATCGTCAAACCCGTAGTACTGGTGCGCAAAGAAGACGTGCCCGCTCATCTCGCCAGCCAACGGCGCGGAAATCTCCTTCATTTTGGATTTGATCAGGCTGTGTCCGGTTTTCCACATAGTTGGCCGTCCACCCAGCCTTTCGACGTGATCGAACAGAGCGCGCGAGGCCTTCACATCCGCGATAATCGCGGCTCCGGGCTCCAGCTTCAGGAGGTCCTCGGCGTAGATCATGAGCAACTGGTCACCCCAGATCACCCGGCCCTGGCCGTCGATCGCACCGATCCGGTCCCCGTCACCATCGAAGGCGACGCCAAAATCGAGGCTCTTCTCGGCGACGAGCTTCCGGAGATCGGCCAGATTCTTCTCTTCCGTGGGATCCGGATGATGGTTCGGGAAGTTCCCATCCACTTGGGTGAAGAGAAGATGGTGTTCGCCAGGAAGCTGTTTGACCAGCAATTCGAGCGCGGGGCCGGCGGCCCCGTTACCGGCATCCCAGCCGATCCGCAGATCGGCGAGGCTCGTCCGGTCGATCCCGGCCAGGCCCTCGGCCAGCCGGGCGACATAGGCGGTCAGGACTTCGCGGCGCTCATGGGTGCCATTGCCATCGAGCCAGGCCCCGGCCGCAGCGATCCGGCCCAGTTCCTGGATATCCGCACCGAAGAACGGCCGGCCCTGGAATACCATCTTGAAGCCATTGTAATTGGCGGGATTGTGGCTGCCGGTTATCTGAATGCCGCCATGCACGTCTTCGGCTGAAGCTTCGGCGTAATAGAGCATCGGGGTTGGCCCCATGCCGATCCGCACTGCATCGCAGCCGCTGGCGTTAAGGCCGGCCACCACGGCCTCTTCCAGTTCGGGCGAGCTCAGCCGGCCGTCATAGCCCACGGCCACCTTGCTGCCGCCGGCCTGGCGCAGCAGCGTCGCAAACCCGCGTCCGATCGCATAGGCATCGGCGGTGCCCAGCGTTTCGCCGATGATCCCGCGGATGTCGTATTCGCGCAGGACAGTGGCGTGGAACTGATGGCTCATGCTTACTCCGATTCGTTGCGCTCAAGCCGCGCCAAGAGGAGGTCGCGGGCGGCGTTGGCTGCGTGGACCGCATCGTTGCTGCCGCCTCGATCGGGATGGACCCGGGCGATCAGCCGACGATGGGCTTCGATTATGGCCTCGCGCCTAGCCGCGTGATCTACGCCAAGCAAGGCACGCGCCTGGGCTTCGGCCTGAGAACGCTCTGAAATGACCCAAAGTTCCCAGGGCCAGCGCCGCAGCAACACCCGGCAGGCGAGGCAGGCCAGCAGAATGAAGACCAGCAGCTTGGCCACGCGTTACTCCTGCGGCGCCAGCGCCAGCTCGGGCGCCGCGCGCGCCGGCATCGGCAGGTTGAGATTGGCCAGCAGCGCACGCAGTTCCTGGCGAGCGACGAGGTGACTGGTGCCCAGTTCCCCCAGGTGGCCCTTGTCGAGCAGGGTCAGGCCCGAGGGGAACAGTTCGCGATAGATCACGCGTTCGGACAGGCCATTGGCGATCCGGAAGCCCACCCGCTTCGACAGCTCGGTCAGCGCCTGGTCAAGCCGGCGCATGTTGCGCGCCTCGACATGCTGGGTGCGGTTGCGCACCACCACCCAGTCCATCTCGCGGCGCTTATCCTGGATCGTCGCCATTGCCCGCTTCTTGCGGGCTTCCCAGATCAGTTCGGCATAGAATGACAGCTTGCGGACCTTGAAGGTCTCGGCATCGACCTGGCCGATCAGGTCGAAATCGACAAAGCTGTCGTTGAGCGGGGTCACCAGGGTATCGGCCGAGGTGGCGACATGGCGGGCCAGCGGATCGTCGCGGCCTGGGGTGTCGAAGATCAGGAAATCGTGCCCTGCGGACAGTTCGGCGCTGATCCGGTCAAGCTCGGCCGGATCGGTGCCGTCGAACACCGCGAAGTCAGCCGTCGGCAGCGTGATACCGCGGCGCAGAACCGTTTCCGCCCGGTTCTCGAGATAGCGGTGAAAGGTGCGCTGGCGCGGATCGAGATCGACCGCCGCGACCCGCGCGCCCTGATAGGCCAGCGCGATTGCCACATGGACCGCCGTGGTCGACTTGCCCGTGCCGCCCTTCTCGTTGGCAAAGACGATACGGTGGGGGCTCTTGGTGGCAGTCACGGTCAGGTTGGCTCGCTTGTGTGGTTGCCCCGCAGCGCCGGACGGCGCTAGGGCGTGGTCCGGCCTTCTACCCAAGGGGATTCGTCCGTGCAAACCATCACCCGGCTTGATCCACTACGCAGCGCGCTGGAGACGCTGCGCTGCGACGGACCGATTGCGCTGGTGCCAACGATGGGCGCGCTGCACGAAGGCCACCTGACCCTGGTGCGCGAAGCAAAGGCGCGCGCGGCGCACGTGGTCGTCTCGATCTTCGTCAATCCGCGCCAGTTCGGGGCGAATGAGGACCTGGACGCCTATCCCCGGCAACTGGCCCGCGACCAGGCCCTGCTTGAGGCCGAGGGCGTCAGCCTGCTGTGGGCGCCCGAACCGGCGGCGATGTACCCCGCTGGCTATGCCACCAACATTTCGGTCTCGGGCGTTTCGGACGGCCTGTGCGGCGCGGCGCGGCCCGGACATTTCGATGGCGTGGCAACCGTGGTTGCCAAGCTGTTCAACCAGGTTCAGCCCGACATCGCCCTGTTTGGCGAGAAGGACTGGCAGCAGCTGGCCGTGATCCGGCGGATGGCGCGCGATCTGGACCTGACCCGCCCGCATGTCGATGCGATCCTGGGTGTACCAACCGTGCGCGAGGCCGACGGCCTGGCGATGAGTTCGCGCAACGCCTACCTCTCGCCCGAGCAGCGGGCCCAGGCGGGCAGCCTGCCCCAGGCGATGAAGGCCGCGATCTGGGCCATGACGCAGGGTGAACCGGTTGCCGCGGCGCTGGCCGAGCTGGAGGAAATGCTGCTGGCCGGAGGGTTCGACAAGATCGACTATGCCGAGGTTCGCGATCCGGATTCTCTGGCGCCGGTAAGCGATCCCCGCTCCCAGCCGGCGCGGCTGTTCATCGCCGCCCGGATCGGCGGG
>DKII01000018.1:23053-23659 GCA_002454125.1 Novosphingobium sp. UBA6722
GGACCCGGCTGATCGACAACCAGCCGGTGACGCAAATATCCAAGCCCTAACAGGATAATCGGGCTTACCCTCACTTCCAGTTGGATCGCGCTGACAGCCCCTGCATCGGGTCAGGCGCGCCGTGGATGAGGGAGATTGCCATGCGCAAGATTATCGCCAGCGCCGTCGCGCTCGCGCTCGTTTCCGCCGGGGCGACGGCCCCTGCCTTTGCGGCCGACAAGGGTTCGTCGGGCCGGCAGGCCCAGGCCAAGGGCACCCGCGAAATTCCGAAGTGCACCAAGAACCTCGGCTCCATCGCCATTGTCGAGCCCGACAACCAGTGGTGGCGCGAGATGAACCTGGGTAGCCCCGAGGCGATCCTGAAGATCTTCGTCCAGCAGTCAGGCTGCTTCAGCCTGGTCAACCGCGGCCGCTCGATGCAGAGCAGGGCGATGGAACGCGCGATGGCCGATCAGGGCGAGCTGCAGGCCGGATCGAACCTGGGCAAGGGCCAAGTCAAGGCGGCGGACTATTTCCTTGAGCCCGACATCGTCTCGGCCAATCGCAATTCGGGCGGCGGCGGCGTGGGCGGGATCCTGGGCGGGATTGGCGGGGGGCTGTTCGGCC
>DKII01000075.1:0-3077 GCA_002454125.1 Novosphingobium sp. UBA6722
GCGATCTTGTCGATCTCGTCGAGAAACACGATGCCGTTGGCCTCGGCATTGGCAAGCGCGACGCGGGCGACATCGTCCTGGTCCATGCGCTTTTCGGCTTCCTCGTCGACCAGCTTGTCCCAGGCTTGCGGAACCTTCAGCTTGCGGCGCTTGAGGTTCTGGCGGCCCATCGCCTTGGACATCATTTCGGAGAGGTTGATCATGCCGACCCCACCCGGCATCCCGGGTAGGTCAAACGGCGCGCCGGGCGTGTCCTCGACCTCGATCTCCACCTCGACATCGTTCATCGCGTTCTCGACGATCCGCTGGCGGAAGCTCTCGCGGGTCGCCTCGCTGGCGTTTTCGCCGACCAGGGCCTTCAGCAGCCGATCCATCGCTGCCTTGCTGGCCGCATCGCGCACCGCATCGCGGCGGCGATCCTTCTCCAGCCGGATCGCCTCCTCGACCAGGTCGCGGGCGATCTGCTCAACATCGCGGCCGACATAGCCGACCTCGGTGAACTTGGTCGCCTCGACCTTAACGAAGGGCGCATCGGCCAGCTTGGCCAGGCGCCGGCTGATCTCGGTCTTGCCGCAACCGGTCGGCCCGATCATCAGGATATTCTTGGGCGTCACCTCGTCACGCAGCTCGGGCGAGAGGCGCTGGCGGCGCCAACGATTGCGCAGCGCCACGGCCACGGCCTTCTTGGCATCGGCCTGGCCGATGATGTGCTCGTCGAGCGCGGCGACGATCGCCTTGGGGGTCAGGTTCTGGTTCATGGATTTTCCTTCGGGCGTCAGGCGTCGATGGTTTCGACGGTCACCCGGTCATTGGTGAAGACGCAGACTTCGGCCGCCACGGCCATGGCCCGGCGCGCGATCTTTTCGGCGTCCTGTTCATAGTCGACCAACGCCTTGGCGGCCGAGAGCGCATAGTTCCCGCCCGAGCCGATCGCGGCAATGCCGTGTTCGGGCTCCAGCACGTCGCCATTGCCGGTCAGGATCAGCAGCACGTCCTTGTCGGCCACGATCATCAGCGCTTCAAGGTTGCGCAGGTACTTGTCGGTTCGCCAGTCCTTGGCGAGTTCAACCGCGGCGCGCATCAGCTGGCCGCGATGCTGCTCCAGCTTCTTTTCCAGCCGCTCAAAGAGGGTGAAGGCATCGGCCGTGGCACCGGCGAAACCGGCTATGACGCTGCCATCGCCAAGGCGGCGGACCTTTTTGGCATTGGGCTTCATCACGGTGTTGCCCATGGAAACCTGGCCATCGCCGGCGATGACAGTCTTGCCGCCCAGCTTGACGCCGATGATGGTAGTGCCGTGCCAGGGGATCAGCCCATGGCTGTTGTCTGAAGTGCTCATGCGGCGGGATATATGCCCTGCCGCGCCGGTTTCAACGTGGCGGCAAATTAGCTGCCGTTCGGGCCGCCCGGACCACCACCAGCGCCGCCGGCACCGGTACCAACCGTGCCGATATTGCCGAACAGGTCTTCCAGGAAGGTCCGCTCACGGCCGAGGGTCGGCGTCTTGTCACCATCGGGATCAAGCACGACGACCTTTTCCATGCCGGACCGTTCGATCCCGGCGACGTTGCCGCGCTCGTCAAAGCTGATCCGCAGCACGAGCTGTTCGTTGATCTTCGGGCGGGTGAAGGCGGCCTGGCGAGTGTTGGACGAGACGTAGTACCAGTCCTTGCGGCCAAAGGCGCTTTCGAAGGTCGGCCGGCCCAGCGTGCGCTCTACCGACTGGCGGTTATCGATCCCAGGCTGGACCGAATCGAGCAGCGGCTGGTCAACCAGGTAGCCGCGGTGATCCTTGATCGAGTTGCAGGCGCCCAGCGTCCCCGCTGCTGCCAGAACCACCATCGCCTTGACCACTGCTACACGCATCTTTTGCCGTTCCTGTCGTTCCAGTTGCGGGGCCCGGCAGGCAAGACGATTGCCCGCAGCGCGCACCCGCACTATCGCGCCTGAGCCTTAGGCCGCCTTGACGCGCCGCGCAATGGCGGCAAGCAGGCGCTTGGGGACAGCGGCTTTAATCCCCGCTGAACGATTGAAGGACACTTACCCATGGGTCTGCTTGACCGCCTGCTGCGCAAGTCCGTCGACGATCATGCTGAAGTGCGACCGCTGTGGCACGCCATTGTCGCGCTGGCCCGCACCCCGCGCTGGTATTCGGAGCTGGGCCTGGCCGATACCGTGCCAGGACGCTTTGATGCCGTCGCGCTCGTCATGGCGCTGGTGCTGCTGCGGATGGAGCGCGAGCCCGAGCTGGCCAGCAAATCGATCCTGCTTACCGAACTGTTCGTGACCGATATGGACGCCCAGCTGCGCGAGACGGGCCTGGGCGACATGGTGGTGGGCAAGCACGTCAGCAAGCTGATGGGGGCGCTGGGCGGGCGGATGGATGCCATGCGCGGGGCGCTCGCCGGGACCGAGCCGATGGAGCCGATGCTGGAGCGCAACATGACGCTGAGCGAAGGCGCCAACGCGGCGGGACTGGCCGCCGAAATGCGCGCGCTGGCCGATCTGCTGGACACCTGCGACGCCGCCGGACTGCTGGCCGGAAAGATCGCCCCGTGAGCGAGTTTTCCCGCACCTTTGACCCGCGCATGCTACCCGGCAGCGCGGTGGAACTGGCCGCAAGCGAAGCCGAACGTGCCGCGCTGGCCCAGCGCTTCGGCCTGGTCCGGATCGACCGGATGGAGGCCGTGATCGAGCTGATCCGCGAAGCCGCCGGGGCCAGCGCCAAGGGCCGCCTGACCGCCGATATCGTGCAGAGCTGCGCCGTCAGTGGCGAGGACATGGCCGTCAGCATCGACGAGCCGGTCAACCTCCACTTTGTCCCCGCCCGCGCGGCTTCCGCCCCGGACGAGGAGATCGAACTCGAAGCCGAGGAGCTGGACCAGATCGAGTTTACCGGCAGCCAGTTCGACCTGGGCGAGGAACTGGCCCAGACGCTGGCGCTGGCGATCGATCCCTATGCGGTGGGACCGAATGCCGAAGCGGCGCGGCGCAAGGCCGGGCTGCTCGACAAGGCTGCCAGCGGCCCATTTGCGGCGCTGGCAGCCCTGAAGAAGCCGGATTAGCTCAGAACGGGA
>DKII01000075.1:3133-15055 GCA_002454125.1 Novosphingobium sp. UBA6722
AACGGGATATCGTCGTCCAGATCGTCGGCGAAGCCGCCGCGTGCGCCGCCGCCGGAGCCGCCGAAATCACCGCCGCCCGAGCGCTGACCGCCACCGGATCCGCCGCCCCAGTCACCGCCCCCGCCCGAGCGCTGGCCACCGCCCATGCCGCCGCCAGCACCCGGCGCGCCATCCAGCATGGTCAGCACGCCGTTCATGCCGACCGAAATCTCGGTGGTGTAGCGATCGTTGCCCGAGGCATCCTGCCACTTGCGGGTGCGCAGCTGACCTTCGATGTAAACCTTGCTGCCTTTTTTCAGATACCGCTCGGCCACGCCGACCAGGCCGTCGGACTGCAGCACAACCGTGTGCCACTCGGTCCGCTCCTTGCGTTCACCGGTGGCCTTGTCCTTCCAGTTTTCGGACGTGGCAATGCGGAGGTTGCAGATCTTGCCGCCGTTCTGGAAATTCTTGACCTCAGGATCCTGGCCCAGATTGCCGATCAGGATTACCTTGTTGACGCTACCTGCCATCGAAAAACGCTCCGCTACAACCCGAGCGCGACGGCGCTCCAATAGGTGATTCCCGCGAAGATGTAGGCCAGGCCGAACAGGTAGAGCAACATGAACACGGGCCATTTCCACCCATTCGTCTCGCGCCGGGTGACGGCGATCGTGCTCATGCACTGCGGGGCGAAGACAAACCACGCGAGGAAGGCGAGCGCAGTCGGCAAGCTCCACTTGGTGCGCAGTTGTTCGCCCAGCGCCAGCGCGGCCTGTTCCTCGTCCTCGGCCGCAACGGCATAGGACGTGGCCAGCGAGGCCACGGCCACTTCGCGCGCCGCCATGGCCGGGATCAGCGACAGGGCGATATCGCGGTTGAAGCCAATCGGCTCCACCACCACGGCCAGGCCATTGGCGAGCTTGCCGGCGATCGAGGCATCAACCTGGTTCTCCCCTTCCCCGGCGCGCGGGAAGTTGAGCAGCAACCAGAGCACCACCGTGACCGTAAAGATGATCGTGCCGGCCCGGCGCAGGAAGATCCAGGCGCGCTGCCACAAGCCGAGCAGCAGGTCCTTGGCGCGCGGCAGCTGGTACTTGGGCAGCTCCATGATGAAGCCGGAGGCGGCACCCTTGGTGACCGAACGGCGCAGCACCAGCGCCACGACCATCGCACCGACAATCCCGATCACATAGAGCCCGAACAGCACCAGCCCCTGCAGGCCGACACCTGGCAGGACGGTGCGGTTGGGGATGAAGGCAGCAATGATCACGGCATAGACCGGCAGGCGGGCCGAGCAGGTCATCAGCGGGGCAATCAGGATCGTGGTCAGCCGGTCGCGCGGATCCGCGATCGAGCGCGTCGCCATGATCCCCGGAATGGCGCAGGCAAAGCTGGAGAGCAGCGGGATGAAACTGCGGCCCGACAGGCCGACCCGCGCCATCAGCCGGTCCATCAGGAACGCGGCGCGGGCCATATAGCCCGAGGCTTCCATCGCGAGGATGAAGAAGAACAGGATCACGATCTGCGGCAGGAAGACCACGACCGAGCCGACACCGGACAGCACGCCTTCGGTAATGAAATCGCGCACCAGCCCCTGCGGCACAGTGGCCCGAACCTGGTCGGCCAGGGCGGCAATGCCGCCCTCCAGCGCATCGGCGAACGGCGTTGCCCCGGTGAAGACCGCCTGGAACACCACGAACAGCAGCGCGAACAGCACCAGCGGGCCGAACCACGGGTGGAGCAGGAACTGATCAAGCCGCGCGTGCAGCCGGTGCTGCGCCGTTTCGGACAGGATGGCCGCCTCGGCAATCGCCTGGGCCGAAACCCGCCGCTCGGTCAGCGTGGTGTGCGGATGGCGCGGCTCGGCAGTCCGCTCCTCGGCCGCAGCGATCGCGGCGGCCAGTTCGGGCAGGCCGCGGCGGCGCACGGCGACAGTCGGGATCACCGGCACGCCCAGCGCCGATTCAAGCGCGGCGGGATCGAGCACCAGCCCGTCGCGCTCGGCCAGGTCGATCATGTTGAGCGCAACCACGGTCGGCCGGCCCAGATTGATCACTTCCTGGGCAAAGACCAGGTGCTGTTCCAGATTCGAAGCGTCGAGCACCACCACCAGCACCTGCGGCGCAGGTTCACCCGGCAGTTCGCCCAGCACAACCCGGCGAGTCACTTCCTCGTCCGGGCTGGTGGCATCGAGGCCGTAAGAGCCCGGCAAGTCGGTCAGCTCGATCGTCTCGCCATTCGGCAGCGGCAACCGGCCAGCCTTCCGCTCCACCGTCACGCCGGGGTAGTTGGCAATCTTCTGGCGCGCGCCAGTCAACGCGTTGAACAGCGCGCTCTTGCCCGCATTGGGGTTGCCGACCAGGGCTGCGGTGCGCAGGGCCACCATGTCAGGCCAGCTCGACCTGCATCGCACGGGCATGGGCGCGGCGCAGCGCCACGGTCATCCGCCCGATGGTAACGGCCAGCGGGTCCGCCCCGCCGAAGATCCCGCGATGGGCCACGGCCACCTGGGCCCCGGCATCGAGCCCGAGCGCGCGCAGGCGCTGGCCCTCTTCATCGGCCAGCACGGCCCAATCAACCGCAGCGATGCGGGCAGTCTGGCCGATGGGCAGGGAATCGAGTGTCATTGCCCCTGCGCGCTGCCAGAAGCGCGGCGCAATTGCAAGTCATTCGCAATAGTTGATCTGGATCAAATCAGCGCGCCGGATAGCGCAGCCGCCCCAGGAAGCGGGCCGGGCTGAATCCGGTGAAATCGCGGTTCAGAAGCTGCGCCTTGGCCTTTTCGAACTTCATCACGCCATCGATCCGCCGTTCCAGGAAGGCGCGGGTATCGACTTGCCCCTCGCTGCGGTCATGCGCCAGCACGGCCAGCGTCGCGGCATAGATGCCCGACAGGATCGTGCGCTTGGTATAGTGGTTGTAATCGGTCGCCGTATCGCCGGCGAGCCGCCACATCAGATCAGCGCTGTGCCAGCCGAGCTTCAGCGCCTGGGGCGCGTTCTGCGGCATGGCCATGATTGCCAGCGCCCGCGCCAGGGCTTCCTGCTGCGGGGTGACGTAATCGACCCGGAATTGCACCAGCGTCCGGATCCGCTCACGGATCTTGAGCTGCGCCAGTTTCTCGGCCGGCCATTCCGCCGCCATGGCTTCGTCACAGGCCGCGATCCAGGCGGCGATCATCGCCATGGCGCCGCCCGAGAAGGCGAAGGCGGCAACCGCTGGGTCAACGCCCTCAAGCTCGGCCGCCGCCGCCACGGCCGTGTCGCTCCAGCCATCGAACACCGCCGCATCGGCGATTGCCGGGGCAAGCTGGCGGCGCAGGTCGTCGAGCGAGGTGGCTTCGCTGGTCATGGGGTTAGAACTTCGGTCCATAGGACTTGGCCTTGGCGTCAGTCTTCGGCTTGGCGTTGTTCTCGATCTCGGTCAGCAGGTTGCCGCCGGCCAGCTTGGCATAGTCCTTGGCAGTGCGGCCCGAATTGTCCGCCCGGTCAGGATTGGCCCCGGCCTTCAGCAGCAGCCGCATCACCGCGACATTGCGATTGTGCACGGCCGTGATCAGCGGGGTTTCGCCGGCATTGTTGCTTTCATCCAGCCGCGCGCCCTTGCCGACCAGCAGTTCGACCGCTTCGACGAAGTTGGCATTCACGGCGGAAACCAGCGGTGTCACGCCCTTGGCATCGCGGGCGTTCACATTGGCACCCTTGGCGATCAGGAACTGCATCCAGGTCAGGTCGCGGCGGTTGGTGACGATGTGCAGCGCGGTCTCACCCGAGGTGACATCGCGGGTGTTGATCACGGTCGAAGCGGGATCGGCCAGCGCCTCGGTCACCTTCTCACCATCCTTCTTGCGGACGGCTTCGAGGAACTTGTAGCTTTCCGAAAACTGCGCGAGCGCCGGAGTGGCCGTCGAAATCGTTGCCAGCGCTGCCAGCGACATGATGAACCTGCGCACCCGAAATCCTCCTGTTGCGGCGGGAATCGCCCCAAGCCCGTCTTGCGCGGCGCGCTTTAGCAGAGCATGAACCGCCGCGCCATGATCAAGCCCCTCTCCTTTGTACTGTTCGCCGCCTTGACCCTTGCCGCCTGCCAGCAGCCTGCAGCCGCACCCCCGGCCGAGCTGATCGGCACCGATATCAAGGGCACACCCTTTGGCGGGCCGTTCACCCTGACCGGCGAAGATGGCAAGCGCTATGCCTGGGACGATTTCAAGGGCAAGTATCGGATGGTCTACTTCGGCTATGCCTTCTGCCCCGACGCCTGCCCGACCGACGTGGCGGTGATGATGCGCGGCTTCCAGAAGTTCGAAAAGGAATACGCGGCGCAAGCTGCCAAGGTCCAGCCGCTGTTCGTGACGATCGACCCGGCGCGCGATACGGTAAAGGTGGTGGGCGAATTCACCAACAGCTTCCATCCGAAGCTGCTGGGCCTGACCGGCACCCAGGCCGAGGTCGATACCGCTGCCAAGGCCTTCCGCGTCTATGCGGCGCGGGGCAAGGATCTGGGCAAAGGCAATTACCTGATGGACCACAGCCGCTTTGCCTATCTGATGGACCCGGACGGCAAGCCGCTGGTGATCCTGCCGGTCGACAAGGGGCCGGATGCGGTCGCCTCTGACCTCGCCGCAGCGGTGCGATGAGCGGCCTCAGGGACCGGTTCTGGGAACGCCCAATCGATACGCTCAATCGCGCCGAGTGGGAGGCGCTGTGCGACGGCTGCGGCCAGTGCTGCGTCCACAAGGCCGAGGACGAAGATACTGGCGCGATTTACATGACCAATGTCGCCTGCAAGCTGCTCGATCTTCAGACCGCGCGCTGCTGCGACTATCCGGCACGCAAGCGCCAGGTGCCGGACTGCGTCAAGCTGACGCCCAAGCTGGCGCTGACGCTCGCCTGGTTGCCCGATACCTGCGCCTACCGCCTGCGCGCCGAGGACGAGCCGCTGCGCGACTGGCATTACCTGATCAGCGGCGATCCCGAGGCGGTCCACACGGCCGGCGTATCGGTGCGCGGCAAGGTGATCGGCGAGGAGTTCGCCGGGCCGCTCGAGGAACACATCATCCTGCCGCCGGGCGTGGAGCTGGCTGATGATTGATTGGCTCCGCCGCCGCCCGGACGAGATTCCGCAGGTCGAGATCGGTGGGCGCCTGCTGCCGCTCGCAGTCCGGCGCAATGCCGCTGCCAAGCGGATGACGATGCGCCTGGCCCCCGATGGCAGCGAGATTCGCGTCACCCTGCCGCGCTGGGGCCGCAGCGCCGAAGCGCTCGAGTTTGCCCGCTCCAAGTCGGACTGGCTGGCGGCGCAGCTCGCCAAGGTGCCGCAGGCGCCAGACCTGACCCACGGTTCCACCCTGCCCTATCGCGGCCGGGCCATGGCGCTGAGCCACGATCCCGCTGCACCACGCAAGGTCCGCCTGGGCGAAGACGCGGTCCACCTTGGCGGGCCGGCGGAGACCATCAACCGCCGCCTGCAGCGCTGGCTGGAGGGCGAAGCGCTGCGCCTGCTGGCCGATGACCTGGCCTATTACTGCCTGCGCGACGGTCGCCGCGCCCCCCCGCTCTCGCTAAGCCGCGCCCAGCGGCGCTGGGGTTCCTGCGCGGCGGATGGAACGATCCGGATCAACTGGCGGCTGGTCATGGCACCTGATGCGGTGCGGCGTTCGGTCGTGGCCCATGAAGTGGCCCACCTCACCCACTTTGATCATTCGCCCGCCTTCCACGCCCATCTCGAAGTCTTGTTCGACGGCGATATCGATGCGGCCAACGGCTGGCTGAAGCGTGAAGGCCGCAGCCTCTACGCCCACTTCGGGTAAACCCGTAACCCGATCTTAACCATAACAGGCGGAGAAGCGCAGCATGGTGCGACCCATGCTCACAACTCTGGCCCTTGGCCTGACGCTGGCGCTGGCGGCCCCGGCTGCGGCGCAGAGCGATTGCCGGCTGTGCTATAGCGACAGTGGCAAGCCGGGTGAGCGGCCGTTGACCCTGGAAATCTTTGCCGACCTCAACTTTGCCAAGCTGGCCCTGACCGGTCGCGACGGCGGCAGTGCCGAGGTCGATGCGGCAAGCGGATCGAAACGGACCGGCGGCTCGGTGATGAACCTGGGCGGCATGGCGGTGACGGGGCGCGGCCGCGTAACCGGCGAGCCGCTGAAGGAAGTGCGGATCGACCTGCCGCAATCGGTGCCGATGAGCGCGCCGGATGGCGGCACGGCAGAGCTGACCGGCTTTACCACCGACTTGCCCAGCCATCCCACGCTGGACGCCAATGGCGAGCTGACTTTCAGCTTCGGCGCCAAGCTGGTGCTGCGCAGCGGGCGCGGCGGAAACTATCGCGGGCGGATCCCGATCTCGGTCGATTACAACTGACGGCTGGCGCTGGGGCCGCAGAGGCCCTATCTTTGGGGCCATGAACTTTCTGCGCAACGTCAATCCGGTCGGGGCGATCGCCGATTTCCGCACCGTCTTCCAGGAAGCCGGCGGCAACCGCTGGCGGATCGCGCTGGCTTCCGCCGCGTTGACGATCGGCATCTTTTCGATCATGGCCCAGGAAAGCTGGAAGAAGCCGCGCACCCGGCCCGACATCATCTATATCAGCTCGTGGCCAGCCGATCGCACCGATGCCGAAACCCAGGCCTTCATCGCCGCAAACCAGCGCCGCAAGGACGAGGAAGCCAAACTGATCGCCGAGCAGCAGAAGATCGGGCAGGACGTCTGGAAGACGCTTGGCAAGGTTTCCGGCATGGACGTCGACAAGATCGCGGCCGAGGCAGCGGCCGAACGGGCCAAGGCCGAGGCGGAAGCCAAGGCCAAGGCCGAGGCCCTGGTCGAACCCGCGAAGTCGCCGGTTGAGCGCTGACGCCGACAACCGCTGGCTGGCCGCCGCCGCTGCCCTGGCGGCGCGTGGACGGCCGCTGAGTAGCCCCAATCCCGCAGTCGGGGCGATTCTGGTCAAGGATGGCCACGTGGTTGGGCGGGGCTGGACGCAAACCGGTGGCCGCCCCCATGCCGAAGCGGTCGCCTTGGCTGCCGCCGGCGAAGCGGCACGGGGGGCAACGCTTTATGTCACGCTGGAGCCCTGCGCCCACCAAAGCGAGCGCGGCCCGGCCTGTGCCGATCTGGTCGCCGCAGCCGGCCTGTCCCGCGTGGTGGTTGGCTGCCACGATCCCGACCCGCGCACCGCCGGGGCCGGAATTGCCCGGATCAGGGCTGCCGGTACGCCCGTCGAGCTGATTGACCACCCCGGCTGCCACGCCAGCCTGTCAGGCTTTCTCACGCGCTGTGCCCATGGCCGGCCTGAAGTGACGCTCAAGCTGGCGCTCTCCGCCGATTGCCGCCTCGCCCCGCCACAAGGCCAGTGGCTGACCGGTGAGATTGCCCGCGCCCATACCCACGCCTGGCGCGCGAAGATGGACGCGATCCTGGTTGGGCGCGGGACGCTGGAGGCAGACAATCCGCGCCTGGATGTTCGCTTGTCGGGCCTAGCCGAGCGCAGTCCGCAGCGCTGGTTGCTGACCAGTGGGACTGCGCCTGAAGGCTGGCGTGCCTTGCCCTCGCCGCAGGACCTGGGCGTCATGGCTCCGGCGCAATACCTGATGGTCGAAGGCGGCGCGCAGACGGCGCGCGCCTTTCTGGCGGCCGGGCTGGTGGACCGGATGATGCTCTACCGCGCCCCGCAAAGTGTCGGTGGTGACGGAGCGGCGCTACCCGAACTAGCGGCCGACGTCCTCGCCGCATCCGACAGCTGGCAGCGCATCGACAGCCGCCCGCTTGGCAACGACCGTCTCGATGTCTACGAGCGCAGGTGATGTTTACCGGAATTATCACCGCCGTCGGCACGATCCGCGAAGTCCGCCAGCAGGGCGACCTGCGGATTGTCATTGCCTGCCCCTATGATCCCGCCGGAATCGCGATCGGTGCCTCGATCGCCTGCTCGGGCGTCTGCCTCACCGTGGTCGAGCGTGGCGGCGAAGCCGGCGATGCCTGGTTCGCGGTCGATGTCTCGGGCGAAACGGTCAGCCGCACGGCGCAGGACCAGTGGACCGCCGGGCGCAAGCTCAACCTCGAACAGGCGCTCAAGCTGGGGGACGAGCTGGGCGGGCATATCGTCACCGGCCATGTCGATGCGGTGGGCCGGGTTGTCAGCCGCGAGGATGCCGGCGGTTCGATCCAGTTCTGGATCGCAACGCCCAAGGAACTGGCACCTTACGTGGCGCCCAAGGGGTCGATCACGGTCGATGGCGTTTCGTTGACGGTCAACGAAGTGATGGACGAGCCCGATGGCACCTGCCGTTTCATGCTCAACATCATCCCGCACACCTGGGAAGTCACTACGCTGGGTGAGCTTCAGGCCGGCCATGCCGTGAACCTGGAGATCGACGTGCTGGCGCGCTACCTCCAGCGAATGCAGTCGCTCAGAGGCTGAGCGGCCCGCTCGCGAAACTGTCGCGGGTAATCTCGAAGATCACGTGGGGCATGGAACCGCCGCCCGGCAGATCGACCATGTCGAAGCGGTCGGTCAGACGGCCGCCGATCTTTTCCATCGCCCGCTGCGAGCGCAGGTTGCATTCGCCAACGCGGAACTCGACGCAATCGACGAACTGAAAGGCGTGGGCCAACATCAGCCGCTTCATCTCGCGGTTATAGCTGCCGCCCCAGTGGCTGGTGGCAAGGAAGGTCCAGCCGATCTCGACCACGCCGCCGGCTTCTTCCTTGTACTGCGAAGAGCCAACCACCGCGCCGGTGGCCTTGTCGATGACGACCAGCGCCCCGCCCCGACCCAGAGCATCGGCAAAGAAGCGGCGGAAGACGGGTTCCTGCCAGCGATCGTGCTGTGGGTGGATCGCCCAGACTTCCGGATCGCTGGCGACAGCGAACAGCGCGTCCCAGTCATCCACCGTCAGCGGCCTCAGCAGCAGCCGCTCCCCCTCGAGGACCGGCTGGCGGTTCATCAAGCCGAAACGGCTGCGACCGCAGCGATGAACTTGTCGATATTGCCCATGGTCAGGCCGGCGACATTGATCCGGCCCGAACCGGCCATGTAGATCGCGTGATCTTCGCGCAGCTTGAGGATCTGCTCGCCCGAGAGCGGCAGCATCGAGAACAGGCCGTTCTGCGAGCCCAGCGGCACCATGTTGACGCTGCCGGCCATGCCGGCTTCGGCCAGCCGTGCGCGGACCTGGCGCATGCGGGTGCGCATGGTGTCGAGCTCGTCGAGCCACAGCTTGATCAGCGCAGAATCTTCCAGGATCAGGCGGACGGCGGCGGCGCCATGATCGGGCGGCATCGACCAGGCCGCGCGGGCCAGGGCATAACCGTGCGAGAGCACCGCGCCCAGCTGCGCCGGATCGGCAACCATCGCGTAAACCGCGCCAACACGGTCACGGTACATCCCGAAGTTCTTGTCACAGGAATAGGCGATCAGCGCTTCCGGCACGGCAGCGAGAACGCGGCGCAGGCCATAGGCATCGGCTTCCATCCCCTGGCCCAGCCCTTGATAGGCCAGGTCCAGCACCGGTAGCAGCTTGGCCTCGGCGACCAGGCCGGCGATCTCGTCCCACTGCGCTTCGCTGTAATCGATGCCGCTGGGGTTGTGGCAGCAGCCGTGCAGCAGGATCGCATCGCCGGCATCGGCCGCGGCAATAGCGGCGCGCAGGCCATCCATATCGACCACGCCGTCCTTGGTGGCGTGGTTGAAGGTCTTCAGTTCCAGGCCGATGTCGGCAAAGATCTGGGCGTGGTTGGGCCAGCTGGGCGTGCCCATCCAGATCTTCGGCGCGCCAGCGCGCTTGGCCAGCGCCACGGCCAGGCGTACGCCGCCAGTGCCACCCGGAGTCTGCATGCCATCGATCCGCCCGTCCATAGTCGGGTTCTCGGTGCCGAAGACATAGGGCATCAGCGCGTGAACAAAGCCCATGTCGCCTTCCGGGCCGAGGTAACTCTTGGATTCCTGGGTATCGACCAGCTTCTGCTCGGCCGCCTTGATCGCGCCGAACACCGGAGTATCGCCCTGCCCGGTGCGGTAGACGCCTACGCCAAGATCGATCTTGTCGGCGCGCGGATCGGCGGCATAGAGCTTGATTAGCGCAAGGAGCGCATCGGCGGGCTGGGGCGTCAGGGTGCTAAGCATGATGCGGCGGCCCTTAACCCCCACTTTTGCGCGGGGCAAGCGAAAGGGGCCGCGCCGGAAGACGCGGCCCCTTCCCCCTGTTGCCAGATGGCTTAGCGCAGCAGCGAGAGGACGTTCTGCTGGCTCTGGTTGGCCTGGGCGATCATCGCGGTCGAAGCCTGCGAGAGGATCTGGGCCTTGGCCATGGCGGTCGTTTCAGCCGAATAGTCGGCGTCTTCGATCCGGCTGCGGGCATCGGCCAGGTTGGTCGAGGTGCTGGTCAGGTTGTTGACCACCGATTCCAGACGGTTCTGGCCGGCACCAAGGCCAGCGCGGGCCGAGTTGATCGAATCGAGTTCACCGTCGATCGTGGTCAGCAGGCCATTGGCGGCCGTCGCGGTCGACACGTCGTACGAACCCGCCGCACCGCCGCTGGCAGCCAGCGAGGTGAGATCGGCCATGGTCAGGTCGACCGTGTCGGCGCCATCGGCACCGGTTTGGATCGTGACAGTGGCCGTGCTGCCGTCAAACAGGTTGACGCCGTTGAACTTGCTGTTGGTGATGACCTGATCGATCTGCGCGGTCAGCTCATCCACTTCCGACTGCATATAGGCGCGGTCGGTGGCGTCCTGGTAAGTGCCCGAGGCCGACTGCACGGCCAGTTCGCGGACGCGCTGCAGCATATTGGTGACTTCGTTGAGCGCACCTTCGGCGGTCTGGGCCAGCGCGATGCCGTCGTTCGAGTTGCGGATCGCCTGGTTCATGCCGCGGACCTGGGCGGTCATGCTGGTGGCAATGGCCAGACCGGCCGCGTCGTCCTTGGCGCTGCCGATGCGCTTGCCGGTCGACAGCCGCTCCATGGCGGTGCCGAGCATCTTGTTGGCGGAGTTCGAGGCATTGGCAGCCTTGATCGCGCTGATGTTGGTATTGATGACACTCATTGTCGGTACTCCCGTGATCGTCTCGCAAACCGCCAGCGGACCATCCGGTGCGGCTGCCAGCCCCTAGAGCGGCGGGCGCAGCGGAAATTTAAGCGGGAGCCGATTGAAATCGCCCGAACTAGGTAGCTGACCGGAGGTAACCGTTTGCGTCCCGTTTCCTTGGAATCGCGCATGAATGCTCGCGAAGGAATGGTTAACTCGGGGGTTACCGCAAATGACGGCCTTGGCCTTAAGCGAAACGGTGAAGCGGCAGCATGTCGCGCTGACCCAGCGGCTGGCGGCACTGCTCGGGACCGGCGGCAGCGATGTCGCCCGGATCCTGCGCACCGACCACGATCCTGCGCCGATCGGCCCGGCACCGGCGCTGACACTGGAACGCGCCGCCCAGCCGCAACTCCGTCGGCTCGACGGGCGCGGCCGGTTCCATCTGACCTATCGCGATCCCTCGGGCGAGGCCTCGCTGGCTGCGGCGCTTGCTGCGCTGACCCGCCCCGGCGCGCCGATCGCGGCCGATCCCGAAAGCCTTTCGGTCCTGGCCTTGGCCGAGCGCCTTGCCGCCAGCGAGATCCCGGTGCTGATCGCCGGGCCGACCGGCACCGGCAAGGAAGTGCTGAGCCGCTTCATTCACGATCACAGCGCTCGTCGCGATGGCCCCTTCGTGGCGGTCAACTGCGCCGCGATGCCCGAGGCCATGCTCGAGGCGCTGCTGTTCGGCCACCAGAAGGGCGCCTTCACTGGCGCAACCCAGGCCAGCGAAGGCTTCTTCCGTGCGGCCGACGGCGGCACACTGTTGCTCGACGAGATCGCCGAAATGCCGCTGGCCCTGCAGGCCAAGCTGCTGCGCGCGCTGCAAGAAGGCGAGATCGAGCCGTTGGGCAGCAACAAGCTGGTGCCT
>DKII01000075.1:15075-15209 GCA_002454125.1 Novosphingobium sp. UBA6722
CAAGCTGCTGCGCGCGCTGCAGGAAGGCGAAGTGGTGCCGATCGGCGCGACCCGGCCGATCAAGGTCGACGTGCGGATCATCGCCGCCGCCAACCGCGACCTGCCAAGCGAAGTGGCCGCCGGGCGCTTCCGCG
>DKII01000046.1:0-15032 GCA_002454125.1 Novosphingobium sp. UBA6722
GGCACCAAGGACACCTGGGTGCTGGAGGACTAGCGGCGTGCTGGGCAGAACCGCCAACGGGGTGTTCTGGATGGCCCGCTATCTCGAGCGGGCGGAGAATACCGCACGCCTGCTCGATGCCGGATCGCGCATGGCGCTGACCCGTGATGTGCTGACGGCCGAGGCGGAATGGCGCTCGGTCATCTCGACGGTTGGCAAGGCGGCCGCGTTCGAGGCGGTCCACGGCCAGGCCTATACCGGCGACAAGGTCTGGAACTTCCTGCTGCGCGACAAGGCCAACCCCGGCTCGGTCCTGGCCATGCTGGAAGGCGCGCGGACCAATGCCCGCTCGGTCCGCACCGCGCTGACCCGTGAGGTTTGGGAAGCGGTCAACGAAAGCTGGATGCTGCTGTCCGAATGGCTGGCGCGGCCGGTCAGGGAGGCGATGCTCGGCCAGGTCCTCGCCGCGATCCGCCGGCAGATGACGCTGGTTCGCGGGGCGATGGACGGCACCATGCTGCGCAATGAAGTGCACAACTTCATGCGGATCGGCACCTTCATCGAACGGGCGGACAACACCGCCCGGATCCTGGACGTGAAGTACTATGTCCTGCTGCCCTCGATCGCCTGGGTCGGGTCAAGCCTGGATAACGTGCAGTGGGAATCTGTGCTGCGCTCGGTCGCGGGGGACCGGGCCTATCGCTGGCTCAATGCCGGGGCGATGGACCCGCGCGGGATTGCGCAGTTCCTGATCCTCGACCAGCGCTTCCCCCGCAGCTTGCACTTCTGCATCGACAAGATCCGCTCCAACCTGCGCGGATTGGCACATGAGTATGGGCACGAAACCGGCGCGCACGAGTTGCTGCGCGGCCTTGGTACCCAGTTCCATGACGCCATGATCGAAAGCATCGTCGAGGGCGGGCTGCACGAGTTCATCACCGATTTCATCGCCTGCAACCAGCAGGTCGCCCAGGCGATCGAGCGCGACTACCGGTTCTACGTCTGATGCGCCTCAAGATCGCCCACACCACGCATTACCAGTTCGGTCAGCCGGTCAGCCACGGCCTGCAGCGGCTGCGGCTGTCGCCCAAGACCACGCAGGGGCAGAAGGTGCTCGATTGGCACATGACCTATGACGGCGCGGTCGAGGAAGTGCGGTTCGAGGATCACAACCACAATCATGTCGTGCTCGTCTCGGTCGTGCCGGGGGTCAGCGAAGTGACAATCCGCTGCGAAGGGACCGTGGCCACGGCGGACAACCACGGGGTGATCGGGCAGCATTCCGGCCACATGCCGCTGTGGGCCTTCCTCGCCCAGACCGCGCTGACCCGCCCCGGGCCGAAAGTTCGCGCGATCATGAGCGGGCTGGACGTGCCAAGGGGTGAGACCGTGCCGATGCTCCACCGCCTATCGGGCCTGGTGCGCGAGGCGATCGACTACATCCCGGGTGAGACCTCGGTCCAGACCACGGCGGAAGAGGCGGCAACACTCGGCGCCGGGGTCTGCCAGGACCACGCCCATGTCTTTATCGGCGCGGTCCGCGCGCTGGGTCTGCCGGCGCGCTATGTCTCGGGCTATCTGATGATGGATGACCGGATCGAGCAGGAAGCCAGCCACGCCTGGGCCGAAGCCCATGTCGAGGGGCTGGGCTGGGTCGGCTTCGATGTCGCCAACGGGATCAGTCCGGACGAACGCTATGTCCGTGTCGCCACCGGGCGCGACTATGCCGAAGCGGCGCCGGTCACCGGCCTGTCATGGGGAGCGGGGGAAACTCGGCTTGCGGTGACACTGGCGGTTGAACAACAGCACCAGGAACAGTAGGCGCGGTTCAACACTGGTCGGCAAAGGGGATCGCCGCGTGACCTATTGCGTCGGAATGCTGCTCGACAAGGGGCTGGTGCTGATGAGCGACACCCGCACCAATTCGGGCGTCGACAACGTTTCGGTGTTCCGCAAGATGCATTGCTGGTCGGTACCCGGTGAGCGGATCATCACGCTGATGACCGCCGGCAATCTGGCCACCACGCAGGGCGTGATCAGCCAGATCGAGGAACGCAACAAGGCCCATGCCGAGCGGCACAATTCACTGCTGGAAGTGGAAACGATGTTCCAAGCCGCCACGCTGGTCGGCAAGCTGCTGCGCGATACCATTGCGGCCAGCACCGAGCAGAACGGCGAAGAGGCGGCCAGCACCTTCACTGCCTCGATCATCGTCGCCGGCCAGATCCGGGGCGGCAAGCCGCGCCTGTTCCTGATCTATCCCGAAGGCAATTTCATCGAGGCAAGCTTCGACACGCCGTTCTTCCAGATCGGCGAGACCAAATACGGCCGCCCGATCATCATCCGCGGCTATGATCGCGACATGAGCTTTGAGGACGCGGTCAAGCTGTTGATGGTCAGCTTCGATTCCACCATCAAGGCCAACCTCTCGGTCGGTCTGCCGCTGGATCTGCTGGTAATCGAGCAGGACCGGTTCGAACCGGCCCACCAGCGCCGCATCAATGGTGATGATGCCTACTTCCGCGCCGTATCGGCGGGATGGAGCGAAGCATTGAAAAACGCCTTTCACGCACTACCTGATTACAGCTTTTATCAGGACTAGATTGCGCGGGAGAGTGCCATTCTTGCGTCAATACAGTATTTAGACCATACTGAACCGCTAAGTTCGGATGTTTCGGGGCAAGTGATGCGATTCGGTGAAATGGAAGCCCCCCTGCCGGCGCTGATAGAGCTCAGCGCCATGGCAATGTGTGTCACCAATCCGCGCCTGCATGACAATCCGGTGGTCGCCTGCAACCAGGCTTTCACTGACCTGACCGGTTACACGATCGAGGACATTGTCGGCCAGAACTGCCGCTTCCTCTCGCGCGCCGATCCGCACCCTGAAATCGCTGCCAAAATCGGCCAGTCGGTCCGCGAAAAGCGCGGCGTGCTGTTCGAAGTGGTCAATTACAAGAAGGACGGCACCCCGTTCCGCAATGCGGTGATGGTTGCGCCGATGTTCGATGAGAACGGCGAAGTCAGCTTCTTCCTGGGTTCGCAGGTCGAAATTCCCGAACCGAAGATCGATACTGGCATGGCCGAACGGCGCGAGGCTGCGCAGCAACGGATCGCCGGTCTGACCCCGCGTCAGCGCGAAATCCTGGAACTGATGGCCAGCGGTCAGCTCAACAAGCAGATCGCCTATGCGCTCGATCTGTCCGAAAAGACGGTCAAGATGCACCGCGCGCTGCTGCTGCAGCGGCTTGGCGTGGGCACTTCGGCTGATGCCGTCCGCCTCGCGGTTGAAGCCGGGCTCTGATCCGATCCTGCCCCAAAGACCACAACCTTAAGTCCGTATGGTGACATGGGGGGCGATGATGCAGAAAGATCAGCGAGACCCATAGCGGTCTCCGTCTTGCTGCTGCGGCCCACCCAACCACCCCCTCCCAAGGGCACGGTAGCAAGCGAGGAAGCAGGTCCGGTACGGGTCGCGCCCAACTGCACTGGGACCGGACCTGCTTCCCTCCAATCTCTCCGACAGTTTCAGCGACAGAAGCCGGAACCCGATAGCTCGACATGGAAGTGGTCGCGGTGCGCGGCGTTGTAGGCCGGGCCAAGGACCGTGCCGAAGCGCTTGCAGGCGCTCTGGTGGACCACGGTCAGGAACTGCCGTTCTTCGCGCGATCCGGTGTACCAGTCCTCCAGCACGGAAATGCGCCGGCCATCGGCCAGGATGAAAGCCGACGCATCAATGGCATTGGCCGTGGCGTGAGCACTGCGGCGGTCGCTGCCGGCGACATTGCGGCAGGCATAGCTGCCCATGGTTTCGATCTTGACCAGCGGACTGCCCAGGATCTGCCTTGCGGCGCGATCGACCCCGAACCGGGCCCAACCAGCCAGGGTATCGGCCAGCGGACAGGCCACGGGCCCCAGGTTGGCAAGTTGCAGATGGGCATCGTCGCTGCGCAGGCTGGTCAGCCGCACCGTTCCGACAGTCGAGCAACCGGCACCATAATACTGGTCCGGCAGCGGGGTGAAGCTGGCGCGCGTGATGCTGAGATCGGCGAGGCACTGGCGCACTTCGGGGCGCGGTGTGAAGGCGGCGCTGACCGGACTGCGCACGGCATCGCGCTTGGGCGCCTGCGGGATGTCGATGCAGGCACTCAGCAGGGCCAGGGCGGGCAGCAAGGCAAGGGCTTTGCGCATGGTCCCACTATCCGCGCTTATGGTTAACAAAATCCTAGTGCGGCGGGTAACGAATGCGGGCTTGCCAGTTGGCTGGCACTTGGCTATCCGGCATTTAATGCGAACGATTATCAATAGCGTGAAGCTGTTCTGGCTGCTGCTGGCGGTGCCGGGGATTGCGATCCTGCACGGCTGGCTGACCGGCGGGATCGAGACGATGGACATGATCCATCCGACCGGCGAGATGGGCGCGCGGCTGATGGTTGCCGCCATGCTGATCGGGCCGCTGGCCGGGCTGCTTGGTCCGAAACGCTGGCTGCTGTGGCTACTGGCCCGGCGCCGCGCGCTGGGCGTGGGTGCCTTTGCCTATGCGATCGCGCACCTGGTGTTCTACGCGATCGACATGGGCAGCCTTGAGGCGATTTTGGGCGAGCTGCCGATTGCCTCGATCTGGACCGGCTGGCTGGCCCTTGCGCTGATGCTGCCGATGGCGCTGACCAGCAACCAGACGGCGATGAAGCTGCTGCGCACGGCCTGGAAGCGGGTCCAGCAGCTGGCCTATCCCGCCGCTATCCTAACGTTGTTGCACTGGTTGTGGATCCACGATGGCGCCACTGCCGCCTATATCCATTTCGCCCCGCTCGTGCTGGTCTGGCTGCTGCTGGCGCTGCGCAAGCTCACCAAGTCCCAACCTTCCCCCCAAGCAGGAGTATAAGTCCATGCGTTCCCTGATCCTCGCCGCCGCTTTCGGCCTTGCTGCGACTGCCGCGCTTTCCACCGCCACCCCGGCCGAGGCCACCGGCAAGGTCAAGTGCCAGGCCGGCCCGCAGTCTGGCTGGAAGAATGTCGAATCGCTCAAGGCCCAGCTGACCAAGGACGGCTGGAAGGTGACCAAGGCCAAGGTCGATGGCGGCTGCTACGAAGTTTATGGCGTGCTGCCGACCGGCGAGAAGGTGGAAGCCTATTTCCATCCGGTCAGCTTCGAAAAGCTCTATGTCGCGCAGCGCGGCAAGGTGCTGTTCCGCAAGTCCGGCTACTGATTGCAGCGACCTGGCCCAAAGTCACATTTGACGATGCGTCATTGACAAGCCCGGGGCCGCCTCTATGTGCGGCTCCGGGCCACGCGGTCCCAACGCCGCGCGAGCTCTCTGCAAGGAGAGACTACAATGACTGCACAACTGCCGGCGCGCAAACCCGCGCGTCCGTTCTTTTCTTCCGGTCCCTGCGCCAAGCCGCCCGGATATGCCCCCGAAAAACTGGCTACCGAATCGCTTGGGCGCTCGCACCGCGCCAAGATCGGCAAGACACGCCTGCAGTACTGCATCGACCTGATGCGCGAAGTGCTGGGCCTGCCTGATACGCACCGCATCGGCATTGTCCCCGGGTCTGACACCGGCGCCTTCGAAATGGCCATGTGGACCATGCTCGGCGCCCGCCCGGTTACCACCCTGGCGTGGGAATCGTTCGGCGAAGGCTGGGTGACGGACGCTGCCAAGCAGCTCAAGCTTGATCCGACTGTCCTGCGCGCCGACTATGGCCAGCTGCCGGACCTGAACGCGATCGACTGGTCGAACGATGTCCTGTTTACCTGGAACGGCACCACCTCGGGCGTACGCGTTCCCAATGCCGATTTCATTCCTGCGGACCGCGAAGGGCTGTCTTTCGCTGACGCCACCTCGGCGGTCTTCGCCTATGATATCGATTGGTCGAAGATCGATGTCGCGACCTTCTCCTGGCAGAAGGTGCTGGGCGGTGAGGGCGGCCACGGCGTCCTGATCCTGGGTCCGCGTGCGGTCGAACGGCTGGAAACCTATACCCCGGCCTGGCCGCTGCCGAAGGTGTTCCGCCTGGTGTCCAAGGGCAAGCTGGCTGAAGGCGTGTTCAAGGGCGAGACAATCAACACCCCGTCGATGCTGGCGGTGGAAGACGCGATCTTCGCGCTGGAATGGGCCAAGGGCCTTGGCGGACTGACCGGCCTGCAGGCGCGGTCCAATGCCAATGCCGCCGCGCTGAACAAGATTGTCGAAGAACGTTCGTGGCTTTCGCACCTCTGTGCTGACGAGGCGACCCGGTCCAAGACTTCGGTCTGCCTGTCAGTAGAAGGTGCCGACGAGGCCTTTATCAAGGCCATGGCCAGCGCGCTCGAAAAGGAAGGGGCCGCGTTCGATATCGCCGGATATCGCGATGCCCCGCCGGGTCTGCGCATTTGGTGCGGCGCCACGGTTGAGACCGCCGATATCGAGGATCTCGGCCCCTGGCTCGACTGGGCCTACGCGACCGTCAAGGCTGCTGCTTAAGCTTCAGGCGTCACCCCGGCCGTAGCGCCGGGGTCCCGCTTTCCCCATTCTCGCCCGCAAACCAGCGGGGCCCCGGATCAAGTCCGGGGTAACGAACCAAGGACAAGTTGAAATGACCAAGCCCCGCGTACTCATTTCCGACAAGATGGACCCCAACGCCGCGAAGATCTTCGAAGAGCGCGGTTGCGATGTCGATGTGATCACCGGCGAAACCCCGGAACAGCTGATTGCCCGCATCGGTGACTACGATGGCCTCGCCATCCGCAGCTCGACCAAGGTGACCAAGGCAATCCTCGATGCCGCAAAGAACCTGAAGGTGATCGGCCGCGCCGGGATCGGTGTCGACAATGTCGATATTCCGGCCGCCTCGGCCCAGGGCGTGGTGGTGATGAACACCCCGTTCGGCAACTCGATCACCACCGCCGAACATGCCATCGCGCTGATGTTTGCGCTCGCGCGCCAGATCCCCGAAGCCAATGCCCAGACCCAAGCTGGCAAGTGGCCGAAGAACGATTTCATGGGCGTCGAAGTCACCGGCAAGACGCTGGGCCTGATCGGCGCCGGCAATATCGGCTCGATCGTCGCCAGCCGCGCGCTGGGCCTGAAGATGAAGGTCGTCGCCTTCGATCCGTTCCTGACGCCTGAGCGCGCCGTGGAAATGGGCGTGGAGAAGGTCGATCTCGATACCCTGCTGGGCCGGGCGGACTTCATCACGCTGCACACCCCGCTGACCGATCAGACCCGCAACATCCTGTCGGCCGAGAACATCGCCAAGTGCAAGAAGGGCGTGCGGATCATCAACTGCGCGCGCGGCGGCCTGATCGACGAAGCGGCGCTGAAGGAGGCGCTCGACAGCGGTCAGGTGGCAGGGGCCGCGCTGGACGTGTTCCAGACCGAACCGGCCAAGGAATCGCCGCTGTTCGGCACGCCGAACTTCATCTGCACCCCGCACCTGGGTGCGTCGACCAACGAGGCCCAGGTCAACGTGGCGCTGCAGGTGGCCGAGCAGATGGCCGATTACCTGGTCAACGGCGGCGTCACCAACGCGCTCAACATGCCTTCGCTCTCGGCCGAGGAAGCGCCGAAGCTGAAGCCCTACATGGCGCTGGCCGAACAGCTTGGCAGCCTGGTTGGCCAGCTCACCACCGGATCGATCCCGCGCGTTTCGATCCATGCCGAAGGCGCCGCGGCCGAGCTGAACATCAAGCCGATCGTTGCCGCCGTGCTGGCCGGGTTCCTGCGGGTCCAGTCGGACACGGTCAACATGGTCAACGCCCCCTATCTCGCCAAGGAGCGCGGGATCGAGGTACGCGAGGTCAAGACCGAGAAGGCCGGTGATTACCACACCCTGATCCGCGTCTCGGTCAAGACCGATGCGGGTGAGCGCTCGGTGGCGGGAACGCTGTTCTCGAACGCGGAGCCGCGTCTGGTCGAACTGTTCGGCATCAAGGTCGAAGCTGAACTGGCCGGCCACATGATGTACATCGTCAACGAGGACGCCCCCGGCTTCATCGGCCGGATTGGTACCCTGCTAGGCGAAGCCGGCATCAACATCGGCACCTTCAACCTCGGCCGCCGCGCGGCGGGCGGGGAAGCCGTGCTGCTGCTTAGCGTCGACAGCCCCGTCCCCGCCGATGTCATCGCTGCGGCACGCGACGTGCCCGGCGTGAAGCGGGTCATGGCTCTGGCGTTTTAAGGCACATTCGGGCAACGGGATCGCACGATGCAAGACACCGACCGCGACCTGTTGCCCGAAGGCCTGGAAGACCGCCTGCCGCGCGATGCAGCTTCTGCTGCGCGCGTTACCCGCGCCGTGCTCGATGTGCTGGATAGCCACGGGTACGACCGGGTCCAGCCGCCGACGATCGAGTTCGAAAAGTCGATGGCCAGCCGCATGGCGGGGGTCCAGCCGCGGCGGATGTTCCGTTTCGTCGATCCGGCCAGCCTGCGGACACTCGCGTTACGGAGCGACATCACGGTCCAGGTCGGCCGCATTGCCGCAACGGCGCTGGCCCAGCACGCCCGCCCGCTGCGGCTCTGCTATGCGGGGCAGGTCGTGACCATCAAGGGCGATGGGCTCGATCCGACGCGTGAGCGGCTTCAGCTTGGCGCCGAATTGATCGGTAACGATTCCGTCGCCGCAGCCGGCGAAGTGCTGGCCGTGGCCCTTGAAGCCCTGATCGCGGCGGGTGCCAAGGGGCTCTCGGTCGACTTCACTCTGCCGGACCTGGTCGATGCCCTCGCCGCTGGAGCACTGCCGCTTGAACCCGGCCAGATCGAAGCCGTGCGCCGCGAGCTTGACGCCAAGGACGCGGGCGGCCTCGTTGCTGCGGGTGGGCAGGCCTATCTACCACTGCTTGCCGCGATCGGTCCGTTCGAGCCGGCGATTGAGAAGCTGGCCGCCTTCGACAAGGGCGGCGCTCTCGCTGACAGAATCGCCGCGCTGCGGACCATTGCCGGGCGCGTGGGTGCCCTGGCGCGCCTGACGCTCGACCCGAGCGAGCGCCATGGCTTTGAATACCAGTCCTGGTTCGGTTTCACGATCTATGCGGAAGGCCTGCCCGGTGCGATCGGGCGGGGCGGGAGCTATGCGATCCTTGGCAGCGGGACCGAGACCGAACCGGCGATCGGTTTCTCGCTCTACCCAGATGACTTGATTGATGCCCTGGCCGAGGCTGAGCCCCGCCCGGACACCCTGTTTCTGCCGCTGGACCATGATGCCGAGATTGCCGCCCGGTTGCGGATGATTGGCTGGCGCACGGTTGCCGCGGTCTGCCCGGCCTGTGAGCCGGTCGCACTGGGCTGTACGCACCGGCTCGATGGGAGCGAAGTCGTAGCGCTTTAGCCTGTCGCATCGCGCTTGCAGCCAGTCGCCGCTCCGCGCATTAGGCTGTGATGACAGACCCCGTCCGGCTCAGCATCGAAACCGAACTCGATTACACCTTCGAAGCGCGCACCGCCGTCCTGCTCCAGATCGAAGCAGCGATGATCCCGGAGCAGCAGGTCGAAGGCGCGCACATCGCGATCAGCCCGGTGCAGCATTTCGCCCGGATTCCCGGGCATGATGACATTGGCGACCGGATCTGGCTCGACGTCGAAGAGCGGCTGATCGTCTCTTACCGGTCGGAAGTTACCGTGCAGCGCCTGGTGACTGACCTGTCCGGGCTGGCGGCCACGCCGCCGCACTTGTTGCCGGCCGAGACGGTCGATTACCTGATGCCATCGCGTTATTGCCAGGCCGACCATTTCGAACACATTGTCGAAAGCGAATTCGCCGGGCTGTCAGGCGGGGCGGCCGTGGCCGCCATGCGCGACTGGATCGCGACGCACTTTTCGCTCGTTCCCGGGGTAAGCAATTCCAACACTGGCGCGCTGGAAAGCTATGTCCAGCGCCAGGGGGTCTGCCGCGACTATGCGCACATGCTGATCACGCTGGCCCGCGCCGCCAGCGTGCCGGCGCGGTTTGTCAGCGTCTATGGACCCGGCGTGACCCCGCCCGATTTCCATGCCGTGGCCGAAGTGTTCCTGGCTGGGGCCTGGCACCTGGTCGATGCCACTGGCATGGCGACCGGGGCGGACATGGCCATCATCGGCGTTGGCCGCGATGCGGCGGATACTTCGTTCCTGACCCACTATGCCGGCTGCACGCTTAACCGGCAGGAGGTGCGGGTTAGCCAAATCGATGGCTGAGATGGGATCGGAGCTTTACCCGCCAGGCCGACGGGCTCACACCGAAAGCGGCTTTGAACCTGGCGTTGAAGGTTGAAAGATCGCCAAAGCCATTGGCGAAGGCGATTTCGGCGACGGGTCGATGCGATCCCCCCAGTTCCTGGGCCGCCAGTGCCAGGCGCCGCGCCAGCAGGTATCGATAGGGTGTGGTGCCGTGGACCCGCCGAAAGCACCGCAGGAAGTGAAACCGGCTCATGCCAGCAATGGCGGCCAACTCGTCCAGACTCATCACTTCGTCCAGCCGCGCCTCGATTAGCGCGGTTGCCGCCCGCAGGCCTCGCTGTTCGCGGGGCGTCGGCTCCATAATCCGCAAATCTGCATCATCCTGCACCGCCAGCACTGCGCTCAGCAGTTCAGGCGCGGTGCCTTCCGGATCGTGTGCCATCCCGGCGAGCACCGGGGCGAGCCGATCTAGCGGCGGCAAAACCGAGCCAGTAAAACGCGGCGTCCTCCGCCGCCCCAGGCTGGACTGCGCTTCATCCAATGCCGTCGGGCTGAAATGCACGACCTGGCAGCAATCGCCAGTGCTGTCCTCGTGGCTGCACTGATAACCTGCCCCGGCATTGCCAAGCAGCAGGCTGCCGGTTTCCAGCAGCCGCCGGCCATGCTCACCGTGATAAGTGAAGCGCCCCTGGCGTACGATCGCGATGGTCTGGTGTTCGTGCTGCTCTGCAAACGGCCGATCACTCGGTCCGGCCCCGCAGTGGTGTTGTCCAATTCGCCATAGTGGCTCTGCAGTGCGCGAAGCGAGGCTCATGCTCTTGCGATAGCAATATTCCCCAAGACGGCAAATCGGCTGCCAGGCCAGTGCAGGCCAACATCCACCACACGGAGAACGCCGATGCCACGCCGATCGATCGCTCTTGCCATTGCGCTGGGCACCGCCGTTCCCATCAGCGCGAGCAACTCCGCCATGTCCGACAACTTGTCCGCCGCCGACCATGCCTACCTCGCCTCGCCTCAGGCGCTCGCCGATCTGGGCGCAATCAATGATCGATTCATCGAGAACTTTGTCCGCAACGATGTACCCGGACACGATGCCCTGCTGCATCCACGCTTTCTGGTGGTCAACGCCGATGGTTCGCGGACTGATCGGGTGGCCTACCTCAAGCGTTGGGCAACCGGGTTCGATCCCGACCTGATCCCGTATTGGGATGTTCGCGACGAGTTGATCACTCTGATCGGCAATGTGGCGCTGGTCCGTTCGACCAACCGTCAGGTGATCCACCGCGATGGCAAAGAGACAACGTCGATGTCGACCTATACTGATACCTATATCTACCAGCACGGCCGCTGGTGGTGCATCCAGGCACAGATCACTGCCGTTGCTCCGCACAACTGGCCAGCCGACAGCACGATCAAGACGGTTTACCTGCGTGGGGAGAAGCAGGGCTGACCAGGTGGCTGCCGTACCGAGGTGGCGCTGACCAGCCAAATGGCGCGTTGTGCCAAGAATCGGACGCAACTGGCGAGCTGGCTAGCGCCAATACTCGCGGTGATGGCGCGGGTTGACGTTGCTGTGTTGCGCCGCCGCTCAACGGAGCCGATTGCCTGGTCGGTCAGCAGGATCCGCTAGGACTGGTCTGGCCGTCGGTCGTTCGGCTGGTTGGCCCGACTCTGACCTTGTCGGATCTTGCCCAAGGCCTATTCGATCAGCGGCCAAAGATGGACCTCAGCCAGGCATCGACCACCGGGGTCGCGGCATAGTCCGGATTGCCCAGATTGCGGTTGATTTCGGCATGGCCTTGCAGGCCGCGTCCTTCGAATTCGCGCCGCTCGACCGCTGTTCCGCTGCGCCGCAGCGCGGCTTCCAGCGCCTTGGCCTGGGCTACGCCATCCTGGCGCTGGACATGGATCAGCAGGAAGCTGGGCGCGTTGGGCGATGCGGCCTGAAGCGTGGGGGACAGCGCCCGCTGCCGGTCCGGATCGGTGCCGAAAGCCTGGACATAGGTGTCCTGCATCATCGGCCCGCCGTCCTTCATCTGCGCCGCTACATCATAGGCTGCGCCATCGTTGGGCATGACCCCGGCCAGATCGCGGAACGACAGCCCGGCGCCGCGCAGGTATTGCTCGTCCGTACCAACCAGCGCGACCAGGTGCGCGCCGGCGCTGTGCCCGGTCAGCACCACCTTGCTGCGATCGATCCCGAGTTCGCGGGCGCGATCGAGCAGCGCGCGGACCGATTGGGCTACATCAGCCGCCTGTTGTTCGACCGTGGCGGCCGGGACCAGCCGGTAATTGATCGATGCATAGTTATAGCCAAGGCCCGTGTAATGCGCCGGGGCATAACGACTGGCGGCAACATCCTTGCTGCCGCGCTTCCACCCGCCGCCGTGGACGAAGATCACCAGCGGGGCGGGGCTGGTGACGCCCTTGGCCTTGTAGAAATCGAGCGCCTGGAGCGGATCGCTGCCATAGGCAAAGGTCTGGTCCGGGCGGGTTCGCGGGGCATCGGCATCACGCTGTGCGCCGCGCCGCGCTCCTTCGTTGCCCTGGCGATTCTCCATCCGCTCTTTCAGCCGCTCGCGCAGCCGATCACCGGGTGCGGCCTGGGCGATGGTTGTGCCGATCAGCGCCACGGCGCCAAGCGAAAGCAAAAGGCTCTTACGCATTGATATTCCCTCACGATTGCCTGTGCGCTCTGGCTGCTACCGCGCTGGTTGCTGGCAGGTGAACGGCGCCGTCTCAATTTGTCGCAGATTGTCACGGCGGTTCGGCGTGCGGATAGCTTGACGCGTGCGCCGCATCAGCCTAACGCGCCGCCCGTTTGCGGAGCCGTGTGCTCCCACTGGTCCCCCCCTTGTGCCGAGTCCTGTCGAAGGGCGCATGCGGGCAATTTTGGCAGGGTGAGGGACTCTATCCAATGGCCAACGTAACCGTGATCGGCGCCCAGTGGGGCGATGAGGGCAAGGGCAAGATTGTCGACTGGCTGGCCAGCCGTGCCGATGCCGTCGTGCGGTTCCAGGGCGGGCACAATGCCGGCCATACGCTGGTGGTGGGTGACCAGATCTACAAGCTCAGCCTGCTGCCCTCGGGCATTGTTACCGGCACGCTTTCGATCATCGGCAATGGCGTGGTGCTCGATCCCTGGCACCTCAAGAGCGAGATCGAGAAGCTTGAAGGCCAGGGCGTGGTCATCAATACCGAGAACTTCGCGATTGCCGACAATTGCCCGCTGATCCTGCCGCTGCACCGCGATCTGGATGGCCTGCGCGAAACGGCCGCAGGTTCGGGCAAGATCGGCACGACTGGGCGCGGGATCGGCCCAGCCTATGAAGACAAGGTTGGCCGCCGCGCGATCCGGGTTTGCGATCTCGCCCACCTCGATGCGCTCGATGCCCAGCTTGACCGGCTTTGCGCCCACCATGACGCACTGCGCGCCGGGTTCGGCCAGCCGCCGGTGGACCGCGCGGCGCTGCTCGCCGAACTGCGCGAGATTGCGCCCTTCGTGCTGCAATATGCCCAGCCGGTGTGGCGGCGTCTGAAGAAGGTGCGCAAGGCTGGCGCGCGCATCCTGTTCGAAGGCGCGCAGGGCGTGCTGCTCGATGTCGATCACGGCACCTATCCCTTCGTTACCAGCTCCAACACGGTCAGCGGCACCGCGGCGAGCGGTTCGGGCCTGGGCCCGGCCAGCACCGGCTTCGTGCTGGGGATCGTCAAGGCCTATACCACCCGCGTCGGCTCGGGCCCGTTCCCGACCGAGCTGGAGGATGAGACCGGCCAGCGGCTGGGTGAGCGCGGCCACGAATTCGGCACCGTCACCGGGCGCAAGCGGCGCTGCGGCTGGTTCGATGCCGTGCTGGTGCGCCAGTCCTGCGCAATCTCGGGCGTGACCGGCATCGCGCTCACCAAGGTTGACGTGCTCGACGGGCTGGAGACGGTAAAGATCTGCACCGGTTATCGCCTGAACGGCAAGATCCTCGATTACTTCCCCAGCCATGCCGCCGACCAGGCCAATGTCGAGCCGATCTACGAGGAAATGGAAGGCTGGAGCGGCACCACCGCCGGCGCGCGTTCTTGGGCCGACCTACCGGCCCAGGCGATCAAGTACATCCAGCGGGTGCAGGAACTGATCGAAACGCCGGTCGCCCTGGTCAGCACTTCGCCCGAGCGGGAAGACACGATCCTGGTCCGGGATCCCTTCGTCGACTGAGCGATCTTGACATAGACCCTTTTTGTTCTACTCTTGTTCAATCCGAATAGGAGTCGTAAGGCTATGTCACAGGCCAATTTTGCTTACAGCACGCCCGCAAACGATGCCGCGGGGCTGCCGCTGGCGCTCTCAATCTTTGCCGATCGCGGTCATGTCCGTGACCTGCTGCGCGAAGATGCCGAGGCAGCGGGGTTCCGCATTGCCGAGGTGGGCGACGTGGCGGCCCTGCTCGAAGGTGATGCGCGGCCGCTGGGTGAAGTTGTGCTGCTTGATTGCCCGGCGGTTGATGGTGCAGGCCTGGCAGCATTGGCGCGGCTTGATCTGCGCGCGGCCAATTGTGGAGCGCACCTGATCGTTTCGACTACGGTTGCAGCGTTGGATGACGTGTTCGGCTGTCTTGACCAATCGTCGCCGCAAATCCTGGTCGAGCCGAGCCGGGCCGAACGGGTGATTGCGCTGGGCCGGGTCCTGGCCCGGTTCCCCAACCTGCGGCTGCGCGAACTGTCAGAGGAAGACCGGCTGGTCCTGCTCCGCCTGACCGAGCAGGTCGGCCAGATTGCGCAGCGGCTCGAACGACTCGAAGGCCCCGATCGCGGCTCGACAGATAGCCGCGAATCGGTGTTCCGGTTTGAAAGTCCCAGCACGGCCTTTGCCCCTTCCAACGGTGATGGCAGCGATCGGCTGGTTCGCGCGGCGCGTCCGCCGCT
>DKII01000046.1:15094-16967 GCA_002454125.1 Novosphingobium sp. UBA6722
CCGCTGCCCGATCCGCGGCTGGTGCGGCGCATCATCCGCCAGCGCCAGTTGCGCGCGCGGTTCTTTGATGGTGATCTGTTCGCCGATCCGGCCTGGGACATGCTGCTCGACCTGACTGCGGCACGGGCCGAGCATGCGCGGGTTTCGGTCACTTCGCTGTGCATTGCCTCGGGCGTGCCGCCAACCACGGCGCTGCGCTGGATCGGGCAGATGACCGATGCCGGCTTGCTCCAGCGGGTTGAGGATGAAACTGACCGCCGCCGCGCCTTCATCACGCTGTCGGATCAGGCGGCGGACGGCATGGCCCGCTACTTTGCCGAGCTCGGCAGTCAGGCCGCTGCGCTCGTATAGGCTTCACAGCCTCGCCATGTTGCGCTAGGCGCGCGGCTCTTGACCATCAGGTCGGGCGCTTAGCTCAGTTGGTAGAGCATCTCGTTTACACCGAGAGGGTCAGCGGTTCGAGCCCGTTAGCGCCCACCAGGTCACGCTTCGATCAGTTCGATCCGGTTCCCGAACGGGTCTGATACATGGGCCCGCCGCACGCCGGGCAGCAGGTGATCGTCGACAACCGCATGGCCCGCAGTACGCAAGGCGGCGCAAAGCCCGTCGAAATCGTTCACCAGCAGACCCGGATGCGCCTTGCGTGCGGGCCGGAAGTCTTCATCGACCCCAAGGTGAAGCTTGACCGGGCCAAGCTCGAACCAGCACCCCCCACGCGCGGCCAGGGCTGGCGGCTTGGCAACCTCGCTCATACCCAGCTCATCCACATAGAAGGTCCGCGCCATGTCCTCGCCGCCGCTGGGCATGGCCAGCTGGACATGGTCGATCCCGACGATCACTGCTCGGCCAGCATCTTGGCAGTTTCGGCGTTGCTCCAGTCATGCCCACCGACATAGCGCCAGACCTCGCGGCCTTGGGCGTTGTAGTAAATTGTCGTTGGCAAGACGGTGACCTTGTACTGCACCGTCAGCTCGCCATCCGGATCGAGCCATGGCTCCAGCTTGTCTGCGCCGCGCGCCTTGAGGAAACCGGCCACCTTGTCGGCCGGGGGCATGTCCTGCGACACGGTCAGCACTTTCAGGCTGTCCGCGCGGTCCTTGGCTAGCTGGTTCAGCGTCGGCAGTTCGGCCACGCAGGGCGCGCACCAGGTGGCCCAGAGGTTGATCAGCAGCGGCTTGCCCTTGAAGCTCGCCAGCTGAACCGTCTTACCGCTGGCATCGCGCAGGGTGAAGTCGGGCAGCTCGCTGCCCTTGCGGCTGCGGTCAATCGTGCCCGACAGCTCTCCGCCAGCCGGTGAAGCGGCAGGTTGCGCCGGAGCCTTGCTTTCCCTATCGCACCCCCCGACCAGCAGGGCACAGCCAAGGACGGCGATCTTGAGCGAGCGGGACGATAGCAAGAGCAGCTCCAATGCGATGTGGGGCGGACGGTTCGCCGAGGGGCCCTCGGCGATCATGCGCGAGATAAACGCGTCGATTCCCTTCGACAAGGCGCTGTGGCGGCAAGACGTGGCTGCAAGCAAGGCCCATGTTGCCATGCTTGGTGCGCAGGGCATTGTCAGCGCCGAAGATGCCGCCGCGATTGCCGCCGGGCTCGATCAGGTTGCAGCAGAATACGAAGCAAACGGGGTGCCCGAGAACTGGGACCTTGAAGACATCCACATGACCACCGAAAGCCGCCTGGCCGAACTGATCGGCCCGGTCGCCGGCCGGCTCCACACCGCGCGCAGCCGCAATGATCAGGTGGCAACCGATTTCCGGCTGTGGGTCCGCGATGCGATTGACCAGGCCGATGCCGGGTTGCGGGCGCTCCAGGTCGCGCTGGTGGCCCGCGCCGGCGAACATGCCGAGAGCATCATGCCCGGCTTCACCCACCT
>DKII01000048.1:0-2506 GCA_002454125.1 Novosphingobium sp. UBA6722
GGGATGTGCGACCCCCGCCTGCCCGGCCCTAAATTCTTGTGAGATCGGCGCTCAGCGCCCGGCCATCGCCTTGGCCTTGGCAAGGTAAGTCCGCCCGATCCGCACCGCCGAACCATCGGCCAGTTCCGCCGACCACACGCCGAGGCCATCGTGGCGCAGTCCGGTAATCCGGTCGCGTCGCAGGATCGTCGAGCGGTGCAGGCGGATGAATCGCTGCGGATCAAGCCGCGCCTCAAGACCGGTCACCGTCTGCAAGAGCAGATAGCTGCGCTCACCCACATGGAGCCGGACATAGTCGCGCTCGGCATCGATCCGGTCGACATCGGCCGCCGCAATCCGCAGCAGTTCGGAACGGTAAGGCACCCAGAACTCGGTCAGCCAGTCACCGCCCTGTTCGGCCCGTTCACCGCGGCGAGCCAGGGCCCGGGCGACCGCCCGCTCAAGCCGGTCGGGAGTGACTGGCTTCAGCACATAATCGACCGCATCGAGCTCAAAGGCCTCGACCGCAAAATTCTCATGTGCAGTGACAAAGATCACGGCGGGGCGCGGCTTGCGCCCGGTCAGGGCGCGGGCCACGGCCAACCCGTCCAGCTCGGGCATGGTCATGTCGAGCAGGACCAGATCCGGCGCGAGTGCATCGATCATCCGCAGCGCGGCTGCCCCGTCCTGGGCGGTGCCGGCCACATCGAGCCCGGCAAGGTCGCGGCAGATCACCTGCATCCGTTCGATCGCCAGGGGCTCGTCATCGACGATCAGGGTGCGCAGCGGGGCGGTGGGGGCGGTTTCAGTCATGGTGTTCCAGCGGCAAGCGGATTTGTGAGCGCCAGCCGCCGCCTTCAAGCGGGCCCGAGATGATCTGGGCAGCATCGCCATAGCGGGCGGCGAGGCGATCGCGGACATTGGCAAGGCCGATCCCGAAGCCGGGCTTGGCCTCCTTGGCGACCGGGCCATCATCGGCCACCTCAATCACCAGGCAGCCATATTCCTCGCGCGCGGCGACGGTCAGAGTAACCGGACGAGTCGTCGCCGAGACGGCATATTTGACCGAGTTCTCGATCAGCGGCTGCAGGATCATTCCCGGCATCCGCGCATCGGCCAGCGCGGCCGGAATGTCGAACCGGGTGCGCAGCCGTTCCGGGAAGCGAACTGCCTCGATCTCGAGATAGAGCCGCTGCAGTGCAATCTCCTGATCGAGCGCGACATCGCCGGTCGGATCGCCCGCCAGGCTGCGGCGATAGAAGGTGGAGAGCGTCTGGATCATCTGCTCGGCCGCCTGGGTCTTGCCGGTCATGACCAGCGCCGAGAGCGAATTGAGCGTGTTGAACAGGAAGTGCGGATTGACCTGGTAGCGCAAGGACCGCAGCTCCGAAGCCTTGGCCGCCCGGCGATATTCGCCCTCGCGCCGTTCGGCCGCACGGGCCTGTTCGGCATTGGCGAGCGAGAAGTACAGCGCCGCCCAGGCCAGCAGCAGATAATAGCGCCCGAGCGCCACATCGACGAGCTGGCGCAGCCGGTTGTCGGCGCGGGTTTCCGCATTGATGGTGATCGCCGGGCGCGCTTCGCCGGTGGCGACCGGTTCGGCCGACGGTGCCGGAGCCGGCGGCGGCGTGGCGGCGGCTTCGGCCTCGCGCTCAAGCGGATCGACCAGCAGGTTGCCGCTTTCGTCGCTGCGGATCCGCAGCCCTTCACGTTCACCAATCGTGGCGACGACCCGGTTCTCGATGTCGGCAAAGACCCACTGGTTGATCGCGGCGAGCAGGACCGAGGCCGGGAGCGCCATCAGCAGCACGGCGCCCGTCTTGATCCAGAACGGCCGGGGATCGAGCAAGCGGACGATCGGCCACAGCGCCAGCGTCACCGCCATCGAACCAAGGGTGACCAGGATCCGGCGCAGCAGCAGGGCGTCGAACAGTTCAAGCCCGACCAGCCAGCCGCGCAGCGTCGCCAGCGCAAAATAGGCCAGCCAGACCCCGGCGATCGAGGCCAGGACCAGCTTGAATGGCACGCGCGGCGTGGAAGGCGTAGTCAAATCCATGGGCCTCCTGACTAGCCGCAGCGCGCCCGCCAAGGCCAGCGGCTTGGTCGAACCGCAGGCGTCATTGGTCGAACGCCGCCCGTTGCCCCTTTGCCCGCCTATTTGACCGGCAGCAGGCCTTCGCGCGCGATCTTTTCCTTCCAGAACAGCGGCGCGAGCTGGTGGACATTGTTGCCTTCACTATCGACCGCGACGGTCACCGGCATGTCCTCGACCGTGAACTCATAGATCGCTTCCATGCCCAGATCTTCGAAGGCGACGACCTTGGCCTCGCGGATCGCGCGGGCGACCAGATAGGCTGCCCCGCCCACTGCCATCAGGTAGGAGATCTTGTGCTTGGCGATTACCTCGGTCGCGCCCTGGCCGCGTTCGGCCTTGCCGATCATGGTGAGGAGGCCGAGCTCGCACATCATGTCGGTAAACTTGTCCATCCGGGTCGCCGTGGTCGGGCCGGCCGGGCCAACCACTTCG
>DKII01000048.1:2655-3223 GCA_002454125.1 Novosphingobium sp. UBA6722
CTTGTGCGCGGCATCGCGGCCGGTGAGCATCTTGCCATTGAGCAGCAGCCGGTCACCCTGCTTCCAGCCGCGCACTTCCTCGTGGGTCAGCGTATCGAGGTTGACCCGCTTGGCCGCCTTGTCCGGCGTCCAGTGCACCTCGGGCCATTCGTTGAGGTTGGGCTTTTCCAGGAAGGTCGGGCCCGAGCCATCGAGCGTGAAGTGCGCATGGCGCGTGGCGGCGCAGTTCGGGATCATCGCCACCGGCTTCCCCGCGGCGTGGCATGGCGCATCGAGGATCTTGACGTCGAGGATGGTCGATAGCCCGCCAAGCCCCTGGGCACCGATGCCGAGCGCATTGACCTTGTCGAAGATCTCGATCCGCATCGCCTCGATATCGTTCTGGGGGCCGCGCTGCTTGAGCTGGGCCATGTCGATCGGCTCCATCAGCGCCTGCTTGGCCAGCAGCATGCAATGTTCGGCCGTGCCGCCGATGCCGATACCCAGCATGCCCGGCGGGCACCAGCCGGCACCCATCTGCGGCACCATTTCCAGCACCCAGTCGACGATCGAATCGCTGGGGTTCATC
>DKII01000072.1:0-356 GCA_002454125.1 Novosphingobium sp. UBA6722
GACCACATCACCAGCGGCATCGGCGCGGCGATGATCGGGTGGTACGGCACGGCCATGCTTTGCTACGTCACGCCAAAGGAACACCTGGGCCTGCCTGACCGCGACGATGTGAAGACCGGCGTCGTCACTTACAAGCTCGCCGCCCACGCGGCTGACCTGGCCAAGGGCCACCCGGCCGCCCAGGTGCGCGACAATGCGCTCAGCAAGGCCCGCTTCGAATTCCGCTGGCGCGACCAGTTCAACCTGTCGCTCGATCCCGACACGGCCGAGCAATACCACGACCAGACCCTGCCGGCCGAAGGCGCCAAGTCAGCCCACTTCTGCTCGATGTGCGGACCCAAGTTCTGCTCGATGAA
>DKII01000072.1:407-14240 GCA_002454125.1 Novosphingobium sp. UBA6722
AAGTTCTGCTCGATGAAGATCAGCCAGGAAGTGCGCGAATTCGCCAGGCTCCAGAACCAGGACAGCACCACCTTCGTCGCCGCCGAAGAGGCCGAGGCCGGCATGGCCGAAATGAGCAAGGTCTACGACGCGACCGGGCGGGAGTTGTATATGGGGGCTGGGGACCGGGAGCATGATTGACTCAATGTCCGGCGCATGGTTCCTTCTGTTTCACTAACAATAGGATAAGCCGAGGAATAGCCCGCCGTCGTTGCACGGGTTCTCGCGTTACAAGCTGGCGATCCGGGCTACTTCAGCGGTTACCAAGTACGATAGTCGCTGTATTCCACCCTTTTGTCGAATTAGTAACCAACGGTGCCAGTGGGGGTTTATCGTGAAGATAAAAAGACTTAAGCTCCGTAACTTCAAGAGTTACTTCGACAGCGGAGACATTGAACTTTCCTCCAAATTCACGGTCATCGTCGGCAAAAACAATTCAGGGAAATCTGCTCTTCTGCAAGGCCTTCGTTTCCGAAATGCGGGAGCGAAGCCCCATAGGTCGTCACGCTTCGACCGCGACGTGGCTCTTGATCCGGCACCCAAGTTCGACGCTGATATCGTCTTCAACTGGTCCGAGATGGAACGAATTGCGGGAATGACTGGAATCAGCCGAATACTGTTTCCGGTTGAGCGCGACGAGACCCGAATCGTCCAAGATTTTCAACGAAACTGGCGCAACTTGATCGGCGACAGTAAAGTGACGGTCTCTTTGACATGGTCCACTGATAACCAAAAACCCACCCCCGCATTTTGGCCTGCTCATGGGCGATTTCAGGACCCGCAACCCAACGGCGGCACAAGAAATAGTATGAGCATAGAGTTTCATGCGCCCTCGCGCGAGTGGAGGTTCGGCGGCATCGTCGGAAATGAAGACAATCTCATGGATCTGACGGCCGCCGCCCTCGATCTCTGCGTTTTTGTTTTCGACGCCGAGCGCCTTAACATAGATATATCTAGTCCAGCACATGGGCAAAGGCTCCACTCCAATGCAAGTAATTTGCCAACATTACTTCATGAGATGCAAGCCAATCCAGATCTTTGGAATAGATTCACTCACCATGTCAAAGAGGTGTTTCCTCAGATAACAGCTATTACAACGCCTCCGGCTCAAGACGCTCCAAATCAACTCACAATATGTTTGTGGCAAGTCGAAACGTCGACAATGAGAGATGATTTAGCGATCCGCTTAAAGGAAGCAGGTACGGGGGTTGGTCAAGTTCTCGCAATTCTATACATTGCGATGACGAGAAGGGGCAGTGTAATTGCTATAGATGAGCCCAATAGCTTCCTTCACCCGGGTGCGGCGCGGAAGCTTGTTGAAATTCTTCATAATTATACCGAAAATCAGTACGTAATTTCAACTCACTCGGCAGACTTAATCTCCGCAATTCAGCCTGAAGTCCTTCATCAGGTTGTCTGGGATCCTGCCACGGGCGAGAGTCGGGTTCGCAGAATTGACCAGTCAAACATGGGAGACTTGACTGAACTGTTGTCGGATTTGGGCGTGCGTCTGTCCGATGTTTTTGGAGCAGATCAGATCGTTTGGGTTGAGGGTCAAACCGAAGCAGCTTGCTTTCCTATTCTAGCAGCTTGCTGCGATCACGCACCGCCTCCCGGGACAATCTTTGTGCCGGTCCGTGCGACCGGAGATTTCGACGCCAAATCATCTGATGCTACTCAAGTTTGGGAAATTTATCGACGGTTGACCAAAGGGGCGGCGCTCATTCCACCTTCGGTTGCATTTAGCTTTGATCGCGAAAGCAGGACCGCCCGGCAGATATCTGAACTGGAGGCCGTCTCTGGAGGTAAAGTCTCTTTTCTACCTCGACGGCTCTTGGAAAATTACTTTCTACACGCTGGAGCGATTCAAAACGCAATTGCCCAGGAATATGAACTCCGCTTGATCGAAGGAACTCCACCCACCGTTGAAGAACTATCCGCAGAGATCGGTGTAATTGCCAATATCGATCCACTGCGAAATACAGATCTAGAATGGATTTGTGATGTTTCCTGGACTGTCGAGTGCCATGGCGCAAGACTGCTCCAAGATCTGTTCGCCAAATACAACCTGACTTATGCGAAAATTCGCCATGGCGCGCAGATTACAAAATGGCTGTTGGAGAATGATCCCGATCATTTGACCGAGCTGAAGAGCTACATTGCCTCGCTATGGGGAGTGCAATCTTAATGGTTTACGTTGCCGTTCGGATTTTAGACCCAGTCCTCTGACACCCGGAGCCGCCATGCCTCGCCTGATCACTGCCGCTGCCGTGCTGGCCCTCGCCGCGCTGGTCGCCGCCACCCCCGTTGCCGCCAACAAGCCTGCGCCCGCGCCCGGCCCGGTCTTTACCCCGTCGGAACTGCCCTATCCGTTCTCCAGCGCGGTGCAGGTGGGGGATGTGCTGTACCTTTCGGGCCAGCTGGGCGCCGAGGATGGGGGCGGCAAAGTGGTGCCCGGCGGGATCGGGCCGGAGAGCGAGCAGATGTTCAAGCGGATTGGCCAGACCCTGACCCAGCACGGCCTGAGCTTTGACGACGTGTTCAAATGCTCCGTCTTCCTGGCCGACATGGCGGACTGGCCGGCCTTCAACACGATCTACGCGCGCCACTTCAAGCCCGGCCGCTATCCGGCGCGCTCCGCCATGGGGGTCAACGGGCTGGCGCTGGGCGCGCGGGTGGAGCTGGAGTGCTGGGCGTACAAGCCCCAAAAGCGCTGACGCGCGCCAGACCACAGGGCCTGTTCCGCCCGCCATCCTTGTGGCAGAACGCCGTGGGTCGCCCCCTGACGCAGGAGCCGCCATGCCTCGCCTGATCCCTGCCGCCGCCTTGCTGGCCCTCGCCGCGCTGCCCGCCGCGCCCGCCCTTGCCGCACCCGCCGCGCCCAAGCAGACCGTGATGCCCGAGAACCCCGAGGCACGCGCGTTTCAGGAGCAGTTCGGCTTTTCCGACGCGGTGGTGCACGGCGATACGGTCTACCTCTCCGGCGTGGTCGCCGGGGCGCCGCCCGCTGGCGCTGACCCGGTGGAGCATTATGCCCGCACGTTCGAGCGGATCGGCGCGATCCTGGCGCGGGCCGGGTCGAGCTGGGACGATGTGCTGGACATCACCACCTTCCACACCGACATCGACGCCTCGCTCACCCCGCTCTCCGCCGCCAAGAACCGCTATGTGAAGGCCCCCTTCCCGACCTGGACCGCAATCGGCGTGCGCCGGCTCTACGAACCCACCGCCGTGGTCGAAATCAAGGTCGTTGCGCGGCTGACGGCAAAGGCGAAGGGCAAACGGTAAAGGCCACGCGCGGCGGAGCCTGATCGCCAGCAAAACGCTTCCTTCACCACTTGCCCGTTACCTTGCGGGCCATGTCGTTTCGCAAGCCGTTCAAGGCCGTGCCGATCAAGCCCGGGCCGCGCCATCGCCGCAACCAGTCCGAGGATGCCGCGCCCCGGGTGCCGCTGCTGCTGCAAGCCGCGTTGCTGGGATCGGTGATCGGGCTGGGCAGCTTTGCGGTTACGCCGGATGGTCGGGCAACTCTGTCGGCCGGGCTGGAGGCCAGCGGGATCCAGATCGGCCGCAAGCGTGAACCGCGGCCGGGTGACAATTGGGGCGGCTGCAACGATGCCCGTGCCGCCGGAACCGCGCCGATCTATGCCAGCGAGCCAGGCTACCGCGAAGACATGGACGGCGACGGCGATGGCGTGGCCTGCGAACCCTATAACGGCTACTGAGCCGGGACCAGCTTCTCCACCAGCCGCTTCAGCTCGGCCGGAGTGGTGTGGCCGGCGACGACTTCGTGATAGCCGATCCCGGCCTTGCGCAGGGCTTCCTTCTTCACCGCATCGCGCGCGGCGGCGGCGTTGCCGGTCTGGTGGTGGCCGGTGCCCTGATATTCCAGCGCGTGGCGGACCTGGCACTTGTCATCCATCAGCGCGAAATCGACCCGTTTCGAATTGACCGCGAAATAGGCGTTCTTGTCCTCGCTGGCGAGGAACTCCCCCAGCGAAACCTGGGCCATCACCTGCCAGTTCGGATTGCGGGCGATCACGGCGGTATCGAGCGCCTTGAACACAGCCGCCTCGGGCCGGTTGAGCAGCGCGCGGGCGGAAAAATCAGCTTCCATCACGCAGCGCAATTGCTCTGCCGCATCGAGCGCGGCGCGCTCGGGCGTGCCCTTGAGCGGGATCGAGGTCTTTTCCTTGCGGAACGGGCTGGTCTTGTTGCCGCCGCCATCCTTGCGACCGCGCCAATAGGCCTGGCGTTTCTCGCGCTCGCCACGTTCGACAAAGCGTTCGACAACAACACCCAAGAATGCGCCAACCGCGAGTACTGCCAAAAGCAACAGCGGTCGATCGATCAGGGCAACAATTTCAGGCGGCATGGCTAAATCGAATCCAATTCGTCGGGTCAGCGACAGTATAGATTGGACAACCGTAGCAGCAGGTTAACGCGCAATTCAGTGAAACGCGGCCACCCTTGCGCTCCCGCCGATAATCTGCTGCCTTGCCAGTGTCCTGCACCGAGTCCCACGTGGCTGGTGTTGGATGCTCCGGGGGGAGGGGAGGACTGGATGGTTTCACTGATCTACGTCAGTACGGCGACGGCTGACTTTACCCCCGAGAACCTGGCGGCACTGGGCGAGGCGGCCGCGGCGGCCAATGCGGCGCGCGGGATTACCGGGATGCTGGCCTTCAATGGTGAGCACTTCATGCAATTGCTGGAAGGACAGGACGCGGCGGTTGAGGCGCTGCTGGAGCGGATCGCGGCTGACCCGCGCCACCGCGACCTGGTGGTGATCCGGCGCGATGTCCGCCCGGCGCGCGAGGTGCCCTATTGGTCGATGCGCGCCTTCCTGACCCCGCTGACCGGGGCCGGTTCGGCGACCGAATTCGCGGCCCGGCTGCCCGAAACCTTCGCCGCCGATACGCGCGTGGTCTTCACCAGCTTTGCCTCGATCAAGCGCGAGCTGGCCTGACCCTTCGGCAAATGTGGCAGTGGGCAGCGCGGCCGCGCGGCGCTAGGCTGCGGGCACAACAAAAGGCGGGATGCGTGACATGACTGAACACGGCCAATTGGGGGAACAGACCGGTGGCTGCCTGTGCGGCGCGGTGCGCTACAAGATCACGGCCGAGCCGTTCATGCAGGCGGTCTGCCACTGCAAGAACTGCCAGCGCCAGGCCGGCAGCGGCTGGTCGATGATCCTGGGCCTGCCCGAGGACGGGGTGGAGATCACCGGCACGGTCCAGACCTATGTCGATCACGGCACCAGCGGCGGCGAGGTCCACCGCCAGTTCTGCCCGACCTGCGGATCGCCGGTCTTCACCCGCGTTCCGGCCCAGGCCGGATGGATCTTCGTCAAGGCGGGCTCGCTCGACGATACCGGCAGTTTCAATCCGCAGATCCAGTTCTGGACCGCGAGCAAGCAGCACTGGATCGAGATCCCCGACGTGCCGGGGGTGCCGGGCAACCCGGGCTAGGCGCGCGCCAGCCGGGCCAGCGCTTCATCCAGCGCCTGGAGAAAGCGTGAACGGTCGGTCTTGGCGAAGGGCGCCGGGCCGCCAATCGCCTCGCCCCCGGCGCGCAGGTCGGCCATAATCGCGCGAGTGGCAATCGCGCTGCCGATCGAGGCATGGGTGAAGGGCTTGCCGGTGGACGAGATCACTGTCGCCCCCGCCTTCAGGCAGCGATCGGCCAGCAGGATGTCGCTGGTGATTACCACGGCCTTGGCATCGGCGTTGTCGGCGATCCAGTCATCCGCGGCATCGAAGGCGTCCGACACGGTGACGCGCGCGATCAGCGGGTGATCGGGCACGCGCAGCCGCATGTTGCTGACCACGTGGACCGGGACCTGGCGGCGGAAGGCGACCTTGTAGATCTCTTCCTTGACCGGGCAGGCATCGGCATCGACCAGGATGCGGAGCGGCTGGACAGTCATCGGCGGGCGGCGGTCAGCGCTTCATGTGCTCCAGCCCGGCAAGGACGCCCGGCTTGAGACTGGGCTGCGAGGCGTTTGGCTTGGGCGGTTTCTCCGCCTTGGGCTTGCGGGCTTCGCGGTTCGACTTCTTCTGGCCCTTGGCCATGGCACGTTCCTTTGCGGGGCAGATGCCCCTGCCGGCGACCCTAGGCCCATTTGCGCCAATCGCGGCACGAAATCGAACCTAGCGCTTGCGCACGAACTCCGCGCGCAGGACCAGCCCCTTGATGCCGGGATAGCGGCAGTCGATCTCCTGCGCATCGCCGGTCAGGCGGATCGAGGGGATGACGGTGCCCTGCTTGAGCGTCTGGCCGGCACCCTTGACGGTGAGGTCCTTGATCAGCGTGACCGCATCGCCATCGGCCAGGAGGTTGCCCACGGCATCGCGCACCTCGACGGCGTTTTCAGCCGCGCGCTTGGCGGCGAGTTCCGAGGCGGGCAGCCATTCGCCGCTGTCCTCGTCATAGACATAGTCTTCGTCTTCAGCGGCCACGTGCGGGCTCCTTCACGCCATCTTGGCCCACAGGATCGCGGCCCAGACCAGCAGGGTGGCAGCCCCGCCCGCCAGGGTCCAGCGAATTGCCCGCCCCAGCAGCAGCGCCTGGGCATCGATCGAGTGGACGAAGCTGGCGAACAGCCGCTGGCGCAGCGCCGCATCGCCTTCCAGCCCCTCGCTGTCGAACTCCTCGCCCAGCAGCAGCGCGCGCAGGGCAAAGGCGCAGGAGACCACCAGCGGCAGGATCCCGGCAATCGAAGCGAGCGTGAGGAGCGGCTGGCTGGGCGCATCGAGGCTGAGCGGCGCGCCCGGGCTGGCCGAGATCGGGTGCGTGCCGATCGTGATCAGCAGCGCGTTGAAGCCCAGCATCGCCCCCAGCCGGACCGAGAGATCGAGATCGCGGTTCTCGAGGAATTCGAGATCGGCGACAAAGCCGGGATCGGGCGGATCGCCGCGCATCGTCTGGAAGGCGCGCAGGCGAGTGCGGAACGAGCGAAAGGCCATGGCGGCTGGCTAGCCGAGTGCAGGGCCAAGGTCAAAAGCCGGAGCGGCGTTGACAAGTTCGCTGGTCAAGCCAAGTCTTTGGCCGAACAGGAGGGCATGGATGGCAAAGGGGTGGTCATGGATGCTGTGGGCTGCGGCAGCCTATAACTGGCTGATCAGCTTGCCGGTGCTGCTGAACGGCAGCCTGGCCGCAGCCGACAAGGTTTCGGCCGTATTGGTAGCGGGCTTCGGCGTGCTCTACGCGCTGGTCGCCAGCAATCCGGCGCGCCTGGCCCCGGCGCTGTGGGCCGGTGTGGTCGGCAAGTTGGGGCTGGTGGTGCTGCTCGCCCCATCAATCGCGGCGGGCACTGCGGCACCCGGCACCGGGCCGGTGCTGGCGGGTGACCTGCTGTTTACGGCCGCCTTCCTGGCGCTGCTGCTGGGGCCAGCGCGGAACAGGGGAGAGACGCAATGACTGGAGACCTTGCCGCGCGGCGGCTGGCCGTGGCGGGTGTTGCCTTGCTGCTGGCAGCCATGCTGACCGGGTTTGCCACCGGCGCCGTCCCCAACCCGCGCATGGCGCTCTCCGCACACCTGGCCGGCACGACCAGCGCGCTGATGCTGATCGCGCTCTCGACGATCTGGCACCGCGTCACCCTGGGGCCGCGCGGCCACGCCTGGGCCAGCGGCCTGCTGGCCTTCGGCGCGGTGACCAACTGGGCGGCAGTGCTGCTGGCGGCGATCTGGGGCGCCGGGGCGACGACCATGCCAATCGCCGCCAAGGGCATGACCGGCGCGGCCTGGCAGGAGAACGTCATCGCGGCCGCGCTGTTGGCGCTCTCGCTGGCGATCGTGGCGGGGCTGGGGCTGGTCCTGCGCGGCCTGCTGGCGCGAGGCGAATGACCCGTGGCGATTGACCGCACCATCATCCGCCTTGGCCCGCAGCACCGCGATGGCGCGATTGCCACGTTGGCCGCGGCGTTCCAGAGCGATCCGGCGGTAAGCTGGATCATCCCCGATGCAGCCGAACGCGCAAGGCGGCTGCCGAAGATGTTTGCCTGGCTGTGGGACGATCACCAGCGCCACGGGATCGCGCTCGGCACGCCGGGGTGTGAGGCGGTGACGCTGTGGCGCTTGCCGGGCAAGGTCCATCACCACGATCCGCTCTGGCCGCCAGAGGTCCTGCGCCTGCTCGGCATCTTCGGGCGGCGGATCCTGCGGGCCAGCACGGTCGGCGATGCGATCGGCGCGCACCTCGCCGAGGGTGAGGACTGGTACTACCTGCGCTATGCCGGGGTGCGGCCCGATTGCCAGGGCCAGGGCCTGGGCGGACTCACCATCCGCGCTGGTCTGGCCGAGGCGACGGCAGCCGGCAAACCGGCGCTGCTGGAAACCGCGACCGAGGGCAATGTCGGCATCTATCTGCGGCTGGGCTTTGCCGTGCACGAGGAATGGGACGTGCCGGCCAAAAGCGGCCCGCACTTCTGGTCGATGTCGCGCCCGGTCTGACTGAGGCGGTTTAGAAGCCGCTGGCGAGGAACTCCTCGGCGAGGCCCGCCAGCAAGGCGGTGCCGCGCGGCAGGACGGCCTCGTCCACCATCATGCGGGGTGAGTGGATGCCGCAGCATGAATTCCAGTCGGCCCCGTCCTCGGCCACGCCCAGGAAAAACATCGCGCCGGGGACCTTCTCGAGCACATAGGAGAAGTCCTCTGCCCCCATGATCGGGGCGGGCAGGGTCTGCCAGGCACCGGGGCCGAACAGGCCATCCGTCACGCGCTCACCAAAGGCGACCGCCTTGGCATCGCAGATCGTGACCGGGAAGCCTTCGATCACGTTCACTTCGGCAGTGAGGCCATGGGCCCCGGCGATCCCTTCGGCAAGCTGGCGCAGCGCGGCGTGCAGCTTCGCGCGGTGGCGGGGTGAGAGCGTGCGCATCGTGCCCTTCAGCGTCGCGAAATCGGCGATCACATTGTGCGCCGTTCCGCCCTCGATCCGGGCAACGGTGACCACCACCGGATCGTGGGCGTTGAACTGGCGCGTCACCAGGGTCTGAATGCCCAGCACGATCTCGCAAGCAACCGGGACCGGGTCCTGCGTCTGGTGCGGCATCGAGGCATGGCCGCCCGCACCCCTGACCGTGATCTCGAACTGGTCGGCCGCCGCCATCAGCGGCCCGGCCCGCCCGGCGACCAGACCGTGCCGGGCATTCGGCATGACATGGAGCGCGAAGGCCGCATCGGGCAGGGGATCGATCAGGCCATCGTCCAGCATGAAGCGCGCGCCGTGGTGGCCCTCCTCACCCGGCTGGAACATGAAGGAGACCGTGCCCTTCAGCTCAGCCTGCCGCGCTGCCAGCACCCGCGCCGCCCCGGCCAGCATGGCGGTGTGGGCATCGTGCCCGCAGGCATGCATCGCGCCCTGGATCTGCGAAGCGAAAGGCAGCCCGGTCTCTTCCGGCATCGGCAGGGCATCCATATCCCCGCGCAGCAGGACGTGGCGGCCGGGCGCTGCGCCCTGCAGCGTCGCGACCATGCCAGTGGTTGAAGGCCCCTCGCGCCAGGTCAGCGGCAGGTCGGCCAGCGCGGCGCGGACCTTGTCGCGGGTGCGGGGGGTGTGGAGGCCAAGCTCCGGCTCGGCGTGGATCGCGCGGCGCAGCGCAACGACCTCGTCCGAGATCGCGCGGGCGGCATCAAGCAGATGACTGTGCAGCATGGGGCGATGATAGCCGCCCCGCGCGGCGCGTCTAGGCCCCGATCTTCGCGGCGATGCGCCGAGCCGCAGCGTTGTGCATCAGCACCGAGACCACCAGCAGCAGGTTGAGCACGACCGCCTGGTAGATCAGGTAATAGAGCGGCGTTCCGGCAAACATCGACAGACCCAGCACGATCGCGCGCGGATTGGGGCCCAGCACCTTGCACATGAACAGCAGCGGCGGCGCCTCGGCGCGCACGGCGGCGGCAATTTCGGCCAGGCGGGCGGGATCGCCCTTGGCCGCATCGACCGCGGCATCGATCCGCAGCGCGTGCGGCGTCATTCCGCTGGCGGCGTTGAGATAGGCGGAGACGAAGACGCCGAACAGGCTCTTGCTCGTGGCCGAATCCGCCTGGCCGTGGCTGTGGCGGATCCACGGCGTGCCATAGACATACCACTGGTACTGCCGCCGCTGGACCTCGACATGGTTGGACTGCACCGCATGGCTGATCCCGGCAAAGACCAGCAGGATCCAGCCGGCGCTGCCGGTGAAGAAGCCCGCTTCCTTGGACAGCACCCAGCCCAGGATCAGGTAGAGCACGATATGGCTGGCATAGTCACAGACGCCGTCAACCATCTCGCCGATCGGGCTGGTCCGCCCGGTCATCCGCGCCAGATCGCCATCGGCGCCGTCGACCACGTGCCAGCCCATGTGCAGCGCCATGCCCAGCGCCGCGCCAACCGGCCAGGCCAGGTTGGCGTAGACGATGCCGGCCGCGACCACCATCAGCCCGCCGAACACCGAAACCATGTTGGGCGTGATCGGCGTATGCGCCAGGCCGCGCGCCAGCTGCCAGGCGAGCGGGTGATAGAGATAGTGGTTGAGCGGATCCTGCAACTCGCGCGGGCGCTGCGGCCGTGCCGGTTTGCCCTGCTTCGTGCCCGTCATCGCCTGTTCCAAGTGTTGCCCCGCCTAGCTTCTACCGGCCCTGCGGCCCTGCCTCCCCTTAGCGGCGGGGAGGCCCGGCTAACAAGGGCCTGACGGCGGATTTGCCACGCGCAGGAATGGTGCTATGCTAGTAAGCCTGCATTGCGCAGGTGTAATCACCGGATGTGGCGATATTCCAACAGGAAAGCGCCAGATTCGGGGCCGGATCGGGAGAGGTCGCGGTGGCCAAGGCTGGCCGCTCAATCCCGCTATTCGGCTTGACCTGCGCCAAACTTCTTGCTTTTGGCGCGCGATTTTACAATGGGGCGGCCTTTCATTGAGGCCGTGCTGCGCCGCTCGAGAAGGATTGAGACATAATGAAGCCCATCAAGGTCGCCATGATTGGCGTTGGGAATTGCGCCAGCTCGCTGGTTCAGGGGGTTGAGTACTATCGCCAGAACAATTCCTCGCAGGGCCTGATCCACGACAAGATCGGCGGCTACGGCGCGAGCGACGTGGCCTTCGTGCTCGGCATCGATGTCGATGCCCGCAAGGTCGGCAAGGACATTGCCGAAGCGATCTTCGCCAAGCCGAACAACACCGCCGTGTTCCAGGCCGAAGTGCCGCTGACCGGCGCCAAGGTGATCATGGGCAAGGTGTCGGACGGCGTTGCCCCGCACATGACCACAGTCGGTGAAAAGGGCTTCATCGTTTCTGACGAAGCCGAGGCCGACCAGGCCCGCATCGTCCAGGCGATCAAGGATTCGGGCGCCGAAGTGCTGATCAACTTCCTCCCCGTCGGGTCGCAGGAAGCCACCGAGTTCTACATGAACTGCGCGCTGGAAGCCGGCGTGGCCGTGGTCAACTGCATGCCGGTGTTCATCGCCAGCAACCCGGAATGGGAAGCCAAGTTCCGCGCCAAGAACCTGCCGATCGTGGGTGACGACATCAAGGCCCAGGTTGGCGCCACGATCGTCCACCGCGTCCTTTCCAGCCTGTTCGCCGCCCGCGGCGTGACGGTTGAGCGGACCTACCAGCTCAACACCGGCGGCAACACCGACTTCATGAACATGCTGGACCGTCAGCGTCTCGGTTCGAAGAAGGAATCGAAGACCGAAGCCGTCCAGGCCATGCTGGCCCAGCGCCTCGAAGACGAGAACATCCACGTCGGCCCGTCGGACTATGTTCCGTGGCAGAAGGACAACAAGCTGTGCTTCCTGCGCCTGGAAGGCCTGCAGTGGGGCAACGTGCCGATGGAACTGGAACTCCGCCTCTCGGTGGAAGACAGCCCCAACTCGGCCGCTTGCGTCATGGACGCGATCCGCTGCGCCAAGCTGGCGCTGGACCGCGGTGAAGGCGGCGCCGTGATCGGTGCCTCGGCCTACTTCTGCAAGCACCCGCCGCAGCAGTTCAACGATGACCTCGCCGCCCAGATGGTCGAGGAATACATCGCCGACACCGCGCTGGCCGCTGAATAAGCAGAGCCAAGAGGTTCAAGGAGCGGCGCCGGCTAACCCCGGCGCCGTTTCTGTTTGAGGGTTTGAGGATACCTGATGGACGCCCTGATCATCGCTGCCGGGTTTGGCAGCCGCCTGCGCGACGTTTCCGTTTCCAAACCCCTGACGCCGATCGCGGGCGTTCCGCTGCTCGAACTCGGCGCGCGGCAGGCCAAGGCAGCCGGCGTGAACCGCGTGGTCGTGGTGACGGGGCACGAGGCTGAACGGATCGAAGCCGCGCTGCCCGCGATTTCCGAACGCGTCGGCATTCCGGTCGTATCGCAACGGGTCGCGGACTGGTCCAAGCCCAACGGCTGGTCGGTCATCGCCGGGGCCGACGTGATCGATGGCAATTACCTGCTGATGATGTCGGACCACATCTTCTCCGCCCCGATCCTGAGCGAACTGGCCAAGCAGCATGGGCCCGATCGCGGCGTGACCCTGGCGGTCGACTACCGCTGCGACAACCCGCTGGTCGATCCCGACGATGCAACCTGGGTCAAGCTGGACGGGCGCGGCTTCATCACCGCCATCGGCAAGACCATTCCGGAATATGACGTGGTCGATTGCGGGGCCTTCCTGGCGACGCCCGAACTGGCCGATGCGATCCGCGCCGCGATTGCCGAAGGCAAGGCGGGGAGCCTCTCAGAAGGCATGCAGCGGCTGGCCGATACCGGCCGCGCGGCGACGATGGATATCGGCACGGCCTGGTGGCTCGATGTCGATGACCCGCGCGCCTATGAACTGGCCGAAGACCAGGCCCCGCGCGAACTGCCCGAAATCTACGGCTAGCCCTTAGGGGTACTTCATCGAGATCCGCGTGGTTAGCCCGGGCTTTGGCACGTTGAGCCGGACCGAGCGGAACTGCGGCAGGCCGGCCAGCGTCGCCGGGTTGTTCGAGAAGCCATAGCCCTCGGCCGGGAGGCCCAGGCCGGTCCGGTCAAACCGGCCGTCGCGGTTTTCGTCATGGTAGAGCGCCAGGGCATAGACGCCCGGCTTGGGCACGAAGATGCAGCCGCGGGTCGTGCCGGTGTTGGCATCAACCCGGCCGACATAGAGCGAGCCGCGCTTGACCAGGAATTTCGACGAATCGTCGGCATAAAGCGTGATCGCGATCACTCCGTTGCCGTTGCGCACGCTATCAACCACGACATTGAGCCAGGTCCCGCTGGCCGGGCCGGTGCAGCCGGCCGGGGCAGCGCTGGCCGGAGCACTGGCAGCAGTGGGGACCGATGCGGTCGAAACCGCAGCAAAAGCAGCAAGGGCGAGGGCCGCGGCGCGGATACGTCGGGGCTGGGTCATCGCTTCGTCATCCTGTCTGGTGGGGAGCCTGGCACAGCCGATTGGCACCTTCCCGCGGTGCACTGCCTGCCAGTTGTTGCCCCCCAATTACGATTCGCCCGCTGAATAGTGGGTGAATTGGGCAACAATTGGGTAACCGCTCAGGATTCGTCAACCATGTGCCCGTTTTCAAGGCGGATCACCTGGTCGGCCAGATCAAGTAAGGCGCCGCGGTGCGCGATCAGCACGATCGTCATCTGCCCGCGCAGCCGGCCCAGCGCGGCAGCAATCGCTGCCTCGTTTTCCGCATCGAGCGCCGAAGTGGCCTCGTCCAGGATCAGCAATTGCGGGGCGCGCAGCAACGCCCGCGCCAGCATCAGCCGCTGGCGCTCCCCGCCCGAGAGGCGTCGCCCGCCATCACCCAGCCGGGTGTCAAGGCCATCGGGCAGC
>DKII01000101.1:0-864 GCA_002454125.1 Novosphingobium sp. UBA6722
CAAAACCGAAAGGGCGGCGCCTCCCCCCGGAAGCGCCGCCCTTTCTTGTTGTCTCCGGTTGGAGCGCGAAGGTCAATAGATGCCCGGGATCAGGCGCCAGCGGGTCTGGGTCAGGTATTCGCGATAGTCGGGGTCCTGGCTCAGCAGCCGCTCCTCGGCATCGATCCGCAGGATCTGGGCCCACCAACCGATCGCATAGATCACCAGGTTGATCAGGCTTGGCATGACCATCAGGATGCCCATGTGGGTGAAGAGGTATCCGGCATAGATCGGGTGGCGCACAAACCGGTACATCCCGTCGCGCTTGATCCCGCGATTGGCCGGGGCAACGCCGAAGCTGCGGCGCAGGAACAGCTTGCCCGAGATCTGGACCAGATTGCCAAAGGTCACGAGCAGGATGGCGATCGGCTCAAGCGCCGGCCAGACTTCATCCGACGGAATGATCAGCAGCGGCGCATAGGTGGCGGTTGCCGCCAGCAGCCAGTCGCCCAGCCGCATCGAGATGTGCTCGGTCGGGCGGCGAAACAGCACGAACAGGGCAATGCTGGTCTCTGCGATCAGCACCAGCGGGGCCAGTGGGTTGGTCGATTGCCAGACGCGCCAGACCAGCAGCGACCACAGCAGGACGATCGTCACCTGCTCGATCCGGTCGAGCCGGCGCGGGGTCAGCCAGGCCGGCGGGCCCTTGGCGGCGGTAACGATCGGTGTCTCTGGTGCAGCGGCCACAGTGCAAGTCCCCTTCCCCGCCCAAACCGGGCAGTTCAGCAGAGGGCTTCGCAGCTTATGGTTAAGAATGGTTTAGCGGCGCAGCCTCAGGCAGTGGCGGGGGCTTTCGCCCGCGGGGCCGGGCTGCCAGCCTTCCAC
>DKII01000101.1:922-5272 GCA_002454125.1 Novosphingobium sp. UBA6722
GCTGCCAGCCTTCCAGCCCAGCCAGCCGGTCAAGGCGCCCAGCGCCAGCCCCAGACTGACCGTAACCGGCAAGGGCACCTCGGCATAGGCTCCGAACGCCGGGCCGAGCTGCGGCACGAACGGCGCGAACCACATGACCAGCCCCTGCCCGCCGGTGAAGCAGGCCGCCAGCAGCCAGGGCCGGCCGTGCTTGCGGTGCATGAAGTAGAGCGCCAGGGCAAAGGCCGTGGCGATCACATCGCTGACCAGGATCGTATCGAGCACCCCCTGCGGCCCATCGCTATTGATCACGTTGAGCCACGGCAGATGCTCGCCCAGCACGCGGGAAAAGGGCGATTCGAACAGGATCACCGGGGTCGCCAGCATATAGCCGGCGTGCAGTTTCACGTTCCGGCGGTGCTTTAGTGCCAGATAGAACATCGCCATATAGCCAGCCATGGCCATGAAGGTGCCGATCCCGAACGACGGGGTGTTGTGCAGGTCGAACGGGCTCTTCGGCATGGCATAGCGCTGCGCCGAGATATCGACGATCATCATGAAGCCCGCCATCAGCAGCGGGAACAGCACGAAACTCGCCAGGCCCAGCTGCTTGTGCAGCGCATTGTGCCGCCGCTGGATCGCCACCTGCTGGACGATCAGCAGCAGCAGCCAGGTGATCGAAGTGATCGCGTGCACATGGAAGGCAACCGGAACAGTGCCCGTCGGGGACCAGTAGCTGGCCCAGAAGCCGATCAGCACGGTCAGCAGCACCAGGCCGACAAAATACGGCGCAAAACGATAAGGCATCAGACAGTCTCCCCACTGTCGATGCGACCCCAGCGAAGCCTAACACAGACTTTGGCCGCGGCCTAATCTGGCCGTTTTGCTTGACTCGCGCGGCAATCCCGCTAATGGCCCGCCCCGACCGCAGCCTTCGGGCCGCGCGTCATCCGTCCGAGACCGCTGCTGGAGGCTTCCTCCTTAATTCGCAGCCTAGACGGGGACAGAGCAAATTCCGGCCCGCCGCTGGTGGGCCCGGCCTGGCGTTTTACCCGCGCCCTCCTTCCCCATCGCACGGACTTTCCGCATCGCTTTCGCGGTGCGGGCAAACGTAGCCGATCGTCCGGTTCTGCCGGCCGGTCATTTGTGAAGGAGTAAGCATGGATCGTTCGCAGAAAGCCGACGCGGTCGCAGCGCTGAACGCAACCTTCAACGAGGTTGGCGTGGTGGTTGTCACCCGCAACCGTGGCATGACCGTGGCTCAAACCACGGCCCTGCGCGTGAAGATGCGTGAAAGCGGTGCATCGTTCAAGGTTTCCAAGAACAGTCTTGCCAAGCTTGCCATCGTAGACACCGACTATGCCGGGATTGGTGAACTGCTCACCGGTCCGGTGGCCCTGGGGACTTCGGTCGACCCGGTTGCCGCGGCAAAGATCGTCGTCGATTTCGCCAAGACCAACGACAAGTTGGAAATCGTTGGCGGGGCGATGGGTTCGCAGGTCCTCGACGAAGCCGGAATCCGGGCACTCGCCTCGATGCCGTCGCTCGACGAACTGCGCGCCAAGCTTATCGGCCTGGTCCAGGCACCGGCGACCAAGATCGCGCAGGTTGTCACGGCCCCGGCAGGCAAGCTGGCCCGCGTCTTTGGCGCCTACGCCAAGGAAGCCGCATAAGACTGATCAAACGTTTTGCCGGATCAGACACTTCAAACCGAAGGGTCCGGCAGCCATCATATTGTGGAGTGAAACATCATGGCTGATATCGCCAAGCTCGTTGAAGAACTTTCGAAGCTGACCGTCCTGGAAGCTGCTGACCTCGCCAAGGCTCTGGAAGAAGCCTGGGGCGTTTCGGCTGCTGCCGCTGTTGCCGTTGCTGCCCCTGCTGGCGGCGGCGCTGCTGCTGAAGCGGTTGAAGAAAAGACCGAATTCGACGTCATCCTGACCGGCGACGGCGGCAACAAGATCGCCGTCATCAAGGAAGTCCGCGCGATCACCTCGCTCGGCCTGACCGAAGCCAAGGCGCTGGTGGAAGCCGCTCCGAAGGCGATCAAGGAAGGTGTCAACAAGGCCGAAGCCGAAGACATCAAGGCCAAGATCACCGCTGCTGGCGGCACCGTCGAAATCAAGTAATTTCGACCCGGTCTCGACCGGACAAGACAAGGGGCGGCTCCTTCGCGGGGGCCGCCCTTTCTCGTTGCGCGGACCGGCCTGGCCGGACCTGCTTGTTGCCTGCACGCCACGGCGCGCGCGCGAAACGGCGCAGCTTCGGACAAAGCGCTTGGCCCGCGCCGGACCCAAGACTATCCGGGCCGGCTCGATGGAACAGGACCGCACCTTGACCCCCTGGCGCGCCGAACTGGGCGCGACGCTGCGCCTCGCGGCGCCGCTGGCTGCGGCCAATCTGCTGCAGATGCTGGTCTATGCGATCGACGTGATCTTCGTCGCCCGGCTGGGTGAGGAATCGCTTGCCGCCGCCTCGCTCGCCACCACGCTGTTTGGACTGATGATGTGGTGCTTCTCGGGCCTGACCGGGGCCTGCGCACCGCTGATCGCCGCCGAACTGGGCCGCCGCCGCCACGCCGTGCGCGAAGTGCGCCGCACGGTGCGGATGGCGCTGTGGCTGGCCCTGCTCTGCGGGCTGGCCGGCATGGCGGTTTGCCTGTGGGGCGAGGAGCTGTTGCTGCTCTCGGGCCAGGACCCGGAGGTTTCGCGCCTGGCCGGACAGTTCCTGGCAATCCTGCTCTGGGCGATGATCCCCAACGTGATGGCGACCGTGCTGCGTAACTTCGTCTCGGCGCTGGGCCGGCCGTTCTTTGCGACCGCGATCACCGGGCTGGCGATCGTGGTAAATGCCTTTGGCAACTACGTGTTCGTCTTCGGCCATTTCGGCGCACCGGCCATGGGCCTTGATGGCTCGGCGATCTCGAGCGTGATCACCGCCTTCGCCATGCTTGGCGCCTATGTCCTGGCGATCCGCAGTGACCGCCGCCTGCGCCGCTATCACTTGCTGGGTCGCTGGTGGCGCGCCGAGTGGCAACGTTTCCGGGACGTGGCGCGCATCGGCACGCCGATTGCGCTGATCATCCTTGCCGAGGGCGGGCTGTTCTCCAGCGCCGCCTTCCTGATGGGACGGATCGGCCAGGCCGAACTGGCCGGGCACACCGTGGCGCTCCAAGTAGCCGCGCTTGCCTTCCAGATCCCCTTCGGCATCGGCCAGGCCGCAACGATCCGCGTCGGCTATCACTTCGGCGCGGGCGACCGGTTGGCGATTGGCGGCGCCGGCAAGGCCGCGCTGATCCTGGCGGTCAGCTACATGATCGTGCCTGCCGCGATCATGATCCTGGCGCCGCTGTTCGTGCTGCAACTCTATGTCGATCCGGCCGATCCGGCCAATGCGGCGATGGTCGGCCATGCGGTCGGCTTCCTCGCCATCGCCGCAGCTTTCCAGTTGTTCGACGGGCTGCAGGCCGTGCTGGCCGGCGCGCTGCGCGGGCTGCAGGATACGCGCATGCCGATGCAGCTGGCGCTGTTCGGCTACTGGCTGGTCGGCTTTGCCACCTCGGTGCTGCTCGGCTTCTTCACCCCGCTGGCCGGGACCGGCGTGTGGCTGGGGCTGGCGGTGGGGCTGGTGGTGGTCTCGGTCCTGCTCGGCTGGCGCTGGGCGCGGCGCGAGGCGCTGGGGCTGCTGCCCACCTGACGGGATTCAATTCCCGCAATTTTTTTCCGATGCCGCCGGGGTTGACGACTCTTCCGCCCCCACCCATATGCGCCGCGCTGGCACTCTCCTGGGGGGAGTGCCAATCGACATCGTATCAACGCATAAGGGAGCAAACCCATGGCATTCCGTCCGCTGCACGATCGTGTGCTCGTGCGCCGCGTAGAGGCTGAAGAAAAGACCGCCGGCGGCATCATAATCCCTGACAGCGCCAAGGAAAAGCCGGCCGAGGGCGAAGTTATCGCCGTTGGCGCTGGTTCCAAGGCTGAAGATGGCAAGGTCACCCCGCTGGACGTCAAGGCCGGCGACCGGGTGCTGTTCGGCAAGTGGTCGGGCACCGAGGTCAAGCTCGATGGCGAAGACCTGCTGATCATGAAGGAATCGGACATCCTCGGCATCATCGGCTGAGCGATCTCCTGACACCTCCACACATTCCAGAATTTCGAAGGAACTGAACAATGGCTGCCAAGGACGTAAAATTCGGCCGCGACGCGCGTGAGCGCATTCTCGCCGGCGTCGACATCCTCGCCAACGCGGTGAAGGTCACCCTGGGCCCCAAGGGCCGCAATGTCGTGATCGACAAGAGCTTCGGCGCACCGCGCATCACCAAGGACGGCGTTTCGGTCGCCAAGGAAATCGAACTGAAGGACAAGTTCG
>DKII01000117.1 GCA_002454125.1 Novosphingobium sp. UBA6722
GCGGCTGCGGGCCATGACCAGGCCGGCGCGCAGGGCGACCAGCAGCACGAACAGCCCCAGCAAGGCGGGCAGGCTGTGGCCCAGGCTGGCGGCAGCGCGGGCCAGTGGCCCGGCCTCGGCGGCACTCGGCCCGGCCAACGCCGAGAGCAGCGGCACCAGCAGGACCAGCCCGACCCCTTCGGTCAGCGCGGCGGCGATCTGCAGCAGCGCGAGCCGCAGCACCAGCCGGCGAGAGTGCGGATCGCGCAGCCTGGCGTTCACTGGTTATGGCCTTCGACATGGTTGATGTAGCGCGCCAGCATCACCGCGCGGGGAATCGCCCCTTCGCGCAGCAGCCGCTCCTCCACCGGGATCGCGCCGCTTTCGGGCCAGTCTTCCAGGGCGTGGCGGATCTTGGGAAAATCGATCATGGCGCTCAGCCGCTCGTTCTGCGCCAGTCGCTCCACTTCCGCCAGCAATTCGCTGCGGCGGCGGGTCAGCTTGAGATGCCAGTCAGCCCCGTGGCGGCCGTGGCGCACTTCAAGCCGCTGCGCCTCGGGCATGATCCCGCGGGCCATCTCGCGCGCCAGCCAGCGGGTCTGGCCATCGCGCAGGAACAGCTCGGTCGGCAGGCCCAGGCAGAACTCTACAAAAGGGCGATAGGCCGTGGGATCGCGCTGCGGCAGGCCATAGATCTGCTCGAACCCGTGCATGATGTCGCAGTGGTCGTTGCGCTGAAACAGCTCGAACTCGGAGCTGCGGCCCAGCTCCGGCCAGCGCCGCACCGGCTGGCCTGCGCGCCGCGCCCGATCAAGCGCGCCCGAGGCCCGCGCATAGTCAGCCCGCAGCGGCGAGGCGATGGCAAAGATATCCGGCTGGCCGCGCACCCGCCGTTGCCAGTGCCACAGCGGCGCGGGCAGGAAGGGCAGGACGCAGAGCGCCAGGAACCGCCGCAAGAACGAGCGGCCATCGTCTTCGGCATGCCGCAGCGCCAGGTAGAGCTGCCGCCAGCGCCCGCGCAGCAGGTACTCGGGAAAGCCCCAGCCGCCTTCCGCGCTGAAGGTGAAATTGCCATAGTCCGCGCCCAGCACCACGTCGCAGCCGGCCGCCCGCGCACCGCGCCACAGCGCGTGGAAGTGGCTGAAATTTGTCTGGTTGATCGCCGCCGAACCGGTGGCAAAGAACAGCTCTGCCATCCCGGCATCAAAGCCGGACCCGGCGTTATCCTCGAAATGGGTGACCAGACCGGGGTGCTGCGCGGCGAAGGCTTCTACAACGGGCCGCTCGTCCCCGAACTGCCCGGCCCCGACATGCCCATCCCAGCCCGGCTCCGGCGTGAAGGTAAAGGCGTGAAGCTGGCTGCCGGCGGGGAGCGCGGCCAGCGCCTTGGCCGCGACCTGCGGCGAATCGAGTCCGCCCGAAAGCATGATCGCCGGCCGCCGTGCCCCGCGCAGCGCGGCCCGGGTACCCTCGCCCAGCAGGCCATGGGCCGCTTCAAGGTATTCGGCATCACTGCCCAGCCGCACCTTGGGCAGGCTGTAGAGATCGTAATAGCGCCGCTCGGTCGTGCCGGCGGGGTCAATTCGCAGCGCGGTGCCAAGCGGGACATAGTCCAATCCCTCGAACCAGCCGGTCCGGTCGCAGCCGGGATTGAACAGGGCATTGTCGGCCAGCTTGGCCGCGTTGATCCGCTGTGGCACCCCGCAGGCAAAGATCGCGCGCGGGACCGAGGCCGCGATCACCCGCCCGCCGGAGCGGTGAACATGCAGCGGCGGCGCGCGCAGCGGGCTGCGCACCAGGCGCAGCACCTGGCCCTCGGCTTCGAACAGGATCGCGGCATATTCGCCGATCAGCCGCAGATCGGCCGCATCGCCCCAGGCCAGCCGCGCCGCGCCATAGAGCCGCGCCAGCAGCGCCGGATCGGGCCGATCACCGGGATAGTCACAGCCCAGACTGGCCGCGATCTCAGCCGCATTGTCGATATGGCCGGCGAAGAGCACCAGCAAGGGCCCCACCACAACCGGGGCCCAGCCGCGCGCGCGGCGCTGGTCGGCAAAGGGGAGAAGCGCAGCGGCCTGATAGCGCTCGGCACTGGCCGCGCCGGCGGCCCTGCCCGTTCCGGCGGCCAGCGCCTGAGCGAGCCGCGCGGCAGTGGGGTCGGCAGGCCCGGCCCACTGCCAATCGAAGGCAATCAAGTTTGCAGCAAGGCGGTCAGCATCGCCCCGTCACACTCAGGAGCGCGAATTGACCCCCTGGGTCGTGCCAGGGTTGGGGCGCGGCCCGACATCGGCGAGCTGGCCCAGACGGGTCAGTTCAGGCTTGGTCCAACCCTTTTCCTGGGGCTTGTTCTGCTGCGACATCAATGCAACTCCGACTTAATCCGGCACTTTCACGCCAGTTCGCCGCGCTAACTACATAGTTTCAGCGGCTTTGACTAGAGTCTGTCCGGCCGAACCGCACCAGCGGGCGAAATGGCTGATCGAGCGCGCCGATCAGGATCTCCTCGCCGCATTCGACCCAGGCGTGGAGATCGTCGAGCCCGCCGCGCGCCGCGCCGGGCAGAACCGCAATTACCAGCTGGGCGCCCCGCCCGCGCCGGGCCAGCATCCAGTGCAGCGCCATGGCGCGGGGCAGGCATTTGCTCTGCCCCGGCAGGCGCAGCGCAGCACGATCGACCGCCCGGGCCAGCTGGCGATCGGCTGCGGCCGCGACGCCCGCACTCGGCCCCGCAGCCACCAGGCCAAGCCAACGCCGCCACCAGCCAAACCGCAGCCCCGCCACCAGCGCCCGCGCCGCCAGCAGCAGGACCAGGGCCTCGGCCACCAGCAGGCGCCAGCGGATCATGCCCCGGTCAGCAGCCTGGCCGCGTTGAGCTGCGCCAGGAAGGCATCGACATCGCCGGCAATCTCTGCCGGATCGGCATCGAACTGCGCCGCCAGCGCCGCGATCAGCCCGGCGCGATCGGGCTGCGCGTCAAGCGCCAGCCAGATCGCCCGCGCGCTGCCGGTGAGCGAGAAGAAATCCCCGCTGGCCAGGCTCATCACCACCACCTCGTCATCGATCTCGGTCTCGGTGAACTGTCCGGCGGCCTTGGCCAATGTCATCGTCCCAACTCCCTGATCCGCTCCGCCGCCAGGGCCAGCGAGGCGGCGAACCCTGCCGCCGAGATCGGCCGCACCAGCCGCGCCATGGCCACCTGCCCCGCCAGCCGCGCCCGCAGCGCAAACAGTTCGGCCCGGCCTGGCTGCGCCGCCTCGCGGAAGATCGCTTGCGTATAGTGATCGTCCTCAAGCCGGACAAACCGTTCTGCACCGCGAATATCCTCCCAGCGGGTCTCCGCGCCCACTTCGAGGAACACCAGCCCTGCCAGCGGCAATGGCTCGCCCAGATCGCCGGCGGCCGGCCGGGCATAGAACTTGCCGGTCTCCGCCCCCACGGGAGCCTCGGCCGCTGCGCCGGCCAGGGCCAGTGCATCGGGCAGCAGTTTGAGCCGCTTGTGCCCCGGCATGGCGATCAGGCCTTCACTGCTGTGCAGGTCGAGCAGCAGGGTATCGTCGCAGAACAGCGGAAAGCCCAGTTGCCCCAGCCCTGCCGCCAGGGTCGATTTGCCCGCCCCGGTCGGCCCGGTGAAGGCAATCGCGCGCCCGTCATACGCCACGGCCGAGGCATGCAGCGGCAGGAACCCGTTGAGGCAGGCGACCCCGGCATAGACACTGCCGTTGAGCCACAGCGCTTCCTCGTCCGGATCGGCGCCATCGGGCCGCTCGATCACGATCCCTTCGCCCGGCGCGTGGTAATAGCCGTAGCCGCTGTCGCTCCACTGCAGATAGCGTCCGCCGGTGATCAACCGGTGGCCCAGCGGCACGGTAATCCCGTCCAGTTCGCGCGGCACCGGGCCATGCCGCGCCGCGGTTTCGCGCGCCAGCACGGCCATGGCTTCGGCAGGGGTCCGCGGGGAAATCATCGGCTTGACCCTGTGCCGGGGCGGCTGGCGGTGGTCAATCGCCCAAGCGAGCGATTTATCCGCCAGATACCGTGTGGAAAACACGGCTGCTCCAGTTGTTCCTACCAGATGTGGTGGGTAAGCGCCGGTAAAGGGAGGCCACCGCCGCAGCCATGCCCCAGCCGCTGATTTCACCGTCGATCCTGTCTGCCGACTTCGCCCGGCTGGGTGAGGAAGTGCGCGCCGTCGATGCCGCCGGGGCCGACTGGATCCATGTCGACGTGATGGACGGCCACTTCGTGCCCAACATCACGATCGGGCCGATGGTGGTAAAGGCGCTGCGCCCGCACACCGCCAAGCCGCTCGACGTCCACCTGATGATCAGCCCGGTGGACAGCTACCTCGCCGCCTTTGCTGAGGCCGGGGCCGATATTATCACGGTACACCCCGAAGCCGGCCCGCACAGCCACCGCACGGTCCAGGCGATCAAGGGCCTGGGCAAGCTGGCCGGCGTCTCGCTCAATCCCGGCACCCCGGCCAAGATGCTCGATTACCTGATCGACGATATCGATCTGGTCCTGGTGATGAGCGTCAATCCGGGCTTTGGCGGGCAGAGCTTCATCACCAGCCAGCTCCGCAAGATCGAGGCGGTGCGCAAGGCGATCGACAAGAGCGGGCGCGACATCCGGCTGGAAGTGGACGGCGGCGTCGATATCGAAACCGCGCGCCTGTGCGTGATGGCCGGGGCTGACGTGCTGGTGGCCGGCACCGCGACCTTCCGCGGCGGGCCAGAGCGCTATGCCGCCAATATCGCTGCGCTCAAGGAAGCCGGCGGGGTATGATGGAGGCGATGAGCCAGAGCCGCGATCATACTGCCCCGGACAACGGGGAACCGGCCATGGCGATCCCGCTCGGCAGCGGCAGCGATGCGCCGCTGATCGATCACGGCGCCGGACCCGGCCCTAGCGAACTGGTCGAACCCGGCCGCGCGCTGGCTCTGGCTGATTTCACGCCGCCGGCGCTGGGCGCGGGTGAGCGGCTGCTGCGGCTGGCCTATCGCCTTGGCGTGCCGGGATCGACCCTGGCCGCGCCGTTCCGCAAGCCGGCCAAGCCGCGCCTCCTGGCGACCGTGCTCAACCCGCTGCCGGGCCAGAAGATGGCCGGCACCGCGATCCGCGCCGGGCATTTCCTGGTCCACGGGGTCAAGGCACCGATCGCCCAGATCGACTTTGCCGGTGCGGCGCGGATGGCCCCGCCACTGGAACGCGTGGTCCATTCCTTCGCCTGGCTGGCCGACCTCGAAGCTTCGGCCCCGCGCGAGCAGGTCGTGCCCGTGGCCGAACGGGTGCTCGCCGCCTGGCTCAATGCCAACCCCTCACCCCCATCGCGTCCCGGCAAGGGGCCGGCCTGGACCGTCGCCAACGCCGGCACGCGCGAGCTGAACTGGCTGGTCCACGCGCCGCTGATCCTGTCCGGCAACGACAAGGCCCAGCGCGCCCGCGTGCTCGCCGCGATGAACGACACGGCGCGCTGGCTGGACAAGAATGTCGGCCGCGCCGAGGACCTGCTGGGCGAAGTGGCCGGCTGGTGCGGGATCGTGGCCGCCGGGCTGCTGCTGCCCGATGGCAAGCCGCGCCGCCTGTTTGGTGAGGCCGGCCTGATCAAGGCACTGGGCGAGCTGGTGGGCGATGACGGCGGCATCCTTTCGCGCAGCCCGCTGGGCCAGATGGAGGCGATCGCCTTGCTGGTCCGGCTGCGCGCCTGCTACAATGCGGTGCGGCGCGATCCGCCGGCTGCGCTCGAGGCGATCCTGGCGCTGCTGGTCCCGCCGCTGCTGGCGCTGACTCACGGCGATGGCTCGCTCGGTTCGTGGCAGGGCAGCTGGGCAGTCGACGCAGCCGACGTCTCGGCGCTGATCGCCGCCTCGGGCGTACGCACCCGGCCGCTGCGCGATGTGCGCCAGTGGGGTTTCCAGCGCGTCGTTGCCCAGAAATCGATCCTGCAGTTCGATGCCGCCCCGCCGCCGCTGGCCAAGCACGCCCGCTCGGGCTGTGCTTCAACCCTGGCTTTCGAGCTGTCACACCAGGGCCAGCGGATCGTGGTCAATTGCGGCGGTTCGGCCTGCGCCGGCGGCCTCATTCCGGTGCGGCTGGAACAGGGCCTGCGCGCCACCGCAGCGCACTCCACCCTGGCGCTCGACGATGTCAATTCCACGGCCGTGCTGATCAACGGCCGGATCGGCAGCGGCGTGTCCGAGGTTGAGGTCGACCGGCGGACCATCGCCGGAGAAAAGCTCTCGGGCGCGACCCGGCTGGAGGCGAGCCACAACGGCTATGTCCAGCGCTATGGTCTGACTCACCGCCGCATCCTGATCCTGCGCGACGAGGGCACCGAGCTGCGCGGGGAAGACCTGCTGATCCCGGCCGGCGGCAAGGGCAAGAGCGGCAAGGTTGCCTTCGCGATCCGCTTCCACCTTGGCCCGGGGATCGAGGTGGGCCTGAGCGAAGACGGCCAGGGTGCCGGTCTCGCCATGCCCGATGGCTCCTATTGGCAGTTCCGTGCCGGGGGCCAGGTGACGGTTGAGGAAAGCATCTGGGCCGATGGCCAGGGCCGGCCCCAGCCCATCCAACAACTGGTCCTGCAGGGCCTGGTATCACGCGGCGGCGGCAACTTTGCCTGGCTGCTGAAGAAAATGGGATAGCATTCACATGACTGAGGTGACGATCCGCCGGGCGCTGCTTTCGGTGTCCGACAAGGCCGGGCTGGTGGAACTGGGCCAGGCGCTGGCCGCACGCGGGGTGGAACTGGTCTCGACCGGCGGCACGGCCAAGGCGCTGCGCGATGCGGGCCTGACCGTGAAGGACATCTCCGAGCTGACCGGCTTTCCCGAGATGATGGACGGCCGGGTCAAGACGCTCCACCCCAAGGTCCACGGTGGCCTGCTGGCGGTGCGCGACAACCCGGAACACGCCAAGGCCATGGCCGAGCACGCCATCGGCGCGATCGACCTGGTGGTGGTCAACCTCTATCCCTTCGAAGCGACCGTCGCCAAGGGCGCGGGCCGCGACGAGATCATCGAGAACATCGATATCGGCGGCCCCTCGATGGTCCGCTCGGCGGCCAAGAACCACGCCTATGTCACCATCGTTACTGACCCGGCCGACTATGCCGGCCTGCTGGCCGAGCTTGAGGCAACGGGCGGCGCCACCACCTATGACTTCCGCCGCCTGATGGCCGCGCGCGCCTATTCCGCGACCGCTGCCTATGACTCCATGATCAGCCAGTGGTTCGCCTTTGCCGACCAGCAGCAGCTCTTCCCCGAAACGCTCGCCGTGATCGGCAAGCGCGCCGAGGAGCTGCGCTATGGCGAAAACCCGCACCAGCGCGCCGCACTCTATGTCCCGGCCGGCCCGCACGGCCGCGGGATTGCCCAGGCCCGGCAGGTGCAGGGCAAGGAGCTGTCCTACAACAATTACAACGATGCCGATGCCGCGCTGGAACTCGCCGCTGAGTTCCGGGGGCAGGATCCGGCGGTGATCATCGTCAAGCACGCCAATCCCTGCGGCGTCGCCCAGGGCGCCAGCCTGCTCGAAGCCTGGACCGGCGCGCTGCAATGCGATGACGTTTCGGCCTTTGGCGGGATCGTCGCGGTCAACCAGCCGCTCGACGGCGCGACGGCTGAGGCGATCTGCCAGATCTTCACCGAAGTGGTGGTGGCCCCCGATGCCGACGAAGCGGCGATCGCTGCCTTTGCCAGGAAGAAGAACCTGCGCCTGCTGCTGACGGGTGACCTGCCCGATCCGCGCCGGGGCGGCCTGATGGTCAAGCCGATCACCGGCGGGCTGCTGGTGCAGAGCCGCGACAACGGCGCGATCGGCCGCGATGACCTGAAGGTCGTGACCAAGCGTGCGCCGACCGAGCAGGAACTGAAGGACTGCCTGTTCGCCTGGACCGTGGCCCGTCACGTCAAGTCGAACGCCATCGTCTATGCCAAGGACGGGATCACCGCCGGGATCGGCGCCGGCCAGATGAACCGCCGCGATTCTTCGCGGATCGCCGCGATGAAGGCCGCCGAAGCCGCCGAGAAGTTCGGCTGGGCGCAGAGCCGCGCGGTGGGCAGCGCGGTGGCCTCCGATGCCTTCTTCCCCTTCGCCGATGGCCTGCTGGCCGCCGCCGAAGCCGGGGCAACGGCCGTGATCCAGCCCGGCGGATCGATTCGCGACGAGGAAGTGATCGCCGCTGCCGACGCGGCCGGCCTGGCCATGGTCTTCACCGGAATGCGCCACTTCCGCCACTGAGTTCCCTCGGTTCGCCGCAAGCCGCAATCGCTTCACCGCTCAGCCGTGCGGTGAGGCGCATTGTTCACTTGGAAGTAAGGCGTTTTTCCGCAGGGAGAGCGCCGCAGTTAATCTTCGCTTCGGACTAATCCTGATGGGCCTGTTCAAGACCGACCTGTTCCGCTCCTTTGGCCTCGGCTTCGCGCTGGGTGCCGTGCTGCTGGTCGGCAGCCTCTGGGCCCAAAGCGAAGACGGCATTTCCGGCAAGGTGATCCCCAAGGCCGAAGCCGCTGCCCTGCCCGACCGCACCCGGTGAGGGGCAAGCTTTTACTACCCGCACTGCTGGCGCTCGCCGCCGCCTGTCAACAAGCCCCGGCCATCGCCGGCGAGGTTGACGTGCTCGCCCCCGCCGCCGCGCGGCCAGCCAAGGAAACGCCCGGCCTGAAAACCGCGGTCTTTGCCGGCGGCTGCTTCTGGGGCGTCGAAGGCGTGTTCAGCCATGTCCTGGGCGTGAAGAGCGTCCTGACTGGCTATCACGGCGGCGATGCCAAGACCGCCAAGTATGACCGCGTTGGCTACGGCGATACCGGCCATGCCGAGGCGGTGCAGGTGACCTATGATCCGGCCGTGGTCCGTTATGACCAGCTGGTGCGGATCTTCTTCTCGGTCGTCGCCGATCCGACGCTGAAGGACCGCCAGGGCCCGGACGAAGGCACCCAGTACCGCGCCGCGCTGGTGCCGACCAGTGAAGAGCAGCGCCTGGTCGCCAGCGCCTATCTGGCGCAGATGAAGGCTTCCGGCGTCTGGAAGAAGCCGGTCATCACTCCGATCGAAGGCTACAAGAAGTTCTATCCGGCCGAAGGCTATCACCAGGACTTCATGGCCAAGAACCCCAAGCACCCCTATATTCTCGCCTGGGACGTGGCCAAGGTGGCGGCGCTGATGAAGCGCTTCCCGGGTTTCTACAAGCCGGACTTCACCAAGGGCTAACTAGCGCCTATATCGGCGCGATGTCAGGTCACCATCACAACCACGACGAGCATTCGGGCCCCGGCCTGATCGAAGCGGCGCGCCATGCGCTGACCGATGCGGGCGAACAGTGGACCGACATGCGCGCCGAAGTGTTCCACGCCCTCGCCGCGCAGGACCGTCCGGCCTCGGCCTATGACATCGCCGAAAACGTCTCGAAGGGGCGCGGCAAGCGGGTCGCGGCCAACTCGGTCTACCGGATCCTCGACCTGTTCGTGAAAACCAACCTCGCCCGCCGGGTTGAGAGCGCCAACGCCTATATCGCCAACAGCCACCCCGGCTGCCGCCACGATTGCATCTTCCTGATCTGCGATGTCTGCGGCCGGGCCGTGCACATCGACGATGACAAGCTGACCGGATCGCTGGTCGAGGCCGCCCGCACCGCCGGCTTTGCCGATATCCGCCCGGTGGTGGAACTGCGCGGCGTGTGCGAGCGCTGCAACTAGCCGAACTGGGTCAGGCTCAGCAGGTTGCCATCGGGATCGGGGAACCAGGCCACCTTGGCGCCGCCATCGGGGGAATGCCAGATCGCATCGGCATCCTGGCCAAACCCTTCATAAACCGCGAACTTGACCCCCTTGGCGACCAGCGCGCGGACCGTGCCGACGATATCGCCAACGTTCCACCCCAGCACCGTGTGGCCGCTCGGCTGATAGCCCGGCACGGTGGTCAGCCGCATCGGCGTGCGATTGCCAAGGTCAAAGGTGGCGGCATGATCGTCCTCACCCAGCAGCCGCAATCCCAGGATACCGGCATAGAACGGCTTCGACCGGGCCCGGTCGGCAGTCGGCACGAAGCAGACGGGGGCAGCTGCGGCGGGCAGGCTCATCGCGAATCTCCTCTGGTTCTGCACATGTCCTGCCCGATAGTCTCAATCGACACCAACAATTCAACCGTGTAAGGCCGGGAAGATGAGTCAGTCTCCTGCCACGCCGTTGCTCGATACCGTCAATCTGCCTGCCGATCTGCGCAAGCTCGCGCCAGAGCAGCTGCGCCAACTGGCCGATGAGCTGCGCACCGAGATGATCAGCGCTGTCGGCACCACCGGCGGCCACCTGGGCTCGGGGCTGGGCGTGGTCGAGCTGACCGTGGCGATCCACTATGTGTTCAACACGCCCGACGACAAGCTGATCTGGGACGTGGGCCACCAGGCCTATCCGCACAAGATCCTGACCGGGCGGCGTGACCGGATCCGCACCCTGCGCACCGGCGGCGGCCTGTCTGGCTTCACCAAGCGCAGCGAGAGCGAATACGATCCGTTCGGCGCGGCGCACAGCTCCACCTCGATCTCGGCCGCGCTGGGCTTTGCCATTGCCAACAAGCTGCAGGGCCAGCCGGGCAAGGGCATCGCCGTGATCGGCGACGGCGCGATGAGCGCGGGCATGGCCTATGAGGCGATGAACAACGCCGCCGATGCCAGCAACCGGCTGGTGGTGATCCTCAACGACAATGACATGTCGATCGCGCCGCCAGTTGGCGGGCTTTCGGCCTATCTGGCCAAGATCGTCTCCTCGCGCCCGTTTCTGGAACTGCGCGAAGTGGCGCGCAAGATCTCGCGCAAGCTGCCCGAGCCGCTGCATGTCGCCGCCCGCAAGACCGACGAATTTGCCCGCGGCATGGCGATGGGCGGGACCCTGTTCGAGGAACTGGGCTTCTATTACGTCGGCCCGATCGACGGGCACAATCTCGATCACCTGATCCCGGTGCTGGAGAATGTCCGCGATGCCGCCGAAGGGCCGTGCCTGATCCATGTCGTGACGCAGAAGGGCAAGGGCTATGCCCCGGCCGAGGCCAGCGCCGACAAGTATCACGGCGTGCAGAAGTTCGACGTGATCACCGGCGAACAGGTCAAGGCGCCGGCCAAGGCCCCGGCCTATCAGAACGTCTTCGGCGAAACGCTGGCCAAGCTGGCGGAGACCGATCCGAAGATCTGCGCGATCACCGCCGCCATGCCGAGCGGGACGGGCGTCGACAAGTTTGCGAAGGCGCACCCCACCCGCAGCTTCGATGTCGGCATAGCCGAACAGCACGCGGTGACCTTTGCCGCCGGTCTGGCCGCGCAAGGGATGCGGCCCTTCGCCGCGATCTATTCGACCTTCCTGCAGCGCGCCTTTGACCAGGTAGTCCATGACGTAGCGATCCAGAACCTGCCGGTCCGCTTCGCGATCGACCGTGCTGGCTTGGTCGGCGCGGATGGCGCGACGCACGCAGGCTCGTTCGACATCACCTACCTCGCCACCCTGCCCAACATGGTGGTGATGGCCGCGGCTGACGAGGCCGAGCTGGTCCACATGACCTATACCGCCGCGCTCCACGACTCCGGCCCGATCGCCTTCCGCTATCCGCGCGGCAACGGCATTGGCGTGCCGCTGCCCGAGGTGCCGCAGCAGCTGGAGATCGGCAAGGGCCGGATCGTGCGCGAAGGGACCAAGGTTGCCCTGCTCTCGCTCGGCACGCGGCTGGCCGAAGCGCTGAAGGCGGCAGAGGTGCTCGAGGCCAAGGGGCTTTCCACCACGGTCGCCGACCTGCGCTTTGCCAAGCCGCTCGATACCGATCTGATCCGCCGCCTGATGGCCAGCCACGAAGTGGTGGTCACGGTTGAGGAGGGCGCCATCGGCGGCCTCGGCGCCCATGTCCTGACCATGGCCAGCGACGAAGGGCTGACCGACGCCGGCCTCAAGATCCGCACGCTGCGGCTGCCCGACACGTTCCAGGATCACGACAACCCGGACAAGCAATACGACGAAGCCGGCCTTAACGCGCCGCAGATCGTCGATGCCGTGCTGAAGGCGCTGCGGCACAACAGCGCCGGCGTGGAGGAAGCGCGGGCTTGAACGTGACTGCGCATCCGCTCCTTGGCGATTACACGCTTAAGGGGTTTGGTGCGTTCGGTTACGCCATTTGTCACAAGGGTGCGCTGCCGCAAGTGAAGGAACAGCGCCTTACGATCGCTTCACTCAGCCCTAAGCTGATTGACTACCTAGTGATCGATGATGCCGATCCGACTGAGCACGCAACTCGGCGCTTCAGTTTTGAAGGATTGCCGATTCACCGGATCGAGCAGATGCTCTCTGCTCTTTACTTTGGGAGAACCTCGCGCTTCCGCATGAGCGGTCCATCGATCGGACGGGTTGAACACATCCTCGGGCGCGAAGGCGAGAATTACCTGGGTCGCGGCTCAACGTCGCAATCGTTTGAAGACTGCGAGGTCGATGTAACCGTCGCCCCTTCCGGAGTGACGATGGAATTCCAGGGATCACTCGATCGGCAGGGCTTCCTCGATGAAGTCGTGCCCGAACTTTATATGCCCAGCTATGCAGTCCGGTGTCGAATTAGCTGGCAAGTTGCGTGCTTTTACTTCTCGCCCAGCATGCTGGATGTGCTGTTCGCAAAGTTTGGCAGCTAACCCACCCAGCGCCAGATCCCGGCGGCCATGCCGTTGCCGGGGATATGGGCCCAGGTTGCCCCCAGCCACAGCACCAGCCCGCCAACCCAGGGGATCAGTCCGGCCTTGGCCAGGCCGCCCAGCTTGGGCCAATAGGAAGTCTTGGCTTCCCATCCGGTCCAGGCCGCGCCCATCAGCGCTTCCTTCTTGCGGTCCTGCAGGTGCGAGCCGACCAGGGCGAGGAGGCCGACCGCACCGGTCAGCACGAAACTGCGCGGGGTCGGGCTGACCAGCGCGTGGCTGACCGCCCAGAGCGCGAAGCCCCACATCATCGGATGGCGGGTGACGTGGAAAACGCCGTGGACCGGCTTGTCCGCCAATGCCGCCGCACCCGGTGCAGGCAGCGCGGGGTTACCGAGCAGGCTGCCGACGAACAGGACCGAAGCGAGCAAGGTCAGCAGGCTGCCAAGCGCCCAGGGCAGGGGCTGCGAGCCATCCCACAGGCCGGCGCTTGGCGCGATCGCGCGGAAGGCCAGGACCATCCAGCCCAGCGTGGCGAAGGAAACGAGCGAATAGACCACCTGGAAGCCCACCGCCCCCAGCCGCCCGACCAGGCCGGCGCGCAAGGGATGCGACATCGCAAAGTGGCTGCCGACAAAGGCAACCGAGGCGGCGATCAGATTGGCAAGCGGGTCCATCTGGCTTCTCCCATGTTTACGGCGTCAACATGGCTAGCACAGACCGACGGGATTGCAACCCCGCCGGTCCTCATGCCGTCAGCCTACCACTCATAGGCCTTGGGCAGCGCGCCTTCGGTTGGCACCTTGTAACGATCGCGCAGCTTGGTCTGGTGGTTGACCAGCGACTGTTCGACCCCGTCGATCATCACCTGGACCACGCCCGAGCTGTTCTCCAGCGGATCGCCGTCCCAGATCACCACGTCCCCGGCCAGCCCCGGCTTGAGGCTGCCGAACTTGTCACCCATGCCCAGGATCGCCGCCGGGACCGAGCTGATCGATGCGAAGGCCTGGCCCCAGTTGAGCCCGCTGGCCCCCGGCACCTTGGTCAACGAAACCAGGTTGCCGGCATATTGCGGGGCATAGCGCGGCTGATCGCCAAACGCGCCGAGGCCAACCTTGACCCCCGCCGCAGCCATCCGGCCGACGTTGGACTGGGTCGCGCCGAGCTGCTCGAAATTGGCGGGCAGATCGTTAAGCGGCGTCGCCAGCACCGGCACGCCCGAGGCGGCCAGTTCCTTTGCGATCATCCAGCCTTCGGTTGCGCCGACGATCACCATCCTGAGCGCCGGGAAGTCCGCCTTGAGCGCCAGCGCCATGCGGATATCGGCGGCACGTTCGGCGCGGACGTAAAGCGGCTGCCGCCCGGTCACCACCGGCACCAGCGCGGCGGCATCGAAGCGCGTCAGCAGGGCATCACCGGGCCGCTCAGGCGCAGCATCCTGCAGACGCGGATCGGCCCCCTGGCCGCCGCCCCGGCGGGCCAGCTCGCGCGCTTCCATGAAGGCGTTGCGCAGCACGGCGTGG
>DKII01000097.1:0-18506 GCA_002454125.1 Novosphingobium sp. UBA6722
GGAAGGGCGCAAGGTGTTCAAGGAAGTCGTGCCGATGGTTGCCAGCATGATTGTCCAGCACGCTGGCGATCTCGGGATCAATCCCGCCGGCCTGCGCCGCTTGTGGCTGCACCAGGCCAATTCGGGCATGAACCGGCTGATCTCGCAGCGCGTGTTGGGCCATGAAGCCAGCGAGGATGAGAGCCCGACGGTGCTCGATACCTATGGCAACACCTCGAGTGCGGGCTCGATCATCGCCTTCCATCTTCACAATGGCGATCTGGCGGCGGGTGACACCGCGCTGATCTGTTCCTTCGGCGCAGGCTATTCTGCTGGCACCGTCTTCGTGCGCAAGGTAGCCTGACCCATGGCCAACGAAATTCTCGACAACCGCGGACGCGGCGAAGCCACCTGGCAGTGGCCGCGGATCCACCCCGAAGCGCACAAGTTTGCGGCGATTGCCGGGATTGCCAGCGCCGCCGCCGCCTTCTTCGCCTGGGAGACGCTGGCCTGGCCACTGGGCTTCCTGGTGCTGGGGATCTGCGCCTTCTTCCGCGATCCGGTCCGCGTCACCCCGCAGGAGGACCGCTTCATTGTCGCCCCGGCCGATGGCCTGGTCACGCTGATCCAGCAGGTCGAGCCGCCGCGCGAGCTGGTGATGGACGATGGCAGCGGCACCAAGGGCCTGGTGCCTGGTCTGGTCACCCGCATCTCGATCTTCATGTCGGTGTTCGATGTCCACATCAACCGCGCCCCGATCGGCGGCACGGTGCGCCGCGTAGTCTACATGCCGGGCAAGTTCATGAACGCCGATCTCGACAAGGCGAGCGAAGAGAATGAGCGCCAGCACATCCTGATTGAACGTGGGGACGGGGTGGCGATCGGCTTTACCCAGATTGCCGGGCTGGTGGCGCGGCGGATCGTTCCCTTCGTCAAGCCGGGTGACATGCTGGCCGTGGGCCAGCGCGTCGGCCTGATCCGCTTTGGCAGCCGGGTCGACGTGTACCTGCCGGCCGGGACCGAGCCGCGGGTGCTGCTCGGCCAGAAGATCGTCGCCGGGGAAACCGTGCTGGCGGAACTCGGCCAGACCTTGCTTATCGAGGGCATCAGCCAGTGACCGACCCCACCCTGCGCGGGGGGCTGACGTTGCGGGCCATGGTGCCCAACGCGATTACCGCTGCTGCGCTGTGCATGGGGCTGACCGGGATCCGCTTCGCCATCACGGGCGAGTGGGAGAAGGCGATCCTGGCGGTCACCGTGGCTGGGGTGCTCGACGGGATCGACGGGCGGATTGCCCGGCTGCTGAAAGCGCAATCGCGCTTCGGCGCCGAGCTTGATAGCCTGGCTGACAATGTCTCCTTTGGGGTTGCCCCGGCACTGATCCTGTTCCTGTGGTCGCTGCAGGACCTGCCGCGGCTCGGCTGGTTTGCGGCGCTGGCCTTTGCGATCGGCTGCGCGCTGCGGCTCGCGCGTTTCAATGCCCGGATCGACATGGCGGACGAGCCGCGCAAGGCCGCTGGTTTCCTGACCGGTGTGCCCGCTCCGGTCGGGGCCGGGCTCGCCATGCTGCCCATGTATCTCTGGATTGCTACCGGCCGTCCGGAAGTGCGCGACCCGCTGGTCGTTGGCGGCTGGCTGGTCTTTGTCGGCTTCCTGCTGATCTCGGCCGTGCCGACATTGACCTGGGGTCGGCTGCGGCCGCGCCGCTCGGTCCGCCTTGAGCTGCTGGCGCTGTTCGGGCTGGTCGGTGCAGCCTTGTTGACCGAGCCGTGGTGGACGCTGGTCGGGATCTGTGTGGTCTACCTGGCGCTGATGCCGGTGGGCATGATGATCTATGCCCGGGTCAAGCGGCAGCGCGCAGCGGCGGCTGAACCCGTGTCGGAGCCGCCTTCGGCCTGACCGGCAGGGCGATGACCCGGCCGCCGGGCTTCGCGCCATACTGCACGATCCGGAACCGCACTTCGCGGGTCTGCGGGCATTCCAGCCATTCTCGGCGCGCGCCCAGCGCGGCCTGTCCGTAACGCTGCCAGGTGGTGGCAATGGCGCCCGAGGCGAGGGCGAGGACGGTGGTGGCCAGAACCAGAAGCGCGATCATCGTGTCGTTCCTTTGCTTCAGGACGGGTATTGTCCTGTGGACTGCCTGTTGATAACCATGTGGAAGAACAGCGGCTGTTCCTCGATGAGTCGCAATGTTCCTGTTTTGTTCTATCCTGTCAAGCGGGTTTTTTGGCGCCGTTGCGTGCCCTTTCGCTTTTTGGCTGGATTCTGCCGAAAGCTGCCGCTAAGGGCGGCCCCGTCCGATCCGGGGATTCCCTCCGGTGACGGCAAATCCACATGGAAAGCGCACATACCGGTTCCGCAGCGGGAGCTCCGCACGGTCCCAGCTTTCCAGAGGCAGTAAACCGGAAAGGAATTACCTATGGCGGCTCCCGTCGTCACCATGCAGCAATTGATCGAGGCCGGCGCCCACTTCGGCCACCAGACCCACCGCTGGAACCCGCGGATGAAGCCGTACATCTTCGGCGCCCGCAACGGCATCCACATCCTTGACCTGTCGCAGACCGTGCCGCTGATGGCCCGCGCGCTCGACTTCGTTTCCGCCACGGTCCAGGCCGGCGGCAAGGTGCTGTTCGTCGGCACCAAGCGCCAGGCGCAGGAACCGATCGCCCAGGCCGCTCGCGCTTCGGGTCAGCACTATGTCAACCACCGCTGGCTGGGCGGCATGCTCACCAACTGGAAGACCATCTCGGGCTCGATCAAGCGCTTCAAGGCGCTGGAAGAGCAGCTGTCGGGCGACACCACCGGCCTGACCAAGAAGGAAGTGCTCCAGCTGACGCGTGAGCGTGACAAGTTCGAACTGTCGCTCGGCGGCATTCGCGACATGGGCGGTATCCCGGACGTGATGTTCGTGATCGACGCCAACAAGGAAGAGCTGGCAATCAAGGAAGCCAACGTCCTGGGTATCCCGGTCGTCGCGATCCTCGATTCGAACGTCTCGCCCGATGGCATCGCCTTCCCGATCCCGGCCAACGATGACGCCAGCCGCGCCATCCGCCTCTACTGCGAAGCCGTTGCCGCTGCTGCCACCAAGGGCCGCCGCGAAGGCGTCGTGGATTCGGGCGTCGATGTCGGTGCGCTGGAAGAAGCCCCGGTTGAAGAAGCCGTGGTCGAAGTCGCTGCCGAAGCTGCTGCTGAAGAAGCTTCGACCGAAGCCTGATCCCTTCGGGTTCAGCTTCAGTCACAAACCTGTAGCGTGCCGGGGCCAATGGTCCCGGCCGCCAGTTCCATTCAAGAAGGACCAGTTCAATGGCTTACACCGCCACTGACGTGAAGAACCTGCGCGAGCGCACCGGCGCCGGCATGATGGATTGCAAGAAGGCAATGGACGAAACCGGCGGCGACATGGAAGCCGCGGTCGATTTGCTGCGCGCCAAGGGCCTCGCGGCCGTCGCCAAGAAGTCCAGCCGCACCGCGGCTGAGGGCCTGGTTGGCGTGGCCGTTTCGGGCACCAAGGGCGTTGCGGTCGAGGTTAACTCTGAAACCGACTTCGTTGCCAAGAACGACCAGTTCCAGGACTTCGTGCGCAAGACCACCGAAGCCGCCCTGGGCCTGGGCAGCGACGATGTCGAAGCGCTCAAGGCTGCGGCCTATCCGGGCGGCGGCACCGTGGGTGACACGCTGACCAACAACGTTGCTACCATCGGTGAGAACCAGCAGGTCCGCCGCATGAAGACCGTTTCGGTCAGCAGCGGTCTGGTCGTGCCCTACATGCACAACGCCGCTGCGCCGATGCTCGGCAAGATCGGCGTGCTGGTTGCGCTGGAATCGGAAGCCGGTGCCGACGTGCTCGAGCCGCTGGGCAAGCAGATCGCCATGCACATCGCCGCGGCTTTCCCGCTGGCGCTGAACGCGGATGACCTCGATGCCGAAATGATCGCCCGCGAACGCAAGATCGCGGCTGAAAAGGCTGCCGAATCGGGCAAGCCGGCTGAAGTCCAGGCCAAGATGGTCGATGGCGCGGTCGCCAAGTTCGCCAAGGACAACGCGCTGCTCAGCCAGCTGTTCGTGATGGACAACAAGACCCCGGTCGCCCAGGTCGTCGAACAGGCTGGCAAGGCCGCCGGCACCAAGATCGTGCTGAAGGACTATGTCCGCTTCCAGCTCGGCGAAGGCATCGAGAAGGAAGTCACCGACTTCGCGGCCGAAGTGGCCGCTGCTGCCGGTCTGAACTAAGCTTCTTCCCGGCTTGCCGGGGAGCGCAAACAGCAAGGGCTCGCCTTCGGGCGGGCCCTTTTTGCTTGTCCGCGGTTGACGCGGGGGGCACCCGCGCGCCATCAGCGCCGCAAAGCGAAACAGGGAGATCACTTCATGCAGACCCGCCGCCTCGGCAAATCGGCCATTACCGTCACCGACATCTGCATGGGGACCATGACCTTCGGCAGCCAGACCGACGAGGCCGATGCGCACCGTATCCTCGATCGCTGCTTTGATTTCGGGATCAATTTCTATGACACTGCCGAGGGTTATCCGGTGCCGCCCGATCCCAAGTGGGTGGGGCGGACCGAGGAGATCGTCGGTCGCTGGATGAAGACCAAGCCGCGCGATGCGATCATCATGGCGACCAAGGTTTCCGGTCCCAGCCACGTCTGGTTCCGCAGCCCCAAGCGTTCGGGCATGACCGCGCTCGACCGCCGCAACATCATCACCGCGGTGGAAGACAGCCTGCGCAAGCTGCAGACCGACTACATCGATCTCTACCAGACCCACTGGCCCGATCACGACACGTCCTATGACGAGACCATGGAAGTGCTCGACGAACTGGTGCGCGAGGGCAAGGTACGGGTCACCGGCTGCTCGAACGAAACCTCGTGGGGCCTGATGAAGTCGATCGCGGCAGCGGAGCGGCTTGGCACGGTCCGCTACCAGACGATCCAGAACAACTTCAGCCTCAACAACCGCCGCTTCGAGGATGAGCTGGCCCAGGTCTGCCGCAAGGAAGGAGTCAGCCTGATCCCCTATTCGCCGATCGCCGGCGGGGTGCTTAGTGGCAAGTACCAGGCCGGTGCGCGGCCCGATGGCGCGCGCTTCTCGCGCTATCTCGGCATGGAAGGGCGCCAGCAGGTCATGGCCAAGCGCTTCGTCAACGAACGCTCGCTCGCTTCGACCGAGCGGTTCATGGCGATTGCCGCCGAAGCTGGCATCAGCCCGACCACCCTGGCAGTGGCCTGGTCCAAGCAGCACGATTTCGTCGCCTCGACCATCGTTGGCGTTACCCGCGAGGACCAGCTGGAGGACATCTTTGCCGCCGGTGACCTGATCCTGTCGGACGAGGTGATGAAGGCAATCGACAAGGTTTCGAAGGAAATCCGTTATCCCATGGGGTGAGGTGCGGCGGTAATCTGGTTGACCGTGGGAATTCCGACGTCAAACCAGCGGGATGCGCAAAATCCTTTTCGTCTGTAGCCAGAATCGCCTGCGCAGTCCGACGGCTGAGCAGGTGTTTTCTTCTTATCCTGGGGTCGAAGTCGCTTCGGCCGGGACCAATAACGATGCTGAGGTTCCGCTTACCGGCGAGTTGGTCCGGTGGGCAGACATCATCTTCGTGATGGAAAAGGCCCATCGCAACAAGGTGCAGAAAAAGCATCGGGCCGATCTGCAATCTGCTCGCCTGGTCTGTCTCGATATTCCGGACGACTATGATTTCATGGATGAAGACCTGGTCCGCCTGCTCAAGGCCAAGGTCACTCGGTACCTGCCATCATCCTGACTGGGCATAGGTGGCTGCTTAGCGCAACCTCCCGGCTTGGCTTTGGCCGGTCCTCGGTATAAGGCCGCGCAAACCCCAGTGAGAGCGATGTCCAAGCCCATGTCCCAGCCCCGCTACAAGCGTGTCCTCCTGAAACTCTCGGGCGAAGTGCTGATGGGGCAGCAGCAGTTCGGGATCGATCCCGAATTCGTGGCCGAACTTGCCGCAGAGGTGAAGGCGGCCAAGGAATCGGGCCTTGAGATCTGCCTGGTGATTGGCGGCGGCAATATCTTCCGCGGCATGGCCGGGGCGGCCAAGGGGATGGACCGGGCTCAGGCTGATTACATGGGCATGCTCGCCACGGTGATGAATGCGCTGGCCATGCAGAACGCGCTGGAGCAGCTCGGTGTGCCGACCCGCGTCCAGTCCGCGATCGAGATGGACAAGGTCTGCGAACCCGTCATCCGCCGCCGCGCCGAACGGCATCTGGAAAAGGGCCGGGTCGTGATCTTCGCCGCCGGTGTCGGCGCACCCTATTTCACCACCGATTCCGGTGCCGCCCTGCGCGCCGCCGAGATGAAGTGCGATGCCCTGCTCAAGGGCACATCGGTTGACGGGATCTATGATAGCGATCCCAAGACCAATCCAGGCGCAAAGCGTTACGATACCGTGGATTACGACACGGTTCTGGCAGAAAACCTGAAGGTCATGGATGCCAGCGCGGTGGCGCTGTGCCGTGACAACAACATTCCCATCGTCGTCTTCTCGATCCGCGAACAGGGCAACCTGGCCAAGGTGCTGGCGGGGCAGGGGACGCAGACAATCGTGAAGAAGGGTTAGAACCATGGCCAAGTACGATAAGGCCGATCTGGAACGCCGCATGAAGGGCGCCGTGGAATCGCTGCGTAGCGACCTTGGCGGGCTGCGCACCGGCCGCGCCAACACCTCGCTGCTCGATCCGATAACGGTCGAGGTTTACGGCAGCAAGATGCCGCTCAACCAGGTGGCGACCGTCTCCGCGCCTGAACCGCGGCTGCTGTCGGTACAGGTCTGGGACAAGGCCAATGTCACCCCGGTGGAAAAGGCGATCCGTTCGGCTGGCCTCGGCCTCAACCCGATCAACGATGGCAACAACATCCGCCTGCCGATCCCCGATCTGACCGAGGACCGCCGCAAGGAACTGGCCAAGCTGGCCCATTCCTATGCCGAGAAGGCTCGCATCGCGATCCGCAACGTTCGCCGCGACGGGATCGACGCGCTGAAGGCAGACGAGAACAAGAAGGAAATCTCGGAAGACGAGCGCAAGCGCGGCGAAGCCGAGGTCCAGAAGCTGACCGACGAGATGATCAAGGAAGCCGACGCCGTCGCGGCCCAGAAGGAACAGGAAATCCTGGGCAAGTGACGGGTAAGCGCGCCCAGCACGGCGCGCGTCACGTCGCCATCATCATGGATGGCAACGGGCGCTGGGCCAAGAAGCGCCACCTGCCGCGCGCCGTCGGGCACCAGCGCGGGGTGGAAGCCGTGCGCACTGTCGTGCGCGCGGCGCGCGAAATGGGGCTTGAGGCGCTGACGCTCTACGCCTTCAGCACCGAAAACTGGCGCCGCCCGGAAGACGAGATTTCGGCGCTGATGGGTCTGCTCAAGCGCTATATCGTCGCCGATATCGATGAATTCGTGGCCAACAATGTGCGGCTGCGGATAATTGGCGATCACACGGCATTGCCGGCCGATGTCGTCGCCCTGCTGGACGATGCCCTGGCCCGCACGGCCGATAATGACGGCACCACGCTGGTCATCGCGCTCAACTATGGCGCGCAGGACGAGATTGCCCGTGCCGCGACCAAGGCCGCCGCCAAGGGGCCGATCACCCCGGCGGCGATCGAGGCGGAGCTGGATACGGCCGGCCTGCCGCCGCTCGATCTGCTGATCCGCACCTCGGGTGAAGTGCGGCTCTCCAACTTCCTGCTGTGGCAGGCAGCCTATGCCGAGATGTGGTTTACCGAGGTGCTCTGGCCCGATTTCACGCCCGACCACCTGCGCGAGGCGCTGGCGGAGTTCACCAAGCGAGAGCGGCGCTATGGCGGACGGTAAGGGCAAGAACGCCGACCTGCCGGTGCGGGTTGCCTCGGCCATCGTTGTCGTCGTCATTGCATTGACCGCGCTGTGGCTCGGCGGCTGGATCTGGGCCGGGTTTGCCATGATCGTGGCGGGCGGCGTGCTTTACGAATGGCGCGCACTGGTCCGCGGGTGGAAGCCGTCGCCGCTTGGCGAAACGTTCTGGACGCTGGGCGGGATCCTCTACCTCGCACCCGCGGCGGCCATGCTGATGCTGATGCGCGAGGGCGAGCGCGGCTTTGCCGATGTGCTGACCCTGATCGCGCTGGTCGCCGCGATCGATATCGGCGCCTATTTCACTGGCCGCGCGATTGGCGGACCCAAGATTGCCCCGGCGATCAGCCCATCGAAGACCTGGGCCGGGTTGCTGGGCGGGATCCTCGGTGCGCTGGCCGTGCTGGTCCTCTCGGCCAAGCTGAGCCAGGCCACGCCGGCCTGGTGGCAGGTGCTGGGCCTGGCCGTGCTGGCGGCAATCGTGGCCCAGGCAGGCGATTTCTTCGAAAGCTGGATGAAGCGCCGCGCCGGCGTGAAGGATTCGGGCAAGCTGATCCCCGGCCATGGCGGCTTGTTTGACCGCGTTGACGGCCTGATCGCCGTCAGCTTCCTGGCCGCGCTGCTGGCTGCGCTGAGCGGTCTGTGATGCGCACGATCTCGGTCCTTGGCGCAACGGGCTCGATCGGCGCATCGACGCTCGATCTGATCCGCCGCCAGCCTGGGCACTGGCGCGTGGTGGCATTGACGGCCAATGGCAATGCTACCGAACTGGCCAAGCTGGCCCGCGAATTTGCGGCCGAAATCGCAGTCGTTGCTGATGAGGCCGCCTTGCCGGCGCTGCGCGAGGCGCTAGCGGGCACGAATATCCACGCGGCGGGGGGAGAGGCTGCCCTGGTCGAAGCGGCCTCGCGCCCGGCTGACCTGACCGTTGCGGCGATTGTCGGTTGCGCGGGCCTGGCCCCGACCATGGCAGCAATCGAACAGGGCCGCAGCGTTGCGCTAGCCAACAAGGAAGCCCTGGTCGCGGCGGGCGAGGTGATGACTGCCGCAGTGGCGCGCAGCGGGGCGACCCTGTTGCCGACCGACAGTGAACATAATGCGATATTCCAGTGCCTTGCGGGTAATAGTTACGACCATGTCCGTTCGATCACGCTGACCGCCAGTGGCGGCCCGTTCCGCGACTGGACGCTGGAGCAGCTTCACACCGCGACCCCGGCGCAGGCGGTCAAGCATCCGAACTGGTCGATGGGCGCCAAGATCAGCGTCGATTCAGCGACCATGTTCAACAAGGGGCTGGAACTGATCGAGGCGCACCACCTCTTCCCGGTCGGGCTCGATCGGCTGAAGATCATCGTGCACCCGCAATCGGTGATCCATTCGATGGTTGAATACCGCGACGGATCGACGCTCGCCCAACTGGGCCCCAGCGACATGCGCGTGCCGATCGCCTCGTGCCTGGCCTGGCCGCAGCGGATGGAAACGCCGCTCGCCCCGCTCGATCTGGCGGCGATTGGCGAGCTGACCTTCCGTGCGCCGGATGAGGAGCGTTTTCCCGCCACCCGGATCTGCCGCGCGGCGGCCGAAGCGGGCGGGGCGGCCCCGGCGGTGCTCAATGCCGCGAACGAGGTCGCCGTGGCTGCATTCCTTGATGGCAAGCTTGCATTCACGCGGATTGCGGTAATGGTCGAGCAAGTGCTGGCGCGTTATGCTCCGCCCAAGCCTGCTTCATTGGCCGATGTCATGGCCATCGATGCAGCGGCGCGGGCGCAAGCGCGCAGTGTTCTGGAGTTGGTAACACAGTGACCGAATCCCCTTCCGTGCTGATGATGATCGGTGCCTTCCTGCTCGTGCTCGGGCCATTGGTGGTGCTGCATGAACTGGGCCATTACCTGGTCGGCCGCGCCTTCAAGGTGAAGGCTGATGTCTTTTCGGTTGGCTTCGGTCGGGAACTGACCGGCTGGACCGACAAGCGCGGCACGCGCTGGCGGCTCGCGGCCTGGCCGCTGGGCGGCTATGTCCAGTTTGCAGGCGACATGAATTCGACCTCGGTGCCCGATCCGGCGGCGGCCAAGGCCACGCCGGAGGAAAAGCGCGGCATGTTCCAGTATGCCGCGCTGTGGCAGCGCGCGCTGATCGTGCTGGCCGGGCCGCTGACCAACCTGCTCGTCGCAGTCGGGATCTTCGCGGCCTTCAACATGGCTTATGGCGTGCCGGTTGCTGCCCCTGTGATTGGCGAATTCTCCAAGGGCTCGGTCGCCCAGGCGGCCGGTTTCAAGGCCGGTGACCGGATCGTGGCGATCGACGGCACGCGGGTCGAAAGCTTCATGGACATTGCCGAGCGCGTGGCACTGTACCCCGGCCGGACCGTCACGGTGGCGGCCGAGCGGGGTGGGGTCAGCTTCACCCAGCCGGTTAAGCTGGCAACCGATGTCCAGAAGGACCGCTTTGGCAACGAGATCCGCCGCGGTCTGCTCGGCATTCGTCCGGCCGCGATGGAGTTCCAGGACGTCGGCGTGGTCAAGGCCGTGGCGACCGGGTTCGACCAGTCGATGGGGATCATCCGCACCATGGCTGCCGGGCTGGTCCAGATCGTGACCGGCGAGCGCCCGCTCGACGAGCTGGGCGGGCCGATCAAGATCGCAAAGTATTCGGGCGAGCAGCTCTCGCTGGGCTGGCTTTCGTTCGTATCCTTCGCGGCACTGATCTCAATTAATTTGGCATTCATTAACCTGCTGCCAATCCCCACCCTCGACGGCGGGCACCTGGCTATGTACGCGGCAGAAGCTGTCCGTCGTAAGCCGCTGGGTGCGCGCAGTCAGGAGTGGGCGTTCCGCACCGGCCTCGCGTTTATGCTGGCCCTGATGCTGTTCGTCACCTTGAATGACATCGCCTCGTTGCCGATCTTCGGCCGCTAGGCGACGGGAAGGGTAAAACTGCGGGCAAAACCCGGCGAGTTTGCTTGATCGGCGTGGCCGCATCGGGCAAGGGCGGCGAATTGCCAGCAGCGCGCCCGCGCTATCGCCTGGGGTGGGCGAGGGGCGTTGTGCATCTAGACGGGAACAGCCGTGTCGAAGAACCGAATTGCCAGCAAACGTCAGTCGTCCCTTCGCATTGCCGCGGTGCTGCTGGGCACCTCGATCCTTAGCGGTCTGCCGCAGGCCGCTTTGGCCCAGGATGCCGCGGCCGCACCGGCCGAAGCGCCCGCCACGATCCAGTCGATCGCCGTGTCCGGTTCGCAGCGGCTGGAGCCTGATACGATCCGCTCCTACATCAAGCTGCGCATCGGCCAGGCCTATACCCAGCAAGCCGCTGACCAGGCGCTGAAGGACCTGTTCGCGACCGAACTGTTTTCCGACGTCCAGATCCGCAACGATGGCGGCAACGTGACCATCACGGTCAAGGAAAACCCGGTCATCAACCGCATCATCCTGGAAGGGAACAAGCGGCTGAAGGAGGACAAGATCCTCCCCGAAATCAAGCTGGCCCCGCGCCAGATCTTCACCCGCTCCAAGGTCCGCGCCGATGTTGCCCGCATCATCGAGCTCTACAAGCGCCAGGGCCGCTTCGCCGCTTCGGTCGAACCGAAGATGGTTCTGCTTGATCAGAACCGCGTCGATATCGTCTTCGAAATCCAGGAAGGCCCGAAGTCCAAGGTTCGCAAGATCAACATCATCGGCAACGAGATGTTCGACGATGGCGACCTGAAGGACGAAATGGTCACCAAGGAAACCGGGCTGACCAAGATCTTCAGCTCGGGCACCAGCTATGACCCGGACCGGATGGCCTTCGACCAGCAGAAGCTGCGCCAATTCTACCTGACCAAGGGCTATGCCGATTTCCGCATCGTTTCGGCCGTGGCCGAACTGACGCCGGACAAGAAGGACTTCATCCTGACCTACGTGGTCGAGGAAGGACAGCGCTACAAGTTCGGCGAGGTCAAGGTCGATAGCCAGCTGCGTGATTTTGACAGTGATCGCCTGGCCGCCCAGCTGCCGATGAAGAAGGGCGATTGGTACGATGCCAAGATGGTGGAAGACACCATCGAAAAGCTCAACGAAACCGCTGGTGCCTTTGGCTATGCCTTTGCCGACGTTCGCCCCAATTACGATCGCAACAAAGACGATCTCAGCATGGGGATCACCTTCCAGATCGCCGAAGCGCCGCGCGTCTATGTCGAAAAGATCGACGTAAACGGCAACACGCTGACGCAGGACAAGGTAATCCGCCGCGAGTTCCGCCTGGCTGAGGGCGATGCCTTCAACTCGCTCCAGGTCAAGCGTTCGACCAGCCGCATCAACTCGCTCGGCTACTTCCAGCAGAAGTTCGAGATTGAGCAGAAGCCGGGTTCGGCGCCTGACCGGATCGTGCTGGAAGCCAATGTCGAGGAAAAGCCGACCGGCGAACTCCAGCTTTCGGCCGGTTACTCCAGCCTTCAAAAGCTGATCTTCCAGGGCTCGGTCCAGCAGCGCAACTTCCGCGGCCGCGGCCAGACGATCGGCCTGTCGCTGAGCTATTCGAACTATTCGAAGAGCGCCGAAGTCAGCTTTACCGAGCCCTATCTGTTCGATCGCAACGTCAGCCTTGGCTTCAACGTCTATCGCCGCGATTACAACAGCTTCAACTACCGGAACAACTATCGCAACACGACCTACAAGCAGTCGACCACCGGCTTCCAGCTGCGTGCCGGTGTGCCGCTGACCGAATATATCTCGGCGGTTGGCAGCTACACCTTCAACATCGACGATGTGACGCTCGACCGGGCGCAGTTCTTCACGGACCGCGTCAATCCGGGCACGCAGGAGTGCGATTCGCTGCTGGCCGGGCGCTATCTGTGCGAGGCGATCGGCAAGCGCACCAGCTCGATCCTCGGCCTGTCGCTGATCTACGATTCGCTCGACAGCCGGATCCGGCCTTCACGCGGCCGTTCCGCTTCGATCACGGCGGAATTCGCCGGGCTGGGCGGCTCGGTCAAGTACGGCCGCCTGCGCGCCAATGCCGCGCAGTACTGGCCGATCTCGAAGGGCTGGATCTTCTCGGTCCGCGGCGAAGGCGGCCTGATCAAGTCGTTCGAAAATCGCGGCGCCGGGGTTGACCCGGTCCGTCTGACCGACCGCTTCTACCTGGGCGAGCCGGGCATGCGCGGCTTTGACATCCGCGGCGTCGGTCCGCGCGTGATCCGCCAGCCGATCATCGCCGATGCCAATGGCAACCCGCAGGTCATCACCGATCGCAATTCGCTGATCGATGACGCGCTGGGCGGCCGCTATTACTACCTCGGCCATGTCGAGCTGGAAATCCCGCTCGGCTCGGGCGCGCGTGAACTGGGTCTGCGGCCGTCGGTCTTCCTCGATGTCGGCTCGGTCTGGGGGGTCAAGCGGCCCCTGCTGCAGAGCAGCCCGTTCCCGAACGGGATCTTCATCCCGGCGCGCGATGCCACTGGCAATGCGCTGTACCGGCAGGTTGATACGGTCACGCAGACCACCAACACCGATGGTTCGACCACCTGTACGGTGGCCACTGTTTCGCAGGTTACCAGCGCGACCAGCACGGTTGTGCTGCCCTGTGTGCCGACTGGCCTCACCGCTGGCGTCAATACTGCGCTGGGCAGCAGCGTTGCCCCGTTCCAGGAAATCTTCCAGGGCAATTCGTGGCGCCCGCGCGTCTCGATCGGCATCGGGGTCAACTGGAACTCGCCGTTCGGGCCATTCCGCATCGATTTTGCCAAGGTGCTGATGAAGCGCCCTGGCGACGACACCAAGAGCTTCACTTTCAACGTGGGAACACAATTCTGATGACACTGATCCGCAATTCGGCGCTGGTCGCCGCCCTTTCGCTCGCCGCTCTTTCGGCGCAGCCGGCACTCGCGCAGAAGAACAAGGACAAGGACAAGGAAGCTGCTGCCGCTCCGGCCGCTGCTCCGTCGAGCAACGTCGTCCAGGGGATCGCGGTTGCCAATCTCCAGGCTGCGCTGACCAACACCGATGCCTACCGCGTTGCCCAGCAGCAGCGCCCGGTGACCTACAAGCCCCAGTTTGACCAGGCCCAGGCCCGCGGCAACGCGCTGGAAGCCCAGATCAAGCCGATGATCGATCGCTTCAACGCTGCCCGTCAGGGTGCGATGACCCCGGCGCTGCAGACCCAGCTTCAGGGCCAGGCCCGCGCGATCCAGGAACTGCAGGAAAAGGGTAAGCAGGAAATCCAGCAGATCCTGCTGCCGGTTGCCCTGTCGGAAGCCTTCGTCAACGAACAGCTGGAAGACAAGGTCGACCAGGCGGTCCAGAAGGCCATGGAAAAGAGCAAGGTCAGCCTGCTGCTGCAGCCCGGCGCCGTCGTGGCCCGCGCCAATGCCTATGACCTGACCGACGAGATCGTGGCTGAGCTTAACCTGCTGCTGCCGACTGCACAGCTGGTGCCGCCGCAGGGCTGGGAACCGCGCGAAATCCGCGAAGCCCGTGCCCAGCAGGCTGCGCAGCAGGCAGCTGGCGCCCGTCCGGCCGCCGCTGCTGCTCCGGCCGCAACGGCTCCGGCCAAGCCGGCTGGTCCGCAGCCCGAAGGCCGCTAAGCGCATCGCCAGGGGGCAGTGATGAGCGAGACGACTGATCAGGCGGGCGCGGTCAATCCCGCGCCCGCTATCACCTACGATATCCGGCAGATCCTCAACGCCCTGCCGCACCGCTACCCGCTGCTGCTGGTAGACCGGGTCAAGTCGCTGGAAATCGGCGAGCGGATCCACGCGGTAAAGGCGGTCAGCTTCAACGAGCAGTTCTTCCAGGGCCACTTCCCGGGCCGTCCGATCATGCCGGGCGTACTGCAGATCGAAGCCCTGGCCCAAGCCGCCGCGATCCTTGCGATCGAGACGCTGGAACTGGCCGGTTCGGGCAAGCTCGTCTATTTCATGGCGATCGAGGAAGCGAAGTTCCGCGCGCCGGTTGAGCCGGGCGTCCTGCTCGATCTGGAAGTCGGTTTCGTCCAGAAGCGGGTCCGGGTCTGCAAGTTCTGGGGCAAGGCCTCGATCGAGGGCAAGGTGACCTGCGAAGTGCAGTTCACTGCCATGGTTGCGGATCCGCCATCCGAGTGAGTGCGGACAGGCCATCCGGCCTGTCCTGGGCAACGCCCGCCCGTTCTCAATCCCCGAAGAAGTTGAGTTCCAGCACCACGTTGTTGGGATCCGTCACGAAGACTTGCCGCAGCCCAATCGAAGCGATGGTGTTGACGTGACGGGTGAGGCCGGCGGCATCGAGCCGCTCGATCAGGCCATCAAAGCCCGAGCAATTGAAGGCCACATGATGGATCGCCCCGGTCGGCTGGCCGGGAAACACTTCGCGATCGAAGGCGCGCGGGCACTCGGTGTGGTTGATGTGGACCAGCGCGCGGCCGGCATCGTCGTACATCCATTGGACCTGGTGCGGCGGCAGGGGCGGCGGGCCGTCGCGGCGCTCCAGCCCCAGCACGGCGGCATAGAAGGCTGCGGTTTCGTCCATATGCTCGGTGATCACGTTGAAGTGATCCAGTGCATTCACCCGCATGCCTTGTGCTCCTTTAGCGTGTCAGCGCAACCTCGCACTCGCTCATCAGTTCGGTCATGATATCGGCCACCGGTTCTTCCTTGGTGACCATGCCGACCGACTGCCCGGCCATCAGCGAGCCGTTCTCGACATCGCCGTCGATCACCGCGCGGCGCAGCGCGCCGGCCCAGAAGTGCTCGATCTGGAGCTGGGCCTCGCCCATCTCGATCTGGCCTTCGTCCAGCAGCTTGGCCACTTCGACCTGCTTGGCGGTGAATTCCTCGGTACCCTTGTTCTTGAGCGCGCGGACCGGGATCACCGGCAGGCGCGGATCGACCTGGACCGAGGCGACCGCGTCGCGAGCATTGGCGCGGAAGAAGGCCTTCTTGAAATCGGGGTGGGCGATGGATTCGGTTGCGCAGGCAAAGCGGGTGCCCAGCTGGACGCCCGAAGCGCCCATTTCGAGATAGGCCGCGATCATGTCACCCCGGCCGATCCCGCCGGCCACGAAGACCACGTGGTCAGCCGCCAGCGCGGGCAGGAATTCCTGCGCCAGCACCGAAGTGGCAACTGGGCCGATATGGCCGCCGGCTTCGCTGCCTTCGATCACCAGCGCATCGGCGCCCGAGCGGAGCAGCTTCTTGGCCAGCGCCAGGGTCGGGGCGAAGACCAGCACCTTGGCGCCGAAGTCCTTGATTGCCTCGACGCTGCCCTTGGGCGGAATCCCGCCGGCCAGCACCACATGGCTGATCTTGTGCTTGGCACAGACCGCGATCAGATCGAACAGCATCGGGTGCATGGTGATCAGGTTGACGCCGAAGGGCTTGGTGGTGAGCGCCTTGGTGGCGGTGATCTCGGCATCGAGCAGCTCAGGGGTCATCGCCCCGCAGGCGATCACGCCAAAGCCGCCGGCATTGCTGATCGCGGCCACCAGGTTGCGTTCGGACACCCAAGACATCGCGCCGCACAGGATCGCGTGCTCGGTCCCCAGGAAGGCGCGGCCGCGTTCCATCAGTGCATGGGTCTTGTCGTACACTGGAAATTCCCCCCGTGGTCTTGGCGTCGCGCGCCTATAGGCAAGCAAAGTCCGTCCGGCTAGCCCTGCGCCTTACAGCCAGCCGGCACTTCTGAGCACTGGCACCATGTTGCGTGCAACCGGTGCGACGAGGCCCTTGCCGAGGACCAGGCGGATATTGCGGCCATCGCGCTCCACCGTTTCGACCGCCGCCCGCGCCACCCACCAGCTGCGGTGGACCTGCGCGCCGTCAAGCCCGTCAAGCTCGGCCACGGCGTCGCGCATCCTGAGCAGGATCAGGTCAGACCCAAGCGCAGTGTGGACGCGCAGGTAATGGTCTTCCATCTCCAGCGCGACGAGGTCCGTGCCAAGCGCAGGGGGAAGACGATCGAACAGGCGTGGCTGGCTGCGCGCCATGACCGCTTCGGGTGGCAGCTCTGAAAGCGGTGCGGGGGCGGGCGGGGCTGGCGCAACCGCAGCACCGGGTTTCGACTGGACCAGGTAGAACACCATGGTCACCACCGCGCCGATCGCCAGGACATAGCCATAGGTGGTGATCCAGCGCTCAGCAGAAGGCCATTCGAGCGGCGGCGGCAGGGCTTCTACCAGCCAGACCACCACGGTCATCGGCACGGTGGCGATGAGGCAGGCGAGCAGCCAGAGCGACCATTCGGGCAGATCAAGGTTCGCCCCAAACCGCGTTACGAGCCCCCCGATCGGCCGGTAACAGGCATAGCCCGCCCAGGCCAAGCCCAGCCAGTAGACCAGCCGCAGCCAGAACGGCGCGTCAAAGCTGCCAAGCGGGCCGACGACAGCCAGCACTACCCCGATGACGGTCATCACCGCCAGGTCGATCACGATCTGGCGGGCCGGATGGGCCGCTGGTTGGGCGCAAGTCTCGCTCATTGCGGGCAAACCTAGCGCCCATTCGCGCATCGTAAAGTGGCAGCGGGCCGCGATCCGCACCTTTCGCGAAGGGCAAGGCCCCATCCCCGCAAGCGCGCTTGCGGGCGAACGGGGCGGCGGCAGGGAAGGGGCAACAAGCACGCAACCGGAGACCTGCCATGACTGCCATCGCCCTGCCACGCCCGGCTAATGCCCGCGCCAACGGCTTCGATCTCGGCCCTGTTGCCCGCGCCGCCGTGGGTTTGGTCGGGGTTGGCTTCACCACTGCCTGCGCGCTCGCCGCGGTGCGCTTTGCGGCCGGCCTCGCTCCGGCCCATCCTAACACCCAGGACATTGCGGTGATGATCCATGTCGCCACGGTGCTGCCGGCCGTGCCCTTGGGGGCCTGGCTGATGCTGGCGCGCAAGGGCACGCCGCGCCACAAGGCGTTGGGCAAGATCTGGGTGGCGTTGATGGTGGTGACGGCGCTGGCGGCGCTGTTCATCCGCCAGATCAACGGCGGCGGGTTCAGCCCGATCCATATCTTTGTGCCGATGACCCTGCACGGTGCCTGGAAGACGATCAGCACCGCCCGCCGCGGCGATATCGGCGCGCACAAGAAGGCGCTGATCGGGCTCTACCTGGGCGCGCTGACCATTCCTGGCCTGTTTGCTTTCATGCCGAACCGGCTGATGGGCACCTGGCTGTTCGGGTGATCGACCAATAATCGATAAAACGCCACACTCTATCCAGTTTTGATCGATATCATCGATTATAAGGTTCATACATGATCTGCTCAGTCGCCCGCCGAGTCGGGCTGAACAGGAGACAAGACCATGGATGCCAAGACCGGATCGATCGATGGGGGCGGCTGCCCGTTCCACCAGCAGGATGGCGGCGTGCGCGGCCTGCTGGGCCGTACCAACCGTGACTGGTGGCCAGATGCCCTGGCCATCGACATCCTCTCGCCCAACGGGGCGAATGACCCGATGGGTGACGATTTCGACTATGCCGAAGCCTTCAACGCGCTCGATTACAATGCGCTCAAGGCCGACCTGACCGCGCTGATGACCGACAGCCAGCCGTGGTGGCCGGCCGACTATGGCCACTATGGCCCGTTCTTCATCCGCATGGCCTGGCACGCAGCCGGGACCTATCGCACCGGCGACGGGCGCGGCGGCGCCAACAGCGGCCAGCAGCGCTTTGCCCCGCTTAATTCCTGGCCCGACAATGGCAACCTGGACAAGGCCCGCCGCCTGCTGTGGCC
>DKII01000097.1:18548-18837 GCA_002454125.1 Novosphingobium sp. UBA6722
CCTGCTGTGGCCGGTCAAGCAGAAGTACGGAAAGCACATCAGCTGGGCAGATCTGTTCATCCTGGCCGGCAACGTCGCGATCGAATCGATGGGCGGCCCGGTGTTCGGCTTTGGCGGCGGCCGCGCCGATGTGTTCGAGCCCGAAAAGGACATCTACTGGGGCAGCGAGGACAAGTGGGTCAACGAGGGCGTCCAGACCCGGATCGACCCCGATCGCGGGCTCCAGGAACTCGACGGGCCGCTCGCCGCGATCCAGATGGGCCTGATCTACGTCAACCCGGAAGGCCCG
>DKII01000053.1:0-152 GCA_002454125.1 Novosphingobium sp. UBA6722
GATCTGGATTTCGATGTGGCGCGGATTGAGGATGAACTTCTCGATAAACACGCGGTCGTCGCCGAACGAGTTCAGCCCTTCGCGCTTCACCGCCTCGAAGCCTTCGCGCACGTCCCTTTCGTCATAGGCCAGGCGCATGCCCTTGCCGCCGC
>DKII01000053.1:230-2744 GCA_002454125.1 Novosphingobium sp. UBA6722
CATGCCCTTGCCGCCGCCGCCGGCGCTGGCCTTCATCATTACCGGATAGCCGATCTCGTTCGAGATCCGCACCGCGTGCTCGGTATCCTCGATTTCACCGACGAAACCAGGGACGACATTGACCCCCGCTTCCTTGGCGAGCTTCTTGGACTCGATCTTGTCCCCCATCGCCGCAATCGCGCCGACCGGCGGCCCGATAAAGGCAATGCCCTCGGCCTTGAGCTGCTCGGCAAAGCTGGTCCGCTCGGACAGGAAGCCATAGCCCGGGTGAACCGCCTCGGCCCCGGTCTGCTTGCAGGCGGCGATGATCTTGTCGGCGATCAGATAGGACTGTGCAGCGGGCGACGGGCCGATGTGCACGGCCTCGTCCGCCATCTGCACGAACGGCGCGCGGGCATCGGCATCGGAATAGACCGCAACGGTCTGGATACCCATCCGGCGGGCGGTCTTGATCACCCGGCAAGCGATTTCGCCACGGTTGGCGATGAGGATTTTCTTGAACATCAGAGTTTTCCAACCATCCTTCGTAATTCAGCAGTCCGGCGACGGGTCATTTCGGCCATGCAGCTCATCAAGTTTCGCCCTTGCTGGGTCGTTGGCGTTGGGGCCGCAACAGCGTCGCATTCGCGGTCTCGCTGCCTAATCCAACTGCGTTGCTCCAACCTCAACGATCGCGCTGCCTTGGCTCCCTCATTGGCTCTCACATGGGGAAATGTGATTGCCCATTGGGCATTCAGCCGAACGTCTTCCCGTTCGAAACTTCGCTCCGCGAGACACAAGGTCAGAGGTCGGATTTCACCGTCAACCTGACATGCCTCGATTTCCGTATCCATGCTGGATCCTGCCAATGACAATAGAAACCAAAACATAGCCTAGGCATCCACCGGCGGCATATTGTGCCCGAGCAATCGCAGCATGTCCGCCGCGCATTCGACGACGTTCGAACCCGGCCCATAGATCCCCTGCACCCCCGCCTCGCGTAGGAAATCATAGTCCTGCGGCGGGATCACGCCGCCGGCGATGACTTTGATGTCGGGGCGGCCGGCATCGCGGAGCAGGCCGATCAGCTGCGGGATCAGCGTCTTGTGCCCGGCGGCGAGCGAACTGGCGCCAACCGCATCGACATCCTTCTCCAGCGCCAGTGCGACGGTTTCTTCCGGCGTCTGGAACAGCGGGCCGGAGGTCACGTCAAAGCCCATGTCGGTGAAGGCGCTGGCGATCACGTTGGCGCCGCGATCGTGGCCGTCCTGGCCCATCTTGGCGACCAGCAGCCGGGGCTTGCGGCCCAGGCGGCGAGTGACCGCTTCGACCCCTTCCAGCACCTGGTTGTAGCGCGCGTCCTCGGCATAGGCGGGGCCATAGACCCCGGTCACCGGCACCGGCTGGGTGCCATAGCGGCCGAACACGCTTTCCATCGCATCGCTGATTTCGCCCAGCGTGGCGCGGTGGCGGGCGGCTTCTACGGCGAGTGCCAGCAGGTTGTCCCCGCCCTTGGCCCCGGCGGCCAGCGCGGCCAGCGCGGCCTGGCACTTGGCCTCATCCCGCGCGGCCTTGACCGCCTTGATCCGGGCGATCTGGGCATCGCGCACTGCGTGGTTGTCCACCTCCAGCGTATCGAGCTGGTCTTCCTGCGCCAGCTCGTACTTGTTGACGCCGACGATCACGTCTTCGCCCCGGTCGATCCGCGCCTGCTTGGCGGCGGCGGCCTGTTCGATCCGCTGCTTGGGCATGCCGGAGGCGACCGCCTTGGTCATGCCGCCCAGCGCGCCCACTTCCTCGATCAGCTTCCAGGCCTCTTCCACCAGCGTCGAAGTCAACGCCTCGACGTAATAGGACCCGCCGAGCGGATCGACGACCTTGGTGATCCCGCTTTCCTCGGCCAGCACGATCTGGGTGTTGCGGGCGATCCGGGCCGAGAAATCGGTCGGCAAGGCAATCGCCTCGTCCAGCGCATTGGTGTGCAGGCTCTGCGTCTGCCCGCCCGCCGCAGCCATGGCCTCGACCATGGTGCGGGGCACATTGTTGAACACGTCCTGCGCGGCCAGCGACCAGCCCGAAGTCTGGCAGTGGGCGCGCAGGCTCAGCGACTTCGGATCGACGCCGCCCTCTTTCCTGACCGCCTCGGCCCACAGCAGGCGGCCGGCGCGCATCTTGGCGATCTCGAGGTAGAAGTTCATCCCGATCGCCCAGAAGAAGCTGAGCCGCCCGGCGAAATCGTCGACATCGAGGCCCTTGGCCAGCGCGGTCTTCACGTACTCCTTGCCGTCGGCCAGCGTGAAGGCCAGNNGTCTGGCAGTGCGTGCGCAGCATCTTGCTGCGTTCGTCCTTGGCGCCCAGCCCGTCCATCACCCGGTGCCACAGCGTCCGCGCGGCGCGCAGCTTGGCCACTTCCATGAAGAAGTTCATGCCAATGCCGAAGAAGAAGCTGAGGCGGCCGGCAAACTTGTCGATATCGAGGCCTGCGGCCATCGCGCGCTCGACGTATTCCTTGCCGTCGGCGATGGTGAAAGCCAG
>DKII01000059.1:0-12665 GCA_002454125.1 Novosphingobium sp. UBA6722
CGGTTGCGACGAGGCCAAGGAAGAGGTGAAGGAGATCGTCGATTACCTGCGCGACCCTACCCGCTACCAGAGCCTGGGTGGCCGCATTCCGCGCGGCATTCTGCTGGCCGGTAGCCCGGGTACGGGTAAAACCTTGCTGGCCAAGGCGATTGCCGGCGAAGCCAAGGTTCCGTTCTTCAGCATCTCGGGTTCCGACTTCGTGGAAATGTTCGTCGGTGTCGGCGCTTCCCGCGTGCGCGATATGTTCGAGCAGGCCAAGAAAAACGCACCGTGCATCATCTTCATCGACGAGATCGATGCGGTTGGCCGCCAGCGTGGCGCCGGCCTTGGCGGTGGCAACGACGAGCGCGAGCAGACGCTGAACCAGCTGCTGGTGGAAATGGATGGCTTTGAAACCAACCAGACCGTGATCGTGATTGCCGCCACCAACCGTCCGGACGTGCTGGACCCGGCGCTGCAACGCCCGGGCCGTTTCGACCGCCAGGTCATCGTGCCGCTGCCGGATATCCGTGGCCGTGAACAGATCCTGAACGTGCACATGCGCAAGGTGCCCATCGGCCAGGACGTCAACGCGTCCATCCTGGCCCGCGGCACGCCGGGCATGAGCGGTGCCGATCTGGCCAACCTGGTCAACGAGGCTGCCCTGCTGGCCGCGCGCCGCAACAAGCGCCTGGTTGCCATGCAGGAGTTCGAGGACGCCAAGGACAAGGTCATGATGGGCGCCGAACGCCGCTCGATGGTCATGACCGAGGACGAAAAGCGGATGACCGCCTATCACGAGGCGGGCCATGCCATCGTCTCGGTCAAGGAAGCGGCCTCCGATCCGATCCACAAGGCGACGATCATCCCGCGCGGCCGTGCGCTGGGCATGGTGATGCGCCTGCCGGAGCGTGACAGCTATTCCTATCACCGCGACAAGATGCACGCGAACCTCTCGGTTGCGATGGGCGGCCGCGTGGCGGAAGAGCTGATCTTCGGGCATGACAAGGTCAGCTCGGGCGCCAGCTCGGACATCCAGTATGCCACCAGCCTGGCCCGCAACATGGTCACCCAGTGGGGCATGTCGGACAAGCTGGGCCCGCTGCAGTACGAGGAAACCCAGGAAGGCTACCTCGGCTATGGCGGCAGCCAGCGGACCTTCCGCTCGGGCAAGACCAACGACCTGATCGATGCCGAAATCAAGGGCCTGGTCGAAGGGGCGCACAAACGCGCGACCGACATCCTCAAGACCCACGCGGACAAGCTGCACCTGCTGGCCAATGCCCTGCTGGAATACGAAACCCTGACCGGCGACGAAATCAACCAGCTGATGGACAGTGGCAAGCTGGACCGGCCCGACCGGCCGAGCGGCTCGGCCTCGCCCACCCCGGTAAAGGGTTCGGCGATCCCCAAGACCGGCAAGCGCTTCTCGGGCGGCGACGCCGCCGCCCAGGGGGCCTGAACTGACGGCGCGCTGGTGGCGGGAATCAGACCGCCACCAGCAGCGTCATGATCGTGGCGAAGAGTGTCAGCACTAGGAACGCGAACAGGCTGACAAACCAGGTCCGCCACCAGGCACCGAACCGGGTCAGATCGTAAGCATCGCGCAGCTGCCGGTACATGTGGAACGGCGCGTAGAAGAACAGCGCCCCCACCACCAGGCCGGCCCCACCCCAGACCGTCAGCGCACTGATCGCGGCCAGCAGCATCAACATGAAGCTGAGCGAGTAGGTGACGAAGACCGTGTGATCGTAGAGCCGGTAGCGGCGGCTGAACGGGAACAGCAGCCACAGGAACGGCACTGACAGCGGAATGAGTAGCCACGAATATTTGTAGGCGCTGTTTTGCAGCTTGTAGATCGTCAGCTCCGGGTTCTCACGCGCGTGCTGCCAGGCGCGGTTGATCGCATCGACGGCAGACTTTTCGGCTGCGGTATTGGCCGAGGCAATGTCGGTCGGCAGTTTCCCACCCTGGGCCGCGCGGATCACAGTGACGGCATTGCGCGCGCCGTCAACGTCCCTCTGCAGCCGATCAATGTCGCCGCCCTTGCCTGCCTTGGCTTCGGCCAGCTTTTGCTCGGCGGTGGTCTGGGCCTTCAGCGCCTCCTGCTCGGCCTCGCTGATCCCCTGCTCGATGCCCTTGTTCTGGCCCTGGTTGTTGAAGGCGATCGGGCTGCCGAGCAGGTTGAACACGGCAAAGGTCAGGAACACCACGAACAGGAACAAGGCAATCGGACTGACGTAGCTGGCCCGCCGCCCATCAATGTATTCGCGGGTCAACCGGCCAGGGCGCCAGGCCAGCATTGGTAGGGTGCGCCAGATCTTTCCTTCGAAATGGAACACCCCGTGCAGCAGATCATGGAAGAAGGCGCCCAGCGTCTTGTGAACGTGCGCCGCCTGACCGCAATTGTGGCAATGGCGGCCGATCAGCGCGGTGCCGCAGTTCAAGCAGGCGTTTTCATGGGTGTGGCCATCGTCCCGCCCCTCGCCATGCGCGGGCTCCACGGCGCGGGCGGTCAGCGCGCCCTGGGCCAGATCGCCGATAAAATCCGTACCGCTCATCGGTTTCTCCCCACAACGATGCGGTTCATGGTCTTGTCAGGTGCGCGCGGTCAAGCCATCCAGCGCAAAACGACCTGGGAGTTACCGATGCGCCGCCCGATCCTTTCCACTGCCCTGCTTGCCCTGCTGCTCGCCGCTCCGGCCGCCGCCAATACCGGCGAAATGTCGGTCGCCACTTTCCTGTCCAAGGCCGATGCGCTGCGGGCCAAGGGGCTGATGGCGCTCGGCTCGCCCGACATGAAGCTGCTGCGGGCCGAGGGTCAGGCCGCCGGCATGGCCTATGGCGTGCGGCTCCAGCAGGAACGCGCCGCCGGCAAGCCCAGCTCCTGCCCACCCAAGGGCGCGCGGCCGTCATCGAACGAAGTGCTTTCGCACCTGCGCACCTATCCGGCCGAACGGCGCGCCGCGATCAACATGAAGGCAGCGATGGCCGATTACTTCATCAAGACCTATCCCTGCGGTCGCTAGGCTGCGATTCCCAGCACGGCGCGGGCGATTGGCGGCCACCAGTCGCTGTACCAGATCCAGATCACCGCGAACTGCAGCGGGATGATCCCGATCAGGGCGCGCTTTACAAGCGGATGCAACTGCCCTCGCGTCGCCAAATCGTAGCCCACCAGCCCGGCCAGCATCAGGTTTAGCCCACTAAGCCAGTGCGCCGCCGATCCGACTGGCCCGCCGCCGACCAGCGCTTCCAAAGTCCCGCCCCAGGTCCGAGCATACGGTCCAGTGACAATAAACGCAGTCGCGAGATAGATCGCGCGCTTGTGAAAACCGGAATCGCGCCGACCAACGACTGCTAGCGCTGCAAACAAGGCGAAGCCTGCGGCCATCATCACGGGGATGATGAAGAATCGGACATTCTCGGGATCGGTTACAGCATAGAACCGCTGCGACACTACTTCCGATGCCATTCCGGTGATCGGCACCAAGACGGCCAGTCCAGCGCCGAGCAAACCGAGTTGCCGGTGCCAGTCGACGCGGCGAGCAGCAACGAGCGCGGCTTGCGTCGTCAGCAACACCATCCAGCCAGTGTAGACAAAAACATGCAGCACTAGGATTGGCGGGGCCGGATAGTCAGCCTTGCCCGTGAAACGCGCCTCAACCGGCGGAGCGAACCCGATCAACACGACCAGCCACGATGTGGCGATAAACAAGGCCCAAAACCAGCTGTCCAACGGATGCCTTGCAAGGAATAGCTTGTTAGCCATTACGCTTCCCCCCCAACTTCCGCGTCCCGGAGGGGAAGCTGCGCCTCGCGGTGCCAGCTGTCAATTCAGCGCCGTCTGGCCCGGAAACAGCAAGGCCCGCCAGGCAGTGCCTGGCGGGCCGCTTGAACGCCTGCAATCGCGCCGGCAATCAGCCGTCGTAATCGCCGCCCAGCGAAGTGTTGCGGACCGGGGCCGCGGCGGTGATCCGCAGCGCTTCGGCCGACTGGCTGAGCGAGCCGATGTCATCGACCTCGTCATCGTCTTCCGGCAGGACCCGCTGCAGCGAGCTGATGACCGTTTCCTTGAGCATGTCCGGGCGGACAGTCTGCTCGGCGATTTCGCGCAGGGCGACGACCGGGTTCTTGTCGCGGTCACGGTCGATGGTCAGTTCCGCACCGCCCGAGATCTCACGGGCGCGCTGGGCAGCCATCAGCACCAGGTCGAAACGGTTCGGGATCTTGTCGACGCAATCTTCAACGGTAACGCGCGCCATCGGGCACTCCAGTTCAGTGAAATCCGGGAATGACCGGCTGTTACGCGTGCGCCGATTCGCAAGTCAAGAAAAAAACGTATAAATCGTTGTATTACAACGTTTATTCGTAAGCCTCATAACTGCGCGAATCGGGGGCGAGATTGCCGAACTTGGTGAACTCGCTCTGGAAGTGCAGATAGACGTTCCCGGTCGACCCGTGGCGCTGCTTGGCGATGATCACAGTCGCCTTGTTCACGACTTCAAGATGGCGCTGCATCCAGGCGTCGTACTTGGCGATGGCATCGGCCGCGCTGGTTTCCGACGGTTCGTCGGGCTTGGCCGCGTTGTGGTAATATTCCTCGCGGAAAATGAACCAGACCATGTCCGCGTCCTGCTCGATCGAGCCGGATTCGCGCAGATCCGCCAGCTGCGGGCGCTTGTCCTCGCGGCTTTCGACCGCTCGGCTGAGCTGCGACAGCGCGATCACCGGGACCGACAGCTCCTTGGCCAGGGTCTTGAGGCCGCGGCTGATTTCCGAGATTTCGTTGACGCGGTTGTCATTCGCCCGGCCCGAACCTTGCAGCAGCTGCAGATAGTCGATCACGATCAGGCCGATATCGTGCTTGCGCTTCAGCCGGCGCGCGCGGGTGCGCAGCGCGGCGATCGACAGCGCCGGGGTATCGTCAATGTAGAGCGGCAGTTCGGCGAGGCGCTGGCTGGCGAAGGAGATCTTCTGGAAGTCCTCGCGGCTGATCTTGCCCATGCGCAGCCGTTCGCTGCTGATCTCGGCCTGCTCGGCCAGAATACGCGTGGCGAGCTGGTCGGCGCTCATTTCCAGGCTGAAAAAGGCGACCGGCGCGCCGACCGACTTCTTGGGATCGATCCCGTCCGCCAGATCGCGCAGGTAACGCTCCGCGCAGTTGAAGGCGATATTGGTGACGAGCGAGGTTTTACCCATCGCCGGACGGCCAGCCAGGATGATCAGGTCCGAATCGTGCAAGCCGCCGATCTTCGAATTGAGATCGTCGAGGCCCGTCGTCAGGCCCGAGATGTGGCCGCCCGAATTGAGCGCCTTTTCGATCTGGGTGATCGCGGCCAGGCTTGAGCTGCGAAACGTCTGCGCCTCGCTGCCGACCGAGGCGCCTTCGGCCACCCGGTAGAGCGCGGCTTCGGCCCGGGCGACCTGTTCCAGCGGTTCGACGCTTTCCGAGGTATCGAGCGCATCGTTGACCAGCGTGCGGCCAACCGACACCAGTTCGCGCAGCAGCGCCAGATCATAGATTTGCTCGGCCAGCTCACGCGGGGCGAGCAGGCCCTGGCCATCAGCAGTCAGCCGCGCGAGATAGGATGCGCCGCCCAACTCCTTCAGCGTTTCATCCGCCTCGAAATAGGGCTTCAGCGTAACCGGGGTGACCACGGCCTTGCGATCGAGCAATTGCAGCACCCGGTCATAGATCCGGGCGTGGGCCGGCTCGAAGAAGTGATCGGGCCTTAGCGGCGTGACCAGTTCCTCGATCACCCGGTTGTCGATCAGCGCCGCGCCCAGAAACGCCGCTTCGGCCTCCACGTTTGCAGGGAGCGCACGCGCAGCGGTTTCGTCGGGACGGGGGAAAGGGATCGGTTCGGCCATGGGAGGCGATCAATGCGCCGGGACCGAAGCCAGTGCAAGCAGTGCGGTGAACGGTTTTCATCCACAGCCTGTGGAGACTTGCCCAGCCATTTCGCATCTGCGAAAAGCGCCCCGTGATGGGGGACGCACGGATCATCCATATCGAGCTCGACGAGGCCACGATCCTGTGGCGCAACGCCGATATCGAGCAGGAACGCCGCATCGCGATCTTCGACCTGATCGAGGAAAACACTTTCAAACCGCTGCGCGCCTGGGAGGCCGGACACCAGGGCCCCTATCGCCTGCGCCTGTCGGTCGCCGATGGCCGCCTGGCGCTGGAGATTGCCGGTGAGGATGGCCAGCCGCTCGAATCGCTGATCCTGGGCCTGGGCCGGTTCCGCCGCCCGATCCGGGACTACTTCGCGATCTGCGATTCCTATTACCAGGCCATCCGCAAGGCGACTGCGGCCGAGATCGAGACCATCGACATGGCCCGCCGCGGGGTTCACAACGAGGCGGCGGAACTGCTGCTGGAACGGCTGGAGGGCAAGGTCGAAACCGATTTTGCCACGGCGCGGCGGCTATTCACCCTGATTTGCGTGCTGCACATCAGGGGCTGAGCGAAACGAGGGGTCGTCGGGTCACATGGCAAGGAAGAAGAACGGCCGGCTGCGGCTGCGCCTGATCGGCGTGGCGCTGTTGCTGTTGCTGGCGGGCGGCGGCTGGGCCTGGTGGCACCTTGCCGGCTGGACGCCGCCGCGCACCGAATTTCCGGTCCAGGGCGTGGAAGTTGGCGGCGAGGACGGGCCGGTTGACTGGGTGGCGCTGAAGGCCGTCGGCGCCGATTTTGCCTATCTCGATGCCTCGGCCAGCGCCTTTGCCCGCGATCCCCAGTTCGTCGAAAACCTCGAAGCTGCCAAGGCCGCCAAGCTGCAATGGGGCGCGGTGCACCGCTATGATCCCTGCCAGCCAGCCGAGAAGCAGGCCGCCAATTTCGTCACCGTGGTGCCGCGCGATGCGGCAATGCTGCCGGCCGCCGTATGGCTTGACCAGCTGGCCGACGATTGCCCGATCAAGGTCAGTGATGCAGCCGTGGAAAGCGAACTGACCACCTTCCTCAACCAGATCGAGACCCACACCGGGAAGGCCGCGATCCTCAAGATCTCGCGCAGTTTCGAGCGCCGCTACAAGATCGCCGCCCGGGTCGATCGCAACGTCTGGCTGGAGCAATTGCGCTTTCAGCCCGACTATGCCGGCCGGCCCTGGGCGCTGTGGACCGCCAATGACCGGCTCTCCGTCCCGGCGCTGGCTGGCGGGGTGCGCTGGGTGGTGGTGCAGCCCTGACCCGGCTATAGCGCCCGACATGACCCATGACCGCGACACCCTGATCGCCGCCGCCAAGGCCGCCCAGGCCAAGGCCTATGCGCCCTACTCGAACTTCCACGTGGGCGCTGCGCTGGGCTTTGCCGATGGCGCGGTGGTGACCGGCGCCAATGCCGAGAACGCCAGCTATGGCCTGGCACTCTGCGCCGAGACCAATGCTGTCGCCAAGGCAATGAACGAGGGCCGGCGCGGCGGGCTGGAAGCCGTCGCGGTGGTTGGCGGGATGCATGGGAACCCTGGCCCCACCGTCACCCCCTGCGGCCGCTGCCGCCAGGTGCTCAACGAGCTCGCCCAACTGGGCGAGACCGACCCGGTGATCTGGTGCGCGGGCGAAGATGAAGTGCTGGAACTGCGGCTCAGCGCGCTGCTGCCGCACGCCTTCGGCCCGGCGAACCTGGGCTAGGCGTCAAACCATTCCAGTAGCGCTGCCATGCAATCGCGGCCAAGCTGGGCCGAGCGTTCGGGCGACCAGCCCTGCGCCGGATCGGGCAGATCGTCGTTGTCCTTGAACGGCATTTCCAGCGTCATCGAAACCGCGCCAAAGCGTTCGGCCAGTTGGTTGGTGCTCATCGCCAGGTTGGCCCGGCCGGGGCCCGAGACCGGATAGCCCAGCTTCGTCTGGAAATCGGGCGTGCGCCGATCCAGGATCGCCTTGAACCGGTCAAACCCGCCCTGCTGCGCCGGGTTGGCCGATGGAATGCCTTCGAACCCGGCCAGGAACACCGCGGGGATCGCCTCGTCGCCGTGGACATCCATCGCGAAGTCGACGCCGGTTGCATCCATCGCGTTGCGGATCGCCAGCACCTCAGGCGATTGCTCCGCGGTGGGATTGTTCCATTCGCGGTTGAGGTTCACCCCCAGCGAATTGGTCCGCAGGTTGCCGCGCACCGAGCCATCGGGATTGGCATTGGGCACAACATGGAACGTGCAGCGCTGGCGCAGCGCCCGGCCGACCGGGTCAGCCGGATCGGTCAGGCAATCGAGCGCGCCCTCCATCCACCATTCGGCCATCGATTCGCCGGGATGCTGGCGAGCGTAGAGCCAGACCTGCTTGGGGCCCGTGCCGAAATCGAGGCAATCGATGCTGCGGCCATCATGGGTGTGGCCGAGCACGCGGTGCGAAATACCATCGGCCAGGGCCGTGCTGGCGATCAGATCCTGGTGCCGTTCCCACGAATAGGGCGCGAAATAGGCGAACCAGGCGAGATCGCCGGACGGCTGGTAACGGATCGTCAGCGTGCCGCCGTCCGCATCAGGATCATAGCTGCTGGCCGCGCGGCCCCAGTATTCGCGGTCCTCGCTGACCGCGGCGTTGTAGCCCTGCCAGCCGCCAGGATAGGCCGAGGCGGCCAGGCCCGTCAGCTTCAGCTCCAGCGCTCGCCCGGCAGCATTGCCGACGCGAAAGTGGAACCACTGGAAGAAGTCGGAATTGGTGTCCTTGCGGATCGCCAGCCGCGCCGTAGCACCGGCGATGGCGAGGACTTCGATATTGCCGCTATCGAAAGCGGCGTCGATCTGGATATCGGATGCGGTCATTTGACCGCGATAGTCTCACCCGATTGTCCGGGAAAGCCCTTGAACAGGGCTTCCGACATCTTTGCTGCACCCAGCGAGGTGGCGGCGAGCGGCGAACCGGTCCGGACCGTGAAACTGGCCCGCCCTTCCCACAATGCCGTGCCGCTGGCCCGGTCGCGAATGATCACGCCCAGATCGGTGCGGACCTGCTCGGACGGGCGCGGAGAAAGGTTGATCCCGATGCCCACGCCCAGGCCCGAACCATAGGAGCCAGTCGAGCCGCCGACCCCGACGCTGACTGGACTGCCCGAACGCTCAGGCCGGTAGCTTTCGCGCGACAGCCGCAGCTGCGCGACCTGGGTGCTGGCCGCGCCGGCCGGAACGGTCGAATAGCCCACCAGCGCCAACTGGCGTTCGATCGCTGCCTGATAGGCTTTCCATTCAAGCGAGGCACCATCATGGCCCGGCGCCGGCTCGACCGCGATCGTGCCCTTGCCCAGCGGCGAAATATCCTGAGCGTGGAACCGCGTCACCTCGACCGGGCCGGTCGGCGCGACGCAGCCGGCCAGGCCCAGGCTGAGGATCATGGCGGGGAGTAGTAGGCGCTTCATCTGACGACCCTTTCGTGCAGCCAGTGTGAATTCGTTCCCGCCCATAGGCAAGCGCCTAACGCGCAGCCAGCGGTTCGCTCGTGCGTGTGGGGAAGCCATCGAACAGCGCGGTGGCCAATCTGGTGGCAATCGCCTGGTCACCCCAGCGGCTGTCACCCTCGCGGGTTAAAATCTCGGCCCGGCCCTCCCACAGCACCTGCCCGCTCACGCGGTCGCGGATACGGGTTTCGAGCCGGGTCGAAATGAGCGCGCTGCGCGGCTTTGAGCCATCATAGCGGAGCGCGCCGCCAAAGAAGGTGCCGCGGTTGGAAACGCCGACTTCCATTGCACCGCTGAGCGGCTTGCCCTTTTGCTCGGCCGGTTCGGCTTCGCTGCGGACCAACCGCACTTCGGCAATCTGGCCGCCCGACGCAGGCCCAAGCGTATCGTAACCGGCCCCGGCCAGCTGGCTTTCGACTGCAGCCTCGAAGGTCGCGGCGATCCGGTTGTCTGGCACCGGATTCTGATCGGCCGGCCTGACCACCGCGATCGCCCCATGGCCGAGCGCGGCGGCAGCGTCACCTTCGGCGCGGAACTGCGCGACATCGACCTTGCCCTCGCGCGCGGCGGCCGCGCGCCGCAGGGAGCGCTCCACATTGCGGCTTTCACCCCAGCGCGGCTCGTCCCAGCCTGGACCGGATGGCCCGGTCCGCTGGGCCAGCAATGTGGTTCCGGTTCCCGCCAGGGCAAGCGTGATGGCTGCGGCGGCGAGCGAGAGGCGAGTGTGCGGCATGAAGATCCCTGGCAGACGAACGGGCTGCCCCCGGACCCGCTGTCGCGCGGGCAACATTGCGCGGGGCTGAATACGATTGAACGCACACGGCGGTTAACCACTTGATCGCGCAGCTGTGCTAGGGGCGCAAACGATGTCGCAGAAACTTCCCGTCCTGGTTACCGGCGGTGCCGGTTATATTGGCAGCCACGCCGTCCTCGCGCTCAAGGATGCCGGCTGGCCGGTCGCCGTGATCGACAACCTGACCACCGGCTTCCGCTTTGCCGTGCCCGATGGCGTGCCGCTTTATGAAGGCGATATCGCCGACGCCGACCTGCTGGCCCGGATCTTCACCGAACAGGGGATCAAGGCGGTGATGCATTTCGCCGGCTCGATCATCGTGCCAGAATCGGTCGAGAATCCGCTGAAGTACTATTCAAACAACACCGCCAAGAGCCGCGCGTTGATCGAGGCGGCGGTAACGGCCGGGGTGCCACACTTCATCTTCAGCTCGACCGCCGCGACCTATGGTGTGCCCGAGGTTTCGCCGGTTCACGAGGACAGCCCCAAGGCGCCGATCAATCCCTATGGCATGTCCAAGCTGATGACCGAGATCATGCTGGGCGACGTGGCGAAGGCGCACCCGCTCAACTTCTGCGCGCTGCGTTATTTCAACGTGGCCGGCGCCGATCCGCAGGCCCGCACCGGCCAATCGACCGCCGGGGCAACCCACCTGATCAAGGTTGCGGTCGAAGCAGCGCTGGGCAAGCGCGCGAAGGTCGACGTGTTCGGGACCGATTTTGACACCCCCGACGGCACCGGGGTGCGCGACTACATCCATGTGATGGATCTCGCCGAAGGGCACGTCAAGGCTCTGGAACACTGCGCCGGACGGGGCGGTGTCCACGCCTACAACCTGGGCACGGGCCAGGGCCAGAGCGTGTTGCAGATGGTCGCGGCGTTCGAGGCTGCCTGCGGTCGGCCCCTTCCCTACCGGATCGAGCCACGGCGCCCCGGCGACATCGCCGAGTGCTGGGCCGATCCCGCCAAGGCCGCTCGGGAACTGGACTGGCACGCCAGCCGGGATCTCGCTGCCATGTGCGCCGACAGCTGGCGCTGGCAGTCCGCCAACCCCAATGGTTACGAGGCGTAGGCCCTGGCCTGCGCCTTCGGATGTATTCAACTCACACACTGGAGTGATGATGTTCAACCCCGTTGATCACCCCCACCGCCGCTTCAACCCGCTCACCGGCCAGTACGTGCTGGTCTCCCCTCACAGGGCCAAGCGCCCCTGGCAAGGCCAGGTCGAGAAGGTGAGCCTGGCGCCGAGCCAGGCCCATGATCCCGACTGCTTCCTCTGTGCGGGCAACACCCGGGTGACCGGCGATATCAACCCCGACTATCAGGGCACCTTCGTCTTTACCAACGACTTCGCCGCCCTGATGCAGGACACCCCGGCCGCTGACGCGGCGCCGGATCCCCTGCTGAAGCTGGAAGCCGCCCGGGGCACCAGCCGGGTCATCTGCTTCTCGCCGGATCACGGCAAGACCCTGCCCGAGCTGCCCCTGCCCGCCATCGAAGGGGTGATCACCACCTGGATGGACCAGGTGGCCGAGCTCTCTGACCAGTGGGAATGGGTCCAAGTCTTTGAAAACAAAGGCGCCGTCATGGGCTGCTCCAACCCGCACCCTCACGGCCAGCTCTGGGGCAGCGACTTCCTGCCCAACGAGATTGCCCGAGAAGAGGCGCACCAGCGCGCCTGGCTGGCCGAACACGGCCGCCCCCTGCTGCTGGACTATGTGGAGCGGGAGCTGGCGGATCGCTCCCGCATCGTGGTGGAGACGGCCCACTGGCTGGCGGTGGTGCCCTTCTGGGCGGCCTGGCCGTTCGAGACCCTGCTGCTGCCCAAGGCCCATGTCCCCTCCATGCTGGATCTCACCCGGGAACAGCAACAGGATCTGGCCATCGCGCTCAAGGAGCTCACCAGCCGCTACGACAACCTGTTCCAGTGCAGCTTCCCCTACTCCATGGGCTGGCACTTCGCCCCGCCCCGTTCCGACTGCCCCGAGGCGTGGCAACTGCACGCCCACTTCTATCCGCCCCTGCTGCGCTCCGCCACGGTGCGCAAATTCATGGTGGGCTTCGAGATGCTGGCCGAAACCCAGCGCGATCTCACCCCGGAACAGGCGGCGGAACGGCTGCGCGCCCTCAGTCCCATCCACTACAACGACCAGAACCAGGCCAACGAGGAGGCCCTATGACCCCGAGCCAGCGCGTCAGCGCCGTGTTTGCCGAGCAGTTTGAGCAACAACCCGACCTGCTGGTACGGGCTCCAGGCCGCGTCAACCTCATCGGCGAGCACACCGACTACAACGACGGCTTCGTGCTGCCCTGCGCCATCGACTACGAGACCTGCGTCGCCATCGGCCTGCGCGGCGACAACCTGGTCGAAGTGATCGCCGCCGACTACGACAACCAGCGCGACCGGTTCAGTCTCGATCAACCCATCGAGCACCACCCCAGCCAGCGCTGGAGCGACTACATCCGCGGCGTGGTGAAACACCTGCAGGCAC
>DKII01000059.1:12782-14215 GCA_002454125.1 Novosphingobium sp. UBA6722
ACGGGTCTCTCCTCCTCCGCTTCCCTGGAGGTGGCCATCGGCCAGGCCTTCAAGGAGGCCCAGGGGCTGGCCATCAGCCAGGCGGAAATCGCCCTCAACGGCCAGCAGGCGGAGAACCAGTTCGTCGGCTGCAACTGCGGCATCATGGATCAGATGATCTCCGCGAGCGGCAAGCAGGATCACGCCCTGCTGCTCGATTGCCGCTCCCTGGAGACCCGGCTCATCCCCATGCCCACCGATCTGGCGGTGCTCATCGTCAACTCCAACGTGCGCCGCGGCCTGGTGGACAGCGAATACAACACCCGTCGCCAGCAGTGCGAAACCGCCGCCCGTCACTACGGGGTCAAGGCCCTGCGGGATCTTGACCTGGCCACCCTGGAAACGGGCAAGGCCGGTCTGGACGAGGCCTGCTATCGCCGTGCCCGCCACGTGGTCGGCGAGAACGCCCGCACTCTGGCGGCGGCCGATGCGCTGGCACAGGGCGATCTGGTGCGCCTCGGCGAGCTGATGGGCCAGTCCCACGCCGCCATGCGGGATGACTTCGAGATCACCGTGCCTCCCATCGACGGCCTGGTGGAGATCATCAAGGCCCGGATCGGCAGCGAAGGCGGTGTGCGCATGACCGGCGGCGGTTTTGGCGGCTGCGTGGTCGCCCTGCTGCGCCCCGAGAAGGTGGCCGAGGTGATCGCCGTGGTGGAGGCGGAATACCCGGCCCGTTTCGGCCTCAAGGCGGACTGCTACGTCTGCCGTGCCAGCGCAGGGGCCGGCAGACTGTAACGCACGCCTGACAACGGGTGACGCCCCCTGCCCGGCACTCGCGACGCCGGCAGGGGGCGACGGGATCACGACGGGGAACCGCAAACCATGATGAGATTCGAGCTGGAAAACGAGGAGGGACTGCGGCTGCGCGGTCTCGCATACGGGGCCACCCTCACCTCCCTCACCCTGCCGGTGGCGGGAGAGCGGCGGGAGGTGCTGCTGGGCTGCGCCGACGAGGCCTACCTCACCCAGCAGGTATGGCTGGGGGCCGTGGCGGGGCGCTTTGCCAACCGCATCGGCGGCGCCCGCCTTGAGCGGGAAGGCCAGTGCTGGACGCTGGACGCCAACCAGGGGGCCAACTGCCTGCACGGCGGGCGCGACGGGTTCCATCGCCGCACCTGGCAGATCAAGGAGCAGGAGGCGGACAGGGTCAAGCTGGCGCTCCTCTCCCGGGCGGGGGATCAGGGCTTTCCCGGCAATCTGAGGGTGAGCCTGGAGTATCGGCTGGAGCAGTGCGATCTGGTGGTCGACTTCTGCGCCAGCACGGACGCCCCCAGTCCGGTCAGCCTCACCAGCCACGCCTACTTCAACCTGGATGGCGGTGGCGACATCCGCCACCACACCATCAGCCTCGACGCCGACCGCTACCTGCCCACGGATGACCAGAGCCTGCC
>DKII01000106.1 GCA_002454125.1 Novosphingobium sp. UBA6722
CGCCGCGCTCCCGCCACCAGCGCTGCTGCTCCCGCCGATTCGCTGGCCCTGCCCGGCACGCCGACAGCGGCTGCGACGACTGCCTTGCCGACCGCCATTCCGACCCTTGCTCCGGCACCGGCCACCAGCAGCCCCGCCCCGGCCGTGCCGGAACCCGCTTCGGACTGGACCGCATTCGCCATTGGCGCGCTGGTCGGCGCACTGGCGCTGCTGGCGCTGATCGGCGGGCTGCTGTGGTGGCGGCGCAAGTCCAGCACCGCGCCCGAGGTGGAGTTCGAGCCACCAGTCGTGGCCAGGCCCCAGCCAGCGCCCAAGGCAGAGCCCCCAGCCGCTGCACCCCCGCCGGCACCCGCTCCCGAGCCAATCGCGGCTCCCAAGCCAGAGGGTCTCCAGATCACGCTCGAAGCCCGCCGCCTCGATGCCTCGCTGATGGCGACTACGCTGGCCTATCAGCTGAAGCTCACCAACCACGGCGATACACCGCTCAGCGCGCTGGCGATCGAGGGCGACATGGTGGCAGCCCACTCTTCGCTGCCGGTCGAGCAGCAGATTGCCAGTCCCGGCCAGAAGTTGGAGCTGCGCCACGCCCTGGTTGAGCTCGCCGCCGGTGAAAGCGCCGAGTTCAAGGGCGAGCTGCGGCTGCCGCTCACCGCGATCACCCCGATCCGCGCTGGGAATGCCGCCTATTTCGTGCCGCTCGCGCGGCTGCGGGTCGAGGCGGCGCAGGCTGCGGACGAACCAATGGTGATCGCCCAGACCTTCGTGATCGGCGAATTGCCCGAGCAGCCCGGCGGCGCGCTGCGCCCGTTCCGGCTCGACCTTGGCCCGCGCACCTTTGGCAAGCTGGGCCAACGTGCGGTTGGCTAACCGAATTGCCATGGACGCGGCTCGCTCGGCGGGTTAAGCCTCTCTTCGCAGGTGCAGCGAAGAGGAGCGCGGCACTCGCCCGGACCTGACGCGCAAAAATGCGCGGGCCCGGTCAGCGCGAGGAGGACGCGAGGGTCATATGGATAGTCTTGTCACCACCGAATGGCTGGCCAACGAAATGGGCGCCAGCGATCTGCGGATCGTCGATGCCAGCTGGCACATGCCGGCCTCGGGCCGCAGCGGATTGGAAGAATACCTTGCAGGCCATATCCCCGGCGCGGTCTTCATGGACCTGGCCGACCTGGTCGACACTGGCTCGCCGGTCGACAATACCCTGCCCCCGCCGGAAAAGTTTGCCAGCCGGATGCAGTCGCTGGGCCTGGGCGATGGCAGCCGGATCGTGATCTACGATGACAGCGCGGTGAAGACCGCGGCGCGCGCCTGGTTCATGCTCAAGCTGTTCGGCGCGCACGATGTCGCGATCCTCGATGGCGGCATCGCCAAATGGAAGGCCGAGGGGCGCCCGCTGGCCGAAGGCCGCGAAACGCTGCGCCACCGCCACTTCACCGCCTGGCAGGATGAAGGCAAGGTCCGCAGCAAGGAGCAGATGCTGGCCAATGTCGGGAGCGGCGCCGAACAGGTGCTCGATGCCCGCGGTGCCGCCCGCTTCACCGGCGAGGAAGCCGATCCGCGCCCGCACATCGCCGCTGGCCATATCCCCGGATCGCGCAACCTGCCCTATTCCGCCCTGTTCAATGCCGATGGCACCTTCAAGGACAAGGCCGGGCTGAAGGAAGCCTTCGCCGGGGCCGGGATTGACCTAGGCAAGCCGGTCGTCACCACCTGCGGCAGCGGTGTTACTGCCTGCGTGCTCTTGTTTGCCATGCACTTGCTGGGCAAGGAGGACGGCAGGCTCTATGACGGTAGCTGGAGCGAGTGGGGGGCCGATCCGGACACGCCAAAGGCGACCGGCGCGGCCTGAGCAGCGACTACGAACGGACCCGGTTTGGCGAAGAAGACACCTGACAATATTGCTCCGGCCACCCGCCTTGTCGGGGCCGGGCGCAGCGCGGAATGGACGGGCACGCCCAGTCAGCCAGGCTCGGTGGTCAGCCCGCCGGTCTGGCGTGCCTCGACGCACCTCTATCCCGATTCTGCAGCGGTCCACGCCGGCAAGCCCAACGAGGATGGCCATTTCTACTATGGCCGGCGCGGCTCGCCGACCCAGTGGGCGCTGGCCGATGCCCTGACCGAGCTCGAACCGGGCGCAGCCGGGACCGTGCTCTATCCTTCGGGCGTTGCAGCGGTGGCCGGGGCGCTGCTCTCCGTGCTGCGGCAGGGCGATGTCCTGCTGATGACCGACAACGCCTATGAGCCGACCCGCTCGATGGCGCGCGGGCTGCTGAAGGACATGGGCATTGAAACCCGCTGGTTCGATCCGCTCGATCCCACCGCATTTGCCGCCGCCGCGTGCGAGCGCTGCAAGGCCGTCCTGCTCGAAAGCCCCGGCAGCCTGACGCTCGAAGTGCAGGACGTGCCGGCGCTCGCTGCCCTCGCCCGGGAGCGCGGGATCGTGGTGGTGCTGGATAACACCTGGGCCGGGCCGCTGGCCTTCCCGGCGCTGGAACGCGGCGCCGATATCGTGGTGATGAGCCTGACCAAGCACGTCGGCGGCCATTCCGACCTGATGATGGGCAGCGCCGCAGCGGGCGAAAAGTACTACGCCAAGCTGCGCAAGACCGCGCAGAGCCTCGGCCAGGTGGTCTCGCCCGACGATGCCGCCCTCGCCCTGCGCGGCCTGCGCACGATGGGCCTGCGGCTGGAGCGCGAGACCGCCAGTTCGCTGGCGCTGGCGCAGTGGCTCAGCGCGCGCCCGGAAGTAGCCCGCGTGCTCAATCCCATGCTGCCGGGATCCCCGGGGCACGAGCTGTGGACCCGCGATTTTTCGGGCGGCTGCGGCCTGTTCAGCCTGGTGTTCAAGGGCAAGGACGGCAAGGCGCGCGATGCCTTCATCGATGCCCTGGCCCTGTTCGGCATCGGCTATTCGTGGGGCGGGTTCGAGAGCCTCGTTACCCCGATCGATCCGGCAGGCCTTCGGACTGCGACCAAGTGGCCGCTTCCCGGCATGGACAGCGCCGACCGGTTTGGCGTGCGGCTGTCGATCGGGCTTGAGGAACCGGCTGACCTGATCGCCGACCTGGCGCGCGGCCTGGCGGCCTGGAGTGCGGCATGAGCTGGCCCGAATTCCTCGGCTGGCTCGATACGATCGGATTCGATCTGGGCGGCTATCACATCTCGCTGCTCGGCGGGTTCAAGGTCCTCACGGTTGTTGTCGGCGTCATCCTGATCGGGTGGACGCTGACCCGGTTCGTGCGCCGGGTCTTCCGCCGCATGACCCGGCTCGACCTCGCACAGCAGGTGCTGGGCGAAAAGCTGGTCAACATCGCCGTCTGGACCGCGCTGGTGCTGATTGGCGTCGATATCCTCGGCATCAACCTGACCGCCCTGACCGTGTTCTCTGGCGCCTTTGGCCTCGCGATCGGTTTTGGCCTGCAGAAGACGCTCGGCAACCTCATCTCCGGCATCATCCTGCTGATGGACCGCTCGATCGAGCCGGGCGACGTGATCGCGGTCGGCACCGGGGCGGACAAGACGGTCGGCAAGGTCAACCGGATTGGCATCCGCGCCGTTGCCGTCACCACCCGCGACCACATCAAGTATCTGATCCCGAACGAATTGCTGATGACTTCGGCGGTCGAGAACTGGACCGCCAGCACCAAGGACGAACGGATGAAGGTGCCGGTCCGTGTCACCTATGGCACCGACCTCGACCTTGCCGAGCGGCTTATGCTCCAGGCGATCGAAGGCGTTGAGCGCGTCCAGCCCGAACCAAAGCCGGCCGTCTGGCTCGTCAACTTTGCCGAGAAAGGCATCGAGTTCGAGATCCAGGTCTCGATCAGCCAGCCCGAGATCGGCACCGGCATGATCCGTTCGGCTATCCTCCGCAATGTCTGGCACCTGTTCAAGGATCACGGCGTCGAACTGCCGGTCCCGCCCGAGCAGATGAAGGGCGAATAGCTAACCTTAGCCCCTGCAAAGGCATTCTGGCTGGCAGCGGCGCGCCCGAAAGCGCACTTGGGCAGGATGAGCAATCCTACTCCCAACGCTGGCAAGGTCTGGCTGGTTGGCGCCGGTCCTGGCGATCCTGACCTGCTGACGCTGCGCGCCGCGCGGTTGATCATGCGCGCCAAGCTGATCGTTCACGATGGTCTGGTCGATCCCGCGATCCTCGCTCTCGCCCGGCCCGAAGCCCGGCTGGTTTCGGTCGCCAAGCGCCGCTCGCGCCACACCATGCCGCAGGACGCGATCAACGCCCTCTTGGTGCGTGAAGCCCTGGCTGGCACCGAAGTCGTCCGCCTCAAGGGCGGCGATCCCTTCATCTTCGGGCGCGGCGGTGAAGAGGCGGAAGCCTGCCATGCCGCTGGCGTTGCCGTGGAAGTCGTCCCCGGGATCAGCGCCGCAATCGGCGGGGCTGCTGCCGCGCAGATGCCGCTGACCCATCGCCGCTCGGCCTCAATCGTCAGCTTCGTTGCCGGCCAGTGCAAGGGCCTCAGCGAACAGAACTGGTCAGGCCTGGCCGGACAGGGCCGCACCCTGGTGATCTACATGGGCCTCGCCACGGCCGAGGCGATTGCCGACAAGCTGATTGAGGACGGCCTGGCTCCGGACATGCCGGTGGCCGTAATCGAGAACGCCACCCGCCCGCAGATGCGCGTGCTGCGCGGCCCGCTGGCTGGCCTGCCGGACCTGGTCACGCGCGAAAAGGTGAAGAGCCCGGCCGTGATCGTGATCGGCGAAGTGACCGCCGAACCCCAAGTTGAAGCGTTGCGCGCCCTGGCGCTGGAGGCTGCACAGTGAAGATTTTGACCGGCAATGACCTGAAGACCGGCGCCGTTACCTGGTGGGACGGCGTGCAATGGTCGCTCCATGTCGAAGACGCGGTCGATGTGGGCGATCACGCCGACACGATCCTGGCCCGCGAACTGGCCGCGCGCCGCGTCAACGCCGCCTATGCGATCGACGCGGTGAAGGATGAGACCGGGGTGCGCCCTGGCCACATCAAGGAACGCATCCGCGCGCTCGGCCCGACCGTGCGCCCCGACCTGACTTTGAAACCGGCCGATCCGACCGCCGGCGATTGGGTGATCTGATGTACAAGTATGACACTTACGACCAGGCAATGGTCGATGCCCGGGTCGAGGAATTCCGCGACCAGGTGCGCCGCCGGCTCGAAGGCCACATCACCGAGGACCAGTTCAAGCCCTTGCGGCTGATGAACGGGCTCTACCTGCAGCTCCACGCCTACATGCTGCGCGTTGCCATCCCCTATGGCACGCTGTCGGGCGCGCAGATGCGCAAGCTGGGCGATATCGCCGACAAGTATGACCGCGGCTATGGCCACTTCACCACGCGCCAGAACATCCAGTACAACTGGCCGGCGCTGGAGCGTGTGCCGGA
>DKII01000030.1:0-2033 GCA_002454125.1 Novosphingobium sp. UBA6722
CAGGACGTTGTCGCTGACGATCATACCGGGCTTGCCCCGCACCGCGATCAGCTCGGCCAGTTCGCGCACCACCCGCTTGCCCGAGATCGAGGTGTCGGGAACCGCCGCCAGGCACTCGCGCGTCACATCATCGACGACGTTGAGCACCCGGAACCGGCGACCGGTGATCATCTGATCATGCACGAAGTCCAGGCTCCAGCGCTGGTTGGGTAGCGCCGAAACGGGAGCTGGCACCCGTGCACCAACCGCGCGTTTGCGCCCTTTGCGTCGCCGCACGGTCAAGCCTTCCTCGCGGTACAGCCGCTGGGTCTTCTTGCGGTTGATCGTCAGCCCCTCGCGCCGCAGCAGGATGTGCAACCGCCGATACCCGAACCGGCGGCGTTGATGCGCCAGTTCCCGCAGCTTCTCGCGCAAAGCACCATCATCGCGCCGCGACTGGTAGCGAATGACTGTCCGGTCCGCATCGATGACCCTGCACGCCCGCCGCTCGCTGACATCAAGCAGGGCCTGAAGATGCGCGACCGCTTCCCGCTTGGCGGCAGGCGTTACCATTTTTTTGCCAGCAGATCCTTCAGACCCGCGTTGTCCAGCATCGCGTCGGCAAGCAGACGCTTGAGCCGCCCGTTCTCGTCCTCGAGCGCCCGCAGCCGCTTCGCCTCCGACACCTCAAGGCCGCCATACTTGGCCTTCCAGTTGTATAGCGTCGCTTCCGACACGCCATGCTTGCGGGCCAGGTCAGCCGTCTTCGCGCCTGCCTCTGCCTCACGCAGAACCCCGATAATCTGCTCTTCTGTAAATCGTAGTCGCTTCATCTGTCCGTTCCTTCTCTCAAGGGCCGGACTCTAATCAATCTTGGAGGGAAATCAGGGGGTCACGTCACCCTGGGTCCCCGACAGTGACATTTCTATTTAGCGGAGACCGTTCGGTATGATAATATTTCATATGATAAAATGGATTTCGGCTCAATTCGTCCGCAAAACCAATGTTGAGCGATCTAGATGTGTGGGTCTGAGTGTGGGTCCATTGCGCTTTTGAAACATTTTATCAGAGCAATATCAATACTATATGACAGATTCAGGGCGGACACCCTCTCCGCCACTTAGTTCAAGGCATTGGGGACTGAGTGATTGCAACGATGCCTAGAAGGCGCGTCGTGGCAAGATCAGTCTATCAGGCCGAAGCCATAGGTCTCGTCAAAGCCGGTCGTGCCCAGATCGCGGGCAGCCTTGCGTAAGCGGTCCGTGCAGTTCGTTCCGCTGGCACCGCCGGCGCGGCAGCGGGCCAGCCAGGCGGTGACGTGGGGGGTCGCAAAGGAAGTGCCGGTAAAGCGGGCATAACCACCCGGTGCGCGCGCCGCGATAATGTCGACCCCGGGTGCAGCGACGGTGATGTAGCGGCCGCGGTTGGCGTAGCGATAGACCTTCAGATCTTTGTCGACAGCGGTGACTGCCACCACGCCGGGCACGGCGGCGGGATAGGCCGGCGGTGCGGTCGGGCCGCCATTGCCGGCAGCGGCAACAATCGTGTGGCCGCGCGCCACGGCATCGCGGATCAGGCGGTCGAGGATCGCGTTGCGCGGGCCAGCCAGGCTCATGTTGATGGTCTGCACGCCTTGCGCCAGGTTCCATTCCAGCGCTTCGGCGATCACGTCGGCCGAGGTGAACGGGCGGCTGGCCGAGCCGCGAAAGATATTGGCTGAATAGATCGTCGCCTGGCCTTCGCCGACGATCAGCGAAGCGACGGCCGTGCCGTGGGCCGAAGGCGCACCGGGCTGCAGGCCATCTTGCCAGCTGACGATCCGCGTGCCGCTCAGCGCGGCGTGGTTGGTCACGGCGGTATCGATCACCCCGACGGCGAGCGGTGCTGTGCTTCGGCGCGGCGGCGGACTGCCGCCAATCTTCTTGCCCTTGCCGCCAGCAGTCAGGTTGAGGCCATAGTAATGGACCAGATCGATCACGGCCTTGGGATCAAGGTCCTGCATCACCTTGCGCGCGGCCAGTGATGTCATGCCGGCCGGCGCGGCGAGCCGCACC
>DKII01000030.1:2086-6962 GCA_002454125.1 Novosphingobium sp. UBA6722
GAGCCGCACCACTTCGCGGTCGAGCACGCCCAGCCGGGTCCGCTCGATTACCCGGAAGCCGCGGGCGCGGGCGGCATCGAGTGTCGCGGCGCTGAAATCCATCCCGACCACTTCGCCGCGCCGAACCGGGAAGCCATCCTGGTCATGCTCCGCCCCTTCGCTGTCACCCAGGTCGCGCATCATCTGGCTGGAACCGGATGAGCCGCCATCATCGTCGCGTTCGGCCAGCTTGTCCGCTTCCTCGGCGGCGTCCTCCGCCTCCTTGGCGCTGTCTTCGGCGAAGTCCTCCTGGGCCTTGGCGGCATCCTCGGCGATCTTTTCCTGCTCACGGACCTGGTCGGCATCGAGCTTGGCGAGATCGGTCGCCGCCTTGTCCGACTCTTGCAGCGCGCGCTCCTCGATCCGGGCGCGTTCCTCGGCATAGCGGGCGGCACGTTCTTCGCTGCGTTCGGCGGTGCGCGCCGTTTCGCGATCGAGCCGTTCCTGCGCGCGGCTGCCGGTTTCGGGGGCGCGATCGTTGGCCATGCCGACGCTTCCCGCCAGCGCGGCCAGTGTCAGTCCGAGCAATGCCTTGCGCACCATGACCCCAATCCTATCCCGTGGTTCCACTGCCAGAACGCACCGCAACGGGATATATTCCGCACCGGACTTGCAATAGCCGGCAAAGCGCTGAACAAAAAAGCGTCAGGCTGCCGGAATAATGCGGCAGGCGGGTCGTTATGGCGGGGAATGCATGGCTGCCGGTAAGGCTGCAGGGCAGACGTTCAAGGACGCGGTGATCGCCGCGCTCCCGCGGCTGCGCCGGTTTTGCCAGGGGCTTGCGGGCAATGCCCAGGATGGAGACGACCTGATGCAATCGACCGTGGAAAGGGCCCTGGCACGCGCGCACCAGTTTGTGCCCGGCACCCGGCTGGACAGCTGGATGTTCCGGATTGCCCAGAACCTGCACATCGACGGCGCGCGTGCGGCACAGCGCCGCGGGCACCAGGTGCCGGTCGATGAATTGCCCGAGACCATGGGCGAGGATGGCCGCGTCACGCTCGAAGGCCGCTCCGACCTGGCCGCGGCCCAGCGGGCCTTGCAGGCCATTCCCGATGATCAACGCGCCGCCTTTCTGCTGGTGGTGGTCGAAGGCCTTAGTTACCGCGAGGCGGCTGAGGTGCTGGAAGTGCCGGTCGGCACCATCATGAGCCGCCTTGCCCGTGCGCGCGGACGGATTGAACAGGTGGTCGGACGCGGCCCGGGGGCAGTGCAATGAGCGACGATATTGACGAGCGCCTGGCCGCCTGGCTCGATGGCGCGCTGTCGCCCGAGGAGGTTGCTGCCTTCGAGCGCGAACTCGAGACAAATCCCGAACTCGCGCGCCGCGCGGCCGAATGGCAGGCCAACGATGCCTTCCTGAAAGGCGCGCTTGCGCCGCTGGCCGAAACCCAGATTGATCGCGATCTGCTGAAGCGAATGGGTCTGGCCGAGCCGACCCCAGCGCAAATGGCCGCCAATGACAATCAACCGTTCTGGCGCCGCCATGCGCTGCCCCTGGGCGGTGCTGTTGCGGCCAGCCTGGCGGCGCTGTTGCTGCTGGCCGTACCGCAGCGCGGAGCTGAGCCCGATGCGCTGAGCCTGGCGCTGGATACCACGCCCTCGCTCACGGCCACGCGCCTGGCTGATGGGCGCACGATCGAGCCGACGCTGACCGTGCGCGCCGCCGATGGCCGGTGGTGCCGCGAATTCCGCGATGGTGCCAAGACCGCGCTGGCCTGCCGCGGCGACAAGGGCTGGACGATCGAAGGCGAAGCGGCCGCGACTGGTCCATCGGCCACGGATGAGATCGGCCTGGCGGCAGGCGGAGATGGGGCCGCGCTCGATGCTGCCTATCGCCGGATCGGTGCCTCCGATCCGGTTGGGCAGCAGGAAGAGACGGCTCTGATCAAGCAAGGCTGGAGCCGCCGCTGACCCTGGCCAGCGACGGCTCCGCGCAGATCAGAAGTTGAGCTGGATCCGGGCGACCCCGGTATTGGTGGTCTGCTGCGGCACGGCGCCCGTGAAGCGCACGGTCGTGCGGGTATAGTCCAGCATCAGCCGCAAGTTTCGCCCCCAATAGGCATTGGCAGCGGCCGTGAAAGCCCGGCCAGTGCCAGCATCGAAGGCGCCATCCGCCAGATCGAGCCGGCTGTAGCGGGCCGCGAGTTCCAGCGCGAGGCGGTGACGCTTAAGGTCGGGGCCGGAGAAATTGCCGGTCCCGCGTGAATAGTCATATCCGCCGCCGGTCACCAGCCAGGCCGCCTGGAGCGTCTGGCCATTGAACCGCAGGTTGGGCAGGGCGCACCTCTGCAGCTCCATGCCGCTGACCTGCGCCTGGATCAGCACCGGCCCTTGCGCCAGGCCGGCTTCACCGTTCCAGGCATTGAGATGCTCGATCCCGGTAAGCGCGCCAGTCGCCATGGCATTGGGGGCAAGGACGCTGCCGGCATCGGCCGAGAGACGCAGGTTCTCGCCAGGGCGGAAGGAGCGGCGTTCCCCGGCCAGGCCAAGGTGGAGCCGGGTCTTGCCGGCGCTAACCGGGAGGACAGTGACCCGGCCCACCAGACCGCGGCCGCGTTCGGCCGAGCGGCCTTCGTCGTTGTCGAGGGCATCATCGAACCAGCCCAGCGCCGCGCTCCAGCGCTTGCCGCTCGCACTGGCCATCCCGCCCAGCCCGTAGCCAGCCCCCAGCGCCGAGGCGAGCGAGCGTTCGGCAAAGGGAATGGTATTCGAACTCTGCAGGTCCTCGGCTGAGAACGGCGCCATCATGTTGCCGCCGCGCAGTTCGACATTGTCGGTCGGGGCGATTCCGGCCCAGAGATTGCGCCAGCCCTTTGACCGGCCGGCGAATTCGCGGTCGATGCGAAAGCGGACCACGTCACCGACCTTGCCTGACAGTTCCAGCCGCGCCCGGCGGAAATCGGCATCGGTCACCCCGGTGCGGCCGGTGGCGGGTTCGTCGAATACGCTGGCATCGACGTGGATCCGGCCGCCGAGGTTGAGCTCGATCGGCCCCTGTTCCAGCGTCAGGCCGCGTTCGTCGGCCTTCAGGCCATCGGCCCAGGCGGCGGTGCTCGTTGCTGCCAAAAGCAGCGTGATCAGTGCGGTGTTCTTCATCATTCGATTCCTTGGTGTCCAATCAGGCGGAAAACGGTTTCGATCAGCCCATTGCGGTGGGCGCAGGAGAAGTTGTGGCGGGTGCGCGGCAGCACGGTCAGGCTGGAGGCCCGGCTCCATCCGGCCTTGCGCAGGGCGCGGTGCCAGTTGCGGGCACGGGCGCGGCGGTTTTCACCCTGCAGGGCATCGAGCGCAGGGTTGCGGCGCAGGGCATCGTCATCATCGCGCTCGCGCTGGCCAACGATCACATGGAAGGGGATCGACTGCGCCCGGGGGTGAATTGGGAGTGGGCTCTGTGCGAGACCTAGCGGCCAGGCCAGCTCCGGATCGGGCATGGTGTACCAGCCCGCCGAAACCGGCACGCAGGTGCGCACCCGGTCGGCATGCAGCAGCGCAAACCGGTGCGCGAACTGCGCGCCGCCGGAAAAGCCGAACAGTGCGACTTGTCGGGCAGAAAGGCCAAAGCGGCTGGAGGCATCGTCGAGAATGTCCAGCAGGGCGAGGTCGCTGCGCTGGCCGCCACGCGGGTCGATCACCTGTTGGTACTGACCAAAACTCTCGCGGCGAAATAGCGGCGCGATCAGCGGCACGCCGAGCCGGTTGGCCAGCTCGGCAAAGCGCAACACCAGTTCAGGGGCATTGCGCGAGATACCATGGACCAGCACCAGCGGCTCGGCACCAGGGCGCAGGTTGGTGGGGAGCAGTAGGTAATACTCGCGCTCCGGCTGGCCGGGGACGCGCAGGAACCGCGGGCGCGGGCGCGGGGGCACGGCCGCGGCGCGAGAAACAAGGGCAAGCGCAGTCATGCAGCATTCTCCTGGCCGACGAGGCTGGGGGCGGGACGCGGCAGGTCGATCAGTCCGGCCGGGCCAAGCTGCCAGTGCCGTGTGGCGCGGCGGCTGAGCGCTGGATGCCGCGTGGCGAGCAGGACCACGCCGGGCCAGTCAGCGATTCCATCGGCCAGCCGCGCTGCTTCGCCGTCCGAGAGCGCGCGCTCGTCAGGAGCCAGCAGCAGGATCGGCGGCTTGCCGGCCAGCGCCCGCAGCAGCGCGGCAGTTTGGGTCGGACCGGCGCTATCGCCGGGATCGAGGCCCCAGGCGGAGGCCAGCGCGGACAGATCTGCCGCTTCCAGATCAGGCTGGCGATAGCGCAGGTTCATGCCAAGACTGTCGCGCAGCAGCGGCAGGTCGGCACTGACCAGGCCAACGATCCGGCGTCGCCTGACCGGCCGGCAGGCCAGCAGATCTGCGCCGTTCCAGCGGACCGCGCCGCTGTGCGGCTGGGCCAGGCCGGCCAGTACCCGCAGCAGCATCCCGACCTGGGCCGGATCGCCATCGAGCAAGGTCACTTCGCCGCGCTCAAGCCGGGCGGAAAGGGGCGGCTGATCGGCAGTCAGCCGGACCGCCTGAAGCACCAGCGCGCGCGTCTCGCCGCGCTGCCAGGGGGCCGGATCGGGATAGGCCAGCACTGGCAGCGCCAGCATCCGGGCAATCCGATGGCGTGATACGCGGCCAGGCACCGCCAGTTCGGCTGCGCGGGCGAGATCGCGCAAGGCCAGGCCGATGATCCCGATCACCAGCACCAGTCCGGCCATTCCGCTGGCTGGCATTTGCGGCGCGGCCAGGGCGGCGGCAATGACGATGGCGGTTGCCGCCAGATGCGGCAAGGCGCGGAGCAGCCCGGTCAGCCAGGCCCGGCGCAAGGCGGCGGCGTTGAGCCGCGCCACCCGGCGCTCAAG
>DKII01000104.1 GCA_002454125.1 Novosphingobium sp. UBA6722
GGGCAAGACCACGCTGACGCTGCATGCGATCGCCGAAGCCCAGAAGGCCGGCGGCACCGCTGCCTTCGTCGACGCGGAACATGCGCTCGACCCCATTTATGCCAAGAAGCTGGGCGTCGACATCGACGAACTGATCGTGTCGCAGCCCGACACCGGCGAACAGGCGCTGGAAATCGTCGACACGCTGGTCCGCTCCAACGCCATCGACATCCTCGTCGTCGACTCGGTCGCCGCGCTGGTGCCGCGCGCCGAGATCGAGGGCGAGATGGGCGACAGCCATGTCGGCCTGCAGGCGCGCCTCATGAGCCAGGCGCTGCGCAAGCTGACCGGGTCGATCGCCCGTTCCAAGTGCATGGTGATCTTCATCAACCAGGTGCGCATGAAGATCGGCGTGATGTACGGCAATCCGGAAACCACCACCGGCGGCAACGCGCTCAAGTTCTACGCGTCGGTCCGGCTCGATATCCGCCGCACCGGCCAGATCAAGGACCGCGACGACATCGTCGGCAACACGACCCGCGTGAAGGTGGTCAAGAACAAGGTCGCCCCGCCGTTCAAGCAGGTCGAATTCGACATCATGTACGGCGAAGGCATCTCGAAGATCGGCGAGATCCTCGACCTCGGCGTCAAGGCCGGCCTGGTTGAGAAGTCGGGCGCCTGGTTCTCCTACGATTCGATCCGGATCGGCCAGGGGCGTGAGAATGCCAAAACCTACCTCAAGGAAAATCCCGAGCTCTGCGACCGGCTGGAGGCTGCGATCCGCGGCCAAACCGAAGGTCTTGCCGGGGAGATGATGACGGGTCCCGACGGGGACGACGACATGTAATCTTCCCAGGGGAGGGCACCCCGTCCCCCAATACCCCAGGGTGCCCTCCACGAAACAGGACCGGCGCGGCGTGCCTCACAGGCCCCGCGCCGGTCTTTTCGTGAATCGGGGGCTTGACCTTGCGCGCCACTGGTGGACCAAGCAGCACCATGCTCACACCGACCTTCCATCTCATCGGCTTGCCGACCGACTGCAATTCTTCCTTCGCGCGCGGTCCTGCTGCGGCGCCGCAAGCGATCCGTGCGGCGCTGTGGAGCGACCGGGGCAACCTGGCGGCGGAAGACGGGCAGGAAATCGGCCACGACTTCCTGCTGGAGGATCGCGGTGACCTGCCGCTGACTGAAACGGCCGGCGATGATGCCATCATCCGTGCTGCCGTCACCGCAAGCCTCAATACCGGGGCCATCCCGCTACTTTTGGGCGGGGACCATGCCGTATCGTTTCCCGTGGTCGCAGCGATTGCGGCACATCACGGCCCACTCAACATCCTGCACTTCGATGCACACCCAGACCTCTACGACGATTTCGAAGGCAACCCGCGCAGCCATGCTTCGCCCTTCGCCCGGATTCTCGAGGCCGGCCATTGCCGCCGCCTGGTCCAGGTCGGGATCCGCACATTGAACCGCCATTGCCGCGAGCAGGCCGCGCGATTTGGCGTGGAGATCATCCCGATCGCCGATTTTGCCCCTGGCAAGGTCCCGGTGCTCGATGGGCCGCTCTACGTGTCGCTCGATCTCGACGGGATTGATCCGGCCGAAGCGCCAGGTGTCTCGCACCCCGAGCCGGGCGGACTGCGCACGCGCGAAGTTTTGGCGGTGCTGCACGCCCAGACGGCCCGGATTGTCGGCGCCGACGTGGTCGAGCTCAACCCGCGCTTCGACAGCCATGATCGCACGGCAATCCTTGCCGCCAAGCTGGTGCGCGAGATCGCCGCCACGGCGGCGCGCAACCTGCGTTAGCCAGCACTTGCGCCGCGCGTGGGCCGGTCCTAGCCTGCCGCCATGACGACAGAGATGGATTGGCGCACACAGGTTGGGCGCAGCTGGGCGCAGAACTATGCGCTGACCGACCGCTCGTTCGCCGGCCTGACCCAGCAATTGCTTGACCGCGCCGCACCACTGGTGGGCAAGGCCGTGTTGGATGTCGGGTGCGGGGCCGGCGAGCTGTCGCTGGCGCTGGCCCGCCAGCATGCCGGGGCGCAGGTGCTGGGCGTCGATATCTCCTATGACCTGATCGAGGTGGCCAAGGGGCGCGGCACAGAGCTGGGCAATGTCCGTTTTGTTGAGGCCGATGCCGGCAGCTGGCGCGATCCGGCCTTTGCGCCCGACCTGGTGGTTTCGCGCCACGGCGTGATGTTCTTTGCCGATCCCCCGGCGGCCTTTGCCAATATCCGCGCCGGTGCCGCACCGGCAGCGCAGCTGCTGTTCTCCTGTTTTCGCGCGCCGGCTGAGAATGCCTGGGCTTCTGGCCTTGCCGCGCTGCTCGGCCTGCCGCCAGCGCCCGATCCGCGCGCGCCGGGCCCGTTTGCCTTTGCCGACCCGGCCCATGTCGAGGGCATTCTTGCGGCGGCCGGGTGGCGCGACATCACCCTTGCGCCGGTCGACTTCGCCTATGTCTGCGGCACGGGCGAGGACCCGGTGGAGGATGCGCTGGGCCTGTTCCGCCGGATCGGTCCGGCCGCGCCGTACCTGCGCAGCCTTGAGGGTGCAGCGCGGGCCGCGGCCGAGGCGCGCATCCGTGACTGGCTGGAACGGCATCGCAGCGGCAACCTGATCGCCATGGCGGCTGCCGCCTGGCTGGTATCGGCACGCAGCAATTAGCACGGTCGATCAGCCTGATCGTGCCTTCCCGCTTGCCGCAAAACCGCGCCTGTCCTAGGGGCGAGGCGCTATGACCTCGACGAACGACATTCGCCGCTCCTTCCTCGATTACTTCGGCTCGCACGGGCACGAGGTGGTGCAGTCGGCTCCGCTGGTTCCCTACAACGATCCCACCCTGATGTTCACTAACGCGGGGATGGTGCCGTTCAAGAACGTCTTCACCGGTCTGGAAACCCGTGCCACCCCGCGCGCCACCTCCAGCCAGAAGTGCGTGCGCGCCGGGGGCAAGCATAACGACCTCGACAATGTCGGCTATACCGCGCGCCACCATACCTTCTTCGAAATGCTGGGGAATTTCAGCTTCGGGGACTATTTCAAGGAACAGGCGATCATCCACGCCTGGACCCTGCTGACCAAGGAATGGGGCCTCAACCCGAACCGCCTGACCGCCACCGTCTATCACACCGATGACGAGGCGTTTGCCCTGTGGCAGAAGATCGCCGGCCTGCCGGAAGAGCGGATCATTCGCATCCCGACCAAGGACAATTTCTGGGCGATGGGCTCTGACGGTCCCTGCGGGCCGTGCAGCGAAATCTTCTACGATCACGGCGATCACATCTTCGGCGGCCCTCCTGGCAGCCCGGACGAGGACGGCGACCGCTTCGTTGAGGTCTGGAACCTGGTCTTCATGCAGTATGAGCAGGCGGCCGACGAGATCGTCAGCGAACTGCCCAAGCCCAGCATCGACACCGGCATGGGGCTGGAGCGGATCGCCGCGGTCATGCAGGGCGTGACCGACAATTACGATACCGACACCTTCAAGGCGCTGATTGCCGCCTCGGAAGGGCTGACCGGAGTCAAGGCCGAGGGTGAGAGCAAGGCCAGCCACCGCGTGATCGCCGATCACCTGCGCTCGACCAGCTTCCTGCTGGCCGATGGCGTGCTGCCCAGCAACGAAGGCCGCGGCTATGTGCTGCGCCGGATCATGCGCCGCGCCATGCGCCACGCCCACCTGCTGGGCGCGAAGGAGCCCCTGATGCACCGCCTGGTGGCATCGCTTGTGCAGGAAATGGGCGCCGCCTATCCCGAGCTGGGCCGGGCCCAGCCGCTGATCGAGGAAACCCTGCAGCGCGAGGAGGTGCAGTTCCGCCGCACCCTCGCCAACGGGCTCAAGCTGCTCGACGAAGCGACCGGCGCGATGGGCGAGGGCGGCGAGCTGCCGGGTGAAACCGCGTTCAAGCTCTATGACACCTATGGCTTCCCCTATGACCTGACCGAGGACGCGCTGCGCGCCCGCGGGATCGGGGTGGAACGCGCCGGCTTCGATGCGGCCATGGCCCAGCAGAAGGCCGCCGCGCGCGCCGCCTGGAAGGGCTCTGGCCAGGCCGCCGACGCCGAAGTGTGGTTCGACATCGCCGAACGCGTCGGCGCGACCGAGTTCACTGGCTATACCGCCACCACGGGCGAGGCGCAGGTCGTCGCACTGGTCAAGGATGGCAAGGAAGTTGACAGCGCCAGCGCGGGCGATGCGGTGACGGTGATCGTCAACCAGACCCCGTTCTATGGCGAAAGCGGCGGCCAGACTGGCGACAGCGGCACGATTGCCGGGGCTGATGGCCTGACTATCGCGGTGGCTGACACCGCCAAGCCGCTCGGCCGGCTGCATGCCCACAACGGCACGGTCCAGGCCGGGACGGTCAAGGTCGGCGACGTGGTCAAGCTCGACATCGATGTCGCGCGCCGCGATGCGATCCGCGCCAACCACTCCGCCACGCACCTGGCTCATGCTGCGCTGCGCAACCGCCTGGGCGCGCATGTGACGCAGAAGGGCTCGCTGGTTGCGGCCGATCGCCTGCGCTTCGACTTCTCGCACCCGACCGCGCTGACGGCCGAGGACATTGCGGCGATTGAGGCCGAAGTGAACGCCGAGATCCGCGCCAACGAGCCGGTCGTCACCCGCCTGATGAGCCCGGACGATGCCATCGCCGCCGGGGCCATGGCGCTGTTCGGCGAAAAGTACGGTGACGAGGTCCGCGTGCTCTCGATGGGCCGCACCACCGACAAGACCTATTCGGTCGAACTGTGCGGCGGCACCCACGTGCGCGCGACCGGCGATATCGGCCTGTTCCGCATCGTCAGCGAAAGCGCCGTCAGCTCGGGCGTGCGCCGGATCGAGGCGATGACCGGCGAAGGCGCCTTCCGCTATCTCGCCGGCCGCGAAGACGCGCTCAAGGGCGCTGCTGCCGTGCTGCGCACCACGCCCGACGATGTCGAAGCCCGCGTTGCCGCGCTGCTGGATGAGCGGCGCAAGCTGGAGCGTGAGCTGGCCGAAGCCAAGAAGGCGCTGGCCCTGGGCGGCGGCTCTGCAGCTACTGCGAGCGCGGACGAGGAAGTGGGCGGCGTCAAGTTCTCCGGTCAGGTCCTGGATGGGCTCGATCCCAAGGAACTGCGCGGCCTGCTCGATCAGGCCAAGGCCCGGCTTGGTTCGGGCGTGGCGGTGATCGTCGCGGTGAACGAAGGCAAGGCCAGCATCGCGGCGGCAGTCACCGATGACCTGACCGGTAAGATCAGCGCAGTCGACCTCGTCCGCGCCGGTGTCGAAGCGCTGGGCGGCAAGGGCGGCGGCGGCCGCGCCGACATGGCCCAGGGCGGTGGTCCGGATGGTGACAAGGCGGCCGAGGCAATCGCGGCGGTGAAGGGCGTGCTGGCGGGCTAACTGCCTGCCCGTTCCCGCAAGGTCGCGCTCTTCAGGCGCGGCTTCTCGTCGAGTTCACCCTCTTCCATGATCTGCGCGCGGAATTCGTCGCGCTTTTCGTGGATGGAGGCGATCACCGGGCCCATTGGCACGCCGATATCCACCAGCACGGCTTCGGAGAGCTGGAGCGAGGCTTCCAGCGTTTCCGGCACCGCATGGCTCGCACCGGCGCGATAGAGCGCGGCGGCGTTGCTGGCATCGCGGGCGCGGGCAATGATCGGCAGATCGGGATAGGCTCGGCGCAGCTGGCGGACCATGCGCTGCACGGCCACGGGCTCGTCCATCGTCAGGATCACGGCATTGGCCTGGTCGGCGCCGAACCGGGCGAGGGCATCGTTGCGCGCAGCATCGCCATAGGCGGTGCGCAGGCCTTCGGCACGGTTCTCACGCACCTGATCGGCATTGGCGTCGATGATCAGGTAGGGCTTGTCATGCGCGTTCAGCATCTCCGCCACCAGCTTGCCGACGCGGCCGCCGCCGATGATCAGGGTCCGCTGCAAGCCGACATCGTCTGCATCGGTGCCGGCCGATCCGGCCCGGTCGACCCGTCGCGCCAGCCAGCGCCCGAAGATCGCCAGCAGCGGCGTCACGGTCAGGCCCAGCGCCGTGACGATCTGCCAGAACTGCGCCGCCTCGGCGCTGATCAGGTTTACCGCCAGCGCGGCGGTCAGCACGATCAGGGTCGTTTCCGAAGGGCTGGCCAGCAGGATCCCGGCCTCGGTTGCCGTGGCGGTGCGATAGCCGTTGAGCCGCAGCATGGCCCCGGTGACCAGCGCCTTGGCCGAGAGGACCAGAGTGAAGGCGATCAGCACCTCCCACAGCCGGTCCCAGACCATGCCCAGGTCCAGGCTCATCCCCACAGTCAGCAGGAACACACCAAGCGCCAGGCCCTTGAACGGCTCGATGATCGCCTCGACTTCGGTGTGATAGTCGGTCTCGGCGATCAGCAGGCCGGCGACCAGCGCGCCAACGATCGGGGAAAGCCCGACCGCGCCGGTCACCAGCGCGGCGGTGATCACCACCAGCAGGCTGGCGGCCAGGAACAGTTCGGGGCTCTTGGTGCGGGCGGCCTGGGCAAACAGGCGGGGCAGGGCGAAGCGCCCGATCCCCAGCAGCGCCACGATCACCAGCGCGCCCATGCCCAGGGTGTGCAGGAAATCGCCCAGGTCACTCGCTTGGTCACCGCGGCCCATGGCGCCCAGCAGGAAGATGATCGGGACCAGCGCGATATCCTCGAACAGCAAGGTGCCCAGCGCGGCGCGGCCGACCGGGGTGCGCGTATCGGCGATCCGCAGCACCAGCGCGGTCGAGGAGAGTGCCAAGGCGAGGCCCAGCGCCAGGGCGGTCGGCAGTGAATTGCCGAGCAATAACAGCACTAGCGCAATCAGCGCGCCGCCGCCGAACAGCTCCATCGGGCCGATGCGGAAGATCGTCTTGCGCATCTGCCAGAGCCGTTTGAAGGACAGCTCCAGCCCGATCGTGAACAGCAGCAGGATGATCCCGAATTCGGCAAAGGGTGCCAGCCGGCCGGGATCGCTGATCGTGATGTAGGACAGCCACGGCTGCTCCGCCGCCATGCCGCCCAGACCGAAGGGCCCGACCAGCACGCCGGCCAGGATGAAACCGACCACTGGCGTGATCCGGAACCGCGCAAACAGCGGAATCACGATCCCGGCAGCGCCCAGGATAACCAGGGCATCGCCAAGTGACGAAGTCGGCACGAATTCGGTTGGGCTGGCCATGGCCCGACCTTAGCGGGAGCGGCAGGCCAAAAGAAAGCCCCCTGTCCTTGCGGGCAGGGGGCTTGGTCTCTTTTGCCGGTCAGGCGGTGGGAATCAGGCCCAGGCCTGCATTTCCTTTTCGAGGTTCTCGACGATTGCCTCGAAGAAGCCTTCGGTGGTCAGCCACGGCTGGTTGGGGCCGATCAGGATCGCAAGGTCCTTGGTCATCTTGCCGCTTTCGACGGTTTCGATGCAGACCCGCTCCAGCGTTTCGGCAAACTTCACCACATCGGGCGTGTTGTCGAACTTGCCGCGATAGATCAGGCCGCGGGTCCAGGCGAAGATGCTGGCGATCGGGTTGGTGCTGGTCGCCTTGCCCTGCTGGTGCTGGCGATAGTGACGGGTGACGGTGCCGTGCGCGGCTTCGGCTTCCACGGTCTTGCCGTCGGGCGAGAGCAGGACCGAGGTCATGAGGCCGAGCGAGCCAAAGCCCTGCGCCACCTGGTCCGACTGGACGTCGCCGTCATAATTCTTGCACGCCCACACGAATTCGCCGCTCCACTTGAGCGCCGAGGCGACCATGTCGTCGATCAGGCGATGCTCATAGACGATGCCGGCGTCCTTGAACTTCTGCGCGAAGCCCTCGGTCTCGAACACTTCCTGGAACAGATCCTTGAAGCGGCCGTCATAGGCCTTGAGGATGGTGTTCTTGGTCGAGAGGTAGACCGGCCAGCCGAGGCCAAGGCCATAGTTCAGCGAGGCGCGGGCGAAATCGCGGATCGAATCGTCCAGGTTGTACATCGCCATGGCAACGCCGGCGCTGGGGAACTTGAACACTTCGAGGTCGATGGTCTGGCCATCCTCACCGTCGAAGACCAGGCGCAGCGTGCCCGGACCCGGGATCAGCGTGTCAGTGGCGCGGTACTGGTCGCCAAAGGCGTGACGGCCGACCACGATCGGGTCGGTCCAGCCCGGGATCAGGCGCGGCACGTTCTGGATCACGATCGGTTCGCGGAACACCACGCCGCCCAGGATGTTGCGGATAGTGCCGTTCGGGCTCTTCCACATCTTCTTGAGCTTGAATTCCTCAACGCGGGCCTCGTCCGGCGTGATCGTCGCGCACTTCACGGCCACGCCGTACTGCTTGGTGGCGTTGGCGGCATCGACGGTGATCTGGTCGTTGGTCTCGTCGCGCTTTTCGACCGAGAGGTCGTAATACTTCAGGTCGATATCGAGGTAAGGCAGGATCAGCCGTTCGCGGATCCACTGCCAGATGATGCGGGTCATCTCATCGCCGTCCATTTCGACGACAGGGTTGGTTACCTTGATCTTGGCCATCGCGGGTTCGTCTTTCACTGGGGAGTTAGCGGAAAATCAGGCGATCCCTTAGCAGAGGCGGCGCGTGGCGCAAGTAAGGGCTGGACCTCGCGCGTCTGGCGCTTTAATCGTCCGGTTAAACACCTGGCGAGAGGATCCAGACTCATGAGCGAAGCCCCCGAAGTCCTTACCGAAGTCCGCGATGGCGTGCTGATCGTCACGATGAACCGGCCCGAGGCCAAGAATGCAATGAACAAGGCCCAGGCCGAAGGCATCAGCGCGGCAATGGATCGGCTTGAGGCCGAGAACGACCTGCGCTGCGCCGTGCTGACCGGTGCGGGCGGCACCTTCTGCTCCGGCATGGACCTCAAGGGCTTCCTGCGCGGCGAGCGTCCCAGCATCGAAGGCCGCGGTTTTGGCGGCCTGACCGAATGGACCCCGAAGAAGCCGGTCATCGCCGCGGTTGACGGCTTTGCCCTGGCCGGCGGCATGGAACTGGCGCTCTCGTGCGACCTGATCGTCGCCAGCGCGGCCTCGAAGTTCGGCATTCCTGAAGCCAAGCGCGGCCTCGCGGCTGCGGCTGGCGGCCTGATCAAGCTGCCGCGCCAGATCCCGCCGCGGATCGCGATGGAACTGGCCCTGACCGGCGATTTCATCGATGCGGCGCGCGCCTATGAGCTGGGCTTCGTCAACCGCGTGGTCGAAGGGCCCTCGCTCCCCGCCGCGCTCGAGCTTGCCGCCCGCGTTGCCGAGAACGGCCCGCTGGCCCTGATCGCCTCTAAGGCGATCATCCGCGATTCGCACACCTGGAGCAACGAAGAGATGTGGCAGAAGCAGGCCGCCTATATCGCGCCGGTCTTCACCAGCGCCGACGCCCGCGAAGGCGCCGCTGCCTTTGCCGAAAAGCGCAAGCCGAACTGGCAGGGCAAGTAAGGTTCTTTACCAGCCTTGAAAACGAAAAAGCCCCCGG
>DKII01000007.1 GCA_002454125.1 Novosphingobium sp. UBA6722
GCCGGGGGAGCGGGCCGGTGTTGCCAAGGAAGGCCGGAGGGCCTTCCGCACCAACATCGGTTGACTTTGCCGTGACTCGTCCGTAACGGCGCGGCTCCAAGTTTTCAGCGGTTCGTACCGCACCCGAGGACATCATGAAGATTCGCAACAGCCTCAAGTCGCTCAAGGACCGCCACCGGGACAACCGCGTGATCCGCCGTCGTGGCCGGACCTATGTGATCAACAAGACCAACCGCCGCTTCAAGGCGCGCCAGGGCTAAGCTCTGCGTGGCAGGGCCCTCGCCCTGCGCTGAAGTCTGATCGGCCCGCCTCCTGCAAGGGGTGCGGGCCGAAACCGTTTTAGCCATCGGGAACTCCGCATGACCCAGCGAATCGAAGCCGTGGTGTTCGATATCGGCAATGTCCTGGTCCGTTGGGATCGCCGCCTGCCCTATATCGACCGCTTCGATGATCCGGCCGAACTCGACTGGTTCATGGAAGAGGTTATTCCGCTTTCCTGGCATGCCGAACACGATGCCGGCCGGCCGGCGGCCGAACTCGTGGCCGAACGTTCGGTGCTGTTCCCTCAGTACGCTCAGCACATTCATGATTGGTTCGCGCGGTTCAACGAATCGATCCCCGGTCCTGTCCCCGGCAGCTCCGAATTGGTGGAACGGCTGCACGCCGCCGGTGTGCCGCTTTACGCAATCACCAATTTCGGTGCCGATACCTGGGCGGGGTTCCATCATACCTTCCCGCTGCTCCAGCGGTTTGGTGACATTGTTGTCTCCGGCGTAGAGAAGCTCGCCAAGCCCGATCCGGCGATCTACGCGCTGGCGGCGCGGCGGTTCGGGCGCGATCCGGGCACCATGCTGTTCATCGATGACAGCCTGCCCAACGTGATATCGGCCCGCGAATGCGGTTGGCACGCGCACCACTTTACCGCGGCTGACCTGCTGGCTGAAGACCTGCGCCACCGCGGCCTGCTCTGAGCGCAAAAAAGAGGGCCCCCGTCTTGCGACGGAGGCCCAGCTATTTGGGGGGCTGTAAGGAATGCCTGCCGATCAGCGCCCGGAGTGGGTGGGCGCTGGCCGGGTAATGCGTCAGGCGGCCGCGTTACAACGCGCGAGCTTGTCGGCGTCGAATTCGCCCTTGGGGGTGGCGAACTTGGTAACCTGACCAAAGGCCTTCACGACCCGGGTGCAGGTGTTGATCGGAGCGGCGCCATCGATGCGGCCGCTGCATTCGGTGCCATTGCAGGTCCAGTTCACGCCATTGACGACCTTGGCGGCTTCGGCAGCCGGCGCGGCAAGGGTGGCGCTGTAACGCGAGGCGGTCTGGGCCTGGGCCGTGCTGGTGGTCGCAGCGAAGCTGGCAATGGTGCCAACCACGGCGAGGCCGGCGGCCAGCAGGGTGCGCGAAAACGGGTTGAGGGTGGCAGTCATGGTTCTTCCCCTATGCAATTCTGGTTCGTCACGTTTCTGTCTGCACGCAGGGATCGAAGGGGTCCTGGGAGGGAGACACCGATTTGCGTTGCGAATCACTACTTATCGCGATAGGTTTTCAGTTGCAACTAGAAACTGTGCGGCGCAGCAAAGATTTTCTTGTCGGCAAGCGAGCCAGTTTTGGGCTAGGGTGCCGACCCAGGGACAAAGGGGATGACGACGATGGGCCTTCGTGAGCCGCTCGACGAGATCAACAACTGTGGCCTGCCCGCCGCCCTTGAGGTGATGGGCGAGCGCTGGTCATTTATGATCCTGCGCGCCGCATTCAATGGCCTGCATCATTTCGAGGAATTCCTCGGGGCGCTGGGCATTGCCCGCAATATCCTTTCCAACCGTCTGGCCCGGCTGGTCGAACATGGCATCATGAAACGCCAGGCCCTGCCCGACGATCGCCGCAAGATCGAATACCGCCTGACCGAGAAGGGGCTGGACCTGCTGCCCGCCATGCTGGCGCTGCGCCAGTGGGGCGAAAAGTATGGCGCTGGCGTCCCCTCCAACCCCGTGCTGTGCGACGAGCGCGACGGCATGCCGATCCAGCAGATCGCCATCCGCGCCCAGGACGGCCGCGTGCTCAGCCCGATGGAACTGGAATGGCGCGACCAGGCTGACGTGAACTGGACGCAGGACGAAGCCGGACGAAAGCTCCGCGCCCTTTAACTGCGGCCGACCACGCGCCGATAGCTGAGCGCTTCGGCCACATGGATGCGCCCGATACCCTCGGCACCCGCCAGGTCGGCAATGGTCCGCGCAACGCGCAGCATCCGGGTATAGCCGCGCGCCGATAGCCGCATCGCCTCGGCTGCCTGCATCAGCAGCTTGCGCCCGGCCTCGTCCGGCGTCGCATGCAATTCAAGCAGATCGCCGTCGAGCTGGGCATTGCTGGTCTTGCCCGTGCCTTCCAGCCGTTCAACCTGCACAGCCCGCGCCGCTGCGACCCGCGCGGCCACTTCCGCGCTGCCTTCACTCGGCGGCGGCAGAGCGAGGTCGGCGGCGCTGACTGGATCGACTTCCACGTGCAGATCGATCCGATCGAGCATCGGCCCCGAAACCTTGGCCTGGTAATCGGCCCCGCAGCGCGGCGCGCGGCTGCAACCCAGCGCCGGATCGCCCAGATAGCCGCAGCGACACGGGTTCATCGCCGCCACCAGTTGCACCCGCGCCGGATAGGTCACATGGGCATTGGCCCGCGCCACATCGACCGACCCGGTTTCCAGCGGCTGGCGCAGCGAATCGAGCACGGCGCGCTGGAACTCGGGCAGTTCATCCAGGAACAGCACGCCCAGATGCGCCAGGCTGACCTCACCCGGCCGAACCCGCAGGCCGCCGCCCGTCAGGGCCGCCATCGAGGCTGAATGGTGCGGTGAGCGAAACGGCCGGGTGCGGCTGATCCGCCCTTCCTCCAGAGTACCGGCGACCGAGGCAACCATCGACACCTCGAGCGCCTCGGCCGGGGTGAGCGGCGGCAGGATGCCCGGCAGGCAGGCCGCCATCAGGCTTTTGCCCGCTCCGGGCGGGCCGATCATCAGCAGATTGTGGCCACCGGCTGCGGCAATCTCCAGCGCGCGCTTGGCCACTTCCTGGCCTTTGACCTGCTTGAGGTCCGGGCCATGCGCCGCCGCCTCAACCTCACCCGCCACCGGATCGGCCAGGCGCGCAGTCCCTTTCAGGTGATTGAGCAGGCTGACCAGATCAGGCGCGGCGACGATCGGGATGCCGCTGGCCCACCGCGCCTCCCCGCCCTGGGCTGCCGGGCAGATCAGCCCTTTGTCCGCACCCGAGGCATGGAGCGCGGCCAGCAGCACGCCCGGCGTCGGCACGATCCGGCCGTCGAGTGCCAGTTCGCCCACCGCGACGAAGTCGGCGATCTGCTCGGCATCGGTCACGCCCATCGCCGCCAGCAGCGCCAGCGCAATCGGCAGGTCATAGTGCGAGCCTTCCTTGGGCAGGTCGGCCGGGGATAGATTGATCGTGATCCGCTTGGGCGGCAGCGCCAGCCCCATCGCGGCGAGCGCCGCGTGCACCCGCTCACGGCTTTCATTCACGGCCTTGTCTGGCAGCCCGACCAGGTTGAAGCGCGGCAGGCCGGGCGCGATCTGGCACTGCACCTCGACCGCGCGGGCCTCAAGCCCGAGATAGGCAACCGTCTGGACCAGCGCGACCAAGCACACCCCCTGTTACAAACACTTAAGGAATGCCCCGGAGGCAGGGCGCTGTCGAGAAAAAGCCGCTCCGGACCGGTGGTTACCCGAACTTAACCGATTGCCTTGGCAAAGCTGCAAGACCGCGCGCGCGATGAGGGGGCATGATCCTGCGCCGTCTTGCCCTGTTCCTTGTGCTGCTTGCCGCTGCCACCCAGCCGCTGCGCGCCGCGGAAGTGACCGTGGTCGAGACGGTGACCGAAGAGGTGATCGTCGAGCCGACCGGTTCCGAACGCTTTGTCGGTCCGCTTCAGGTCCAGGCTCCCCGGGGGATCGCCGCCTTCGGCCCGTTCCGCGTGCTCGATGCGACCCGCGCCGCGCTGGTCGATGTGACGGACAGCGCCAGCCCGGCCCAGTTTGCCGCCATGGTGAAGGCCTATCCGGGCATCTCGCTGATCGAGATGATCGAGTGCCCCGGCACCGAGGATGACCGCGCCAACCTGCGGCTTGGCCGGATGATCCGCGCCCGCGGCATAGCCACGCTGGTTCCGGCTGGCGGCTCGGTCCGCTCGGGCGGGGTCGAGCTGTTCCTGGCCGGCGCGCGGCGGATTGCCGACCCGGCGGCCGAGTTCGCGGTCCATTCCTGGGCCGACGAGGAGGGCCGCGAAGCGCGCGACTATCCTGCCGATGCGCCAGAGAATCGCGCCTACCTCGATTACTACCGCGATATGGGCATGGCCCCGGCGCAGGCCCAGGCCTTCTACGCCATGACCAACTCGGTTCCGTTCAGCGATGCCAAGTGGCTCAGCGGCGCGGAAATGGCGCGCTGGGTCAGCCTGAACTGAGCGCGAATCCCTTGACTCAATCGCCAGCGCGCTTTAACGGCCCGCCCCTGTAATGCGGTCGCCCACGCGGCGGCCCTTTTTGTTCGATTTTTCGAGGTTATCATGAAGCGCACCTTCCAGCCCAGCAACCTTGTCCGCGCCCGCCGCCACGGCTTCCGCGCCCGCACGGCCACTGTCGGCGGCCGCAAGGTGCTTGCCGCCCGCCGCGCGCGTGGCCGCAAGAAGCTCTCTGCCTGAGCGAATCAGCGATCATGTCCGTCCTTACGCGGCGGGCTGATTTTCTGGCTGCCAACCGGGGCTTGCGCATAGCACGCCCCGGTTTCGTGCTTTTGGCGCGCCCGAACGAAGGCCAGGGCCTGCGCTATGGCATCACCGTTACTAAGAAGATCGGCAATGCGGTGGTGCGCAACCGCATGAAGCGCCGCTTCCGCGCCTTGCTGCGCGAAATGCTGCCTGCTGCTGGCCTGCCCGATCATGACCACGTGCTGATCGGCCGCGAAGGCGGGGTAGAGCGCGATTTTGGCCTGCTGCGCGAAGAACTGACCGCCGCGCTGACCCGCGCCGCCCAGGGCAAGGGCGATCCTCCGCCCCGGAAACGCCGGTGAAGCGCCTGCTGATCCTGATCGCCCGCGGCTGGCAGCTGGGCCCTTCGCGGATCCTGCCGCCCTCGTGCCGCTATGCCCCGTCCTGCTCGGAATACGCGATTCAGGCGGTGGAGAAATACGGCGCGATTAAGGGTGGCTGGCTGGCGGCGAAGCGGCTAATGCGCTGCCACCCGTGGGGTGGGCATGGTTATGACCCGGTGCCTTGAATAGCACCGAAACGCTCGCCACCTGAACCTGATTGAATACGACTAGGGGTATTTCCTTGGAAAACCAGAACCAGCGCAACCTGATCCTGGCCGTGGTGCTGAGCGCACTGCTGCTGTTCGGCTGGGATGCGGGCGTCCGCTATTTCTATCCGAACGCCGGCAAGCCCAAGCCGGTGGCCAGCGCTGCGCCCACGGCCAGCGCCTCGGGCACGGTCAAGCCGACCCGCGAAGGCGGCCTGACCAGCGCCGCCGACATTGCCGAGGAAGCCCGTGACATCAAGACGATCCTGGCCACGCCTGGCCGGATCCCGATTGCCGCACCCGGCCTGACGGGTTCGCTCAACCCGGTTGGCGGCGTGGTCGATGACCTGGTGACCGTGCGCCATACCGCCGCGCTCGATCCCAAGAGCGGGCCGCAGCGGATCTTCTCGCCCGCCGGCACCCCGGCGCAGCACTATGCCCAGTTCGGCTGGGTTGGCGTGGCCGGCCAGGTGCCTGGCCCGCAGACCGTCTGGACCGCCCCCGCCGGAGCCAAGCTGACCCCGCAGACCCCGGTGACGCTGAGCTGGACCAATCCGACCGGCGCAACCTTTACCCTGACCTACAAGATCGACGCCGATTACATGCTGACGGTCGAGCAGGGCGTGACCAATGGCGGCACCGCACCGCTGACGCTGGAACCCGTTGCCCAGCTCAACCGCACCAGCAAGACTGCCGCGCTCGACAGCTTCAACGTCCACGCCGGGCCGTTTGGCGCCTTTGACGAAGTGGTCGATTTCGGCACCGACTATGACGACATTGCCGAAACCGGGAAGATCACCAAGGACGGCCGGACCGACTGGGTTGGCTTCACCGACGTCTACTGGATGTCGACCCTGATCCCCGAGAACAAGGCCCCCGCCAGCGCCGATTTCCGCACGCCGGGCAACCAGATCTTCCTGGCCAACCTGTTCTATCCCGAAGGCACGGTCGCCCCGGGCCAAAGCCTGAAGCGCACCACGCAGCTGTTTGCGGGCGCCAAGGAAATGAAAGTGCTCGACCGCTATGAGGCGGACGGCATTTCCAAATTCAGCCTGGCGATCGACTGGGGCTGGTTCCGCTGGTTCGAACGCCCGCTGTTCATGCTGCTCGATGCGCTGTTCCGCACCGTCCACAACTTTGGCGTCGCGATCATCCTGCTGACGCTGATCGTGCGCGGGGTGATGTTCCCGGTTGCGCAGAAGCAGTTTGCCTCGATGGCGGCGATGCGCGCAATCCAGCCCAAGATGAAGGCGCTGCAGGAACGCTACAAGGACGACAAGCCGAAGCAGCAGGAAGAGATCATGGCGCTTTACAAGAAGGAAGGCGTCAACCCGCTCGCGGGCTGTCTGCCGATCTTCCTGCAGATCCCGGTGTTCTTCGCGCTCTACAAGGTACTGATCCTCGCGGTCGAAATGCGCCACCAGCCCTTCGCGCTGTGGATCAAGGATCTGTCAGCGCCCGATCCGCTCCATATCCTCAACCTGTTCGGCCTGCTCGATTTCACCCCGCCGGCTTTCCTGGGCATCGGTGTGCTGGCGATCCTGCTGGGCATTACGATGTGGTTGCAGTTCAAGCTTCAGCCGGCCCAGATGGACCCCGTCCAGCAACAGGTCTTCGCGATCATGCCGTGGATGATGATGTTCATCATGGCGCCGTTCGCGGCCGGCCTGCTGATCTACTGGATTACCTCGAACATCCTGACGATCGCCCAGCAGAGCTATCTCTATTCCAAGCATCCGCAACTGAAGGAACAGGCGGCCAAGGACGCCGCCGACGCCAAGCGGGCGCGTGAGCGGGCAAAGGCCAAGTAGGATGGACCAGATTGACGACCCCGTGGAACGGGCGCGCCGCCTGTTCGCGGGGCGCGTCGAGTTCCTGAAGTCTGCGCCAGGGCTGCAGTTCCTGCCCGATCCGGACGTGCCGGAGATCGCCTTTGCCGGACGCTCGAATGTCGGCAAGAGCTCGCTTCTGAACGCGCTGACCGGCCGCAAGGCGTTGGCGCGTACCTCGGTCACGCCGGGGCGCACGCAGGAACTCAATTTCTTCGATATCGGCGATCCGCTGCTGTTCCGGCTGGTCGACATGCCGGGCTATGGCTTTGCCAAGGCCCCGCTCAAGGTGGTCCAGCAATGGAAGCAGCTGGTCCGCGATTTCCTGCGCGGGCGGGTCGTGCTGAAGCGCACCCTGCTGCTGATCGACAGCCGCCACGGCCCCAAGCCGGTCGACATCGACATGATGAAGATGCTCGACGAATCCGCCGCCAGCTACCGGATCGTCCTGACCAAGGCCGACAAGATCAAGGCCAGCGAGCTGGCCGACGTGACTGCTGCGACCCAGGTTGAGGCGCGCAAGCATTCTGCCGCCTATCCGGTGGTGCATGTCACCAGCAGCGAAAAGGGCATGGGCATCGCCGAGCTGCGCGGCGCGATCCTGGAAGACGCGTTACTCTGACGCTTGCGGTGCCTTGCGCAGCAGTCGCAGCACCGCAAAGATCAGGATCGCCACCCCGGCCAGCAGCGAGAGCCACAGCGCCGCCTTGCGTCCCGCAAAGGGGCCGCCAGCCTGGGCCGGAGCAATGTCGACGACTGGCACTGGTCCGGTTTCGACTGCAGCCAGCGGCAATTTTGCCACGCCGCCGGCCGCCACGATGTCTTCAAGTTGCAGGAACGCCCCCTCGGCATTCGCGAGGCCCGCAGTCAGCCGGTAAGGCGGTTTGCCGCTGAACCGGGCGACCAGTTCGACCGGCGCGTAAAGCAGTTCGATCTTGGGCGGTGCCGCAAAACCCGGCGTGCGCTTGTCAGCCTCGATCCGCACATCGGTGCCGACCAAGCTGACCGGCGTTGCTGTCTCGGTGAGCGGCAGCACGGCCAAATTCTCCCCTCGCAAGGTCGCAGCGCCGGAAGGCTGCCAGGGATCTTCCTGGCCGAACCGAGTCGCGAAGGTCACCGGGATCAGCCCTTCGCCGCCGGCCAGCCGGACCCGCAGCGCTGCCGGGGCTTCGCCGGGGGGGAGGGCAAGCTGCAATTCGTGAGCACTTACCAGCCGGGCACCCCGGGCCGGAACAGCGGCCGATGGCTGCGCCTTGCCAGCCCGGCTCTGCACCGTTGCCTGACGAATCGCGACGCCTTGGATGTCGCCCCAGGTCACGCGCAGGTAGCGGTCCTTAAGCGCAATATCGCCCAATGGAATTCGGGCCGGGCCAACAACGTCCGCCCCGCCGGAGCGAAACACCGTGTAGCCGCGCAGCACGTCCCATGTCGCCAGATCAGCGCTGGCGGCGACGGTCAGATTGACCAGCTGCCCCTCGGGATAGTCGAGATCGAGCAACAGCGCGCTGGCCGGCGTGGTAACGCCGCGGGTATCGAGCAGCGCTGCAACGGGCCGCTCGGGCCCGGCCGCACCCGCCAGCGGCACGACGCGGGCAACCCGGTCGGTCCCGATCGTCAGCGCAACCCCATCCGCGCTCGGTACCGCGCGCCCGAGCACTGGATAGGCCGGCACCGTCTGGCCCGTAGTTTCCTGCGCGGCTGGCCAGACCATGGCCAGCGGCTGTGATCGGCCGGTGGCGTCGAACAGCCGCAAGTCGGAATTGGTCGGGTTGCGCAGCGCCAGCAGCGCCTGGACCGGCACGGCGATCCGCTGTTCGGGCTGACCCTCGGCCGGGGTGACCGCAAAGCTTGCCGCATAGCTTTCCGGCTTGGCCGGATCGCGCGGCGCCTCCTTGGCGCAGGCGCCCAGCAAGGCAAGCGCCGCGATCCCGATCAATGTCTGGCGGATCATGGCTTGGCCTCCTCCTTGCGCGGCGGCAGCGGAACGAAATAGCCGATCACCAGCATCAGGATACCCACCGCGATGAAGGTGACGATCCGCTGCCAGCCCTCGGCGCTCGACATGTCGACCAGCAGCAGCTTGGCCACCACCAGCGCGAGCAGCGCCGCGCCGACCAGCCACAGCGTCCGTAGCGCGCGGCGCTGGGCAAAGACCATCAGCGCCATCGCCAACAGGGTCCACAGGATCGAAATCCCGGTCTGGACCACGCCGCTGGCGGCAAGCGCGTCAGGGCTCCAATCGACCCCCAGCCAGTGATGGGCTGTGCGCAGCCACACCGCGTTGATCGCGGCAAAGCCGAGGACCGCCACAAGCGTCGGGGCGAGCGGGCCGCGCAGCATATCGGCGCCATCGGGTGCGGGCGCCATCGCGCTGGCCATCCGGTGCCACAGTGCCAGTGCGGCGAGCGCGAGCAGGATGGCAAGGTCGACCGGGTTGAGCAGCGGGATGTAGGGCAGCGGCGCAGTGATCCCCTCTGCGGCCACCGCGGTCACCAGCGCGCCGCCATAGACCAGCAGCACCAGCGGCACGGCGGCAGTCCAGGCATAGGCCGCAGCCCGCCCGGCGAGCGGCCAGCGCTGCAGCTTGCCCGCCTTCGCCGCATCGCCAATCCGGGTCAGCAGCAGGAGCACCAGCGTTGCCGCGACGAGGAAGGCAACGCCCGCCCATGACGTGTTCCACAGGTCGGCCCGGTCGACACCAAGGTAGAGGCTGTTCGCCAGCACCCCGGTCAGCAGCCAGACCGTTCCAGCATGGATCCAGTCTTGCGCAAAGTAGTGCACCTCGCCCTGCGCGCTGGCCGGCAGCGCATCGCGGGTGCGGACATTATCGATATGCAGTGCCAGGGCCGCGAGCCACGGCAGTACGTTTGGCCAGTTCAGCACGAAATTGCCCCCTGCAGCCTGGACCAGCAGCGTCACCCCCAGCAGAGGCAGGCTGAACAGCGCCGGCCAGCCCGCCACGGCCCAATCGAACCGCCGCGCCGCCTTTAGCGAAACCCACATCGCCGCCGTCACGACCAGCGCGACCAGCAATTGCTGCATGGCGCCGGGGAAGACGGGCACCGGGCCCAGCTCGGTCGTGACCGCTGGCAACTGCCGGGTCACTTCGCGGATCAGCGCGATGCAGGCAAAGGCAAAGCCAGCGAGGTAAAGCGGCTGCTCAAGCCGCGCCTCGACCGGTGCATAGCCTTCCGCCCAGTCCGAACCGCTGTGCTTCAACGGGCAGCGCAGCCACCAGGCGATGGCCAGCAGCGGCAGCGCGATCAGTAGCGGGCCGATGAAGCCGGTGTTGAGGATCGGCAGCGCAGACACGTTCGGCTCGATCGTTACCAGCATCAGCATTGCCGCCACGCCGACCAACCCGATCCCGAAGGCCCGCGGCATCCAGCGGGCCTGGCGCATCCCGACCCAGAAGGCCCCCGCCCCTTCAAGCGCCCAGGCCGCGCCGGCCCAGCGCACTTCGAGCGCGAGCGGGATCGCCAGGGTGATAAAGCCCACCCCGATCGCGATCAGGCATTCACCCAGCAGCCGGGTTTCGGGGCGGGGCCTCCGCCAGACCCAGGCTGCCAGCGCGACATAGACCGCGCCGAAGGCCAGCGCCGCCCAGGCCTCGCCATAGGGCAGGTCCGCGACCAGCTGGGTCTGAAACCCGAAGCCGACGATGGCCGTGCCGAACAGCAGGGTCGAATCCGCCGCCAGGCCGAACCGCCCGGGCGTGTTGTGGGCGTAAAGGAGCGCGGTCAGCAGATAGATCGCCACAGTCAGCGCCAGGAAGATCTGGCAGATCCAGAACTGCTCTGGCCCATAGCGCGCTGCCGCCCAGGCCCCGCCGATCACGAAGGTGGCAAAGAAGCCCAGCAGGTTAAGCTCGCGCCACGATTTCCAGCGGGCGATGAACAGGATCGCGACATTGAGCACGGTGCCATAGGCAAACAGCGGCAGCGGCGTCGGGCTTTCCCCGCCCAGCAGCACCGGCACGGCAAAGCCGCCGGCAAAGGACGCCAGCGCCATCAGCTTCGAATCCTGCAGCAGCGCCAGTGCGCAGCCCAGTGCGGCGATCACGATCATCAGCGCAAAGGCGGCGAGCGGCGGCATCACTTCGAACATCCGCGCCGCGGCAAAGACCGTCAGGTAGAGTACGCCCACCCCGGCCCCTTGCAGCGCCAGGCCGAATTCGGGCCGGATGGTCCGGCGGTTGAAGCCAACCCCCAGCAGCGCTGCGCCGACCGCGCCGACCGCGGCCAGCCGCAGCTCGATCGGGAACAGCCCGGCATTGGCGGCATAGCGGGCGAGAAAGCTGAGCCCGACAAACAGGATGACGAGGCCAACCCGGACAATCGTGTTGCCGCCCAGCAGCCAGTCACGCGCGGCGGCGAAGCCGCGCTCCACCAGGTCTGGTTCGGCCGGCGCATAGCTGCGCGCGGGCAGTTCGATCGGCTCAGCCGGCGGGGCCGTTGGAGCCGGTTCCGGCAGCGGCTGGCTGATCGTTGGCGGCGGGGCGACCGCACGGGCGGCAGCGCGAACCCTGGGAACGCTGGCAGCAGGGGCCTCGCGGGCAGGCTCAGCCGGGGGCGGCGCGGCGCCGCGTGCGTCCAATTCTGCCGCAACCCGGCGCGCGACGATCTCGTCCAGTTCCGCATCCAGCACATCGCGATACGTGTCGCGGGCCAGGCGGCGGACCGCACTTTCGGCCCAGAACCCCGCGAACAGACCCAGCAGCGCGCCAAACACCAATCCGAACGCGCCGGACCCGGCAAACCCGAACAGCCCGCCGATTACCGCACCCCACAGCTTCATCGCGTGCTCCCATCCCGCATCCCGGCATAAAGCCATATCCGGGCGGGAAGGTCACGCCTGTTCGTCAGGATGCAAACATTTGCCCAAGGTCGGCAAAAGCCTTGATCTCGATCGCGTTGCCGCTGGGATCGCGGAAGAACATGGTCGATTGCTCGCCGGTCTGACCTTTGAAACGGGTGTAGGGTTCGATCTCGAACTTCACGCCCGCGCCCCGCATCCGCTCCGCCAGCGCATCGAAGCCTTCCGGCGTCAACACCACGCCGAAGTGCGGCACCGGTACGCCATGGCCGTCGACATGGTTACGCGCCGCATCGCGCCCGGCGTTATCCGGGGCGAGGTGGGCAACCAGCTGGTGGCCGAAGAAATCGAAATCGACCCACTGCTCGGACGAACGGCCCGCCGGACAACCCAGCACTTCGCCATAGAAGGCGCGGGCCGCGCCCAGATCGTGGACCGGAAACGCAAGATGAAAGGGGCGCAGGCTCATGGGCTCTCCTCGGACATGACAGCCCCGACATGGGCCGCGCCGCGCCGGGCGGCAAGTTGTTCCTGGCGGTGACGCTCGCGGTAGCCGGCGCGCTGCGCTTCAGTCCGATCCGCGAAGCAGGCGGGGCAGCTGACGCCCTCTTCATACTCGGGCGCAGCCTGCTGCTCGGCGCTGACCGGGCGGCGGCAGGCGTGGCACAGCGCATAGCTGCCCGGCACCAGGCCATGGCCGACGCTGACCCGCTGATCGAAAACGAAGCACTCGCCCAGCCACAGGCTGTCCGTGGCCGGCACCTCTTCGAGGTACTTCAGGATGCCGCCCTTGAGGTGATAGACCTCTTCCACTCCCTCGGCCTTGAGGAAAGCAGTCGATTTCTCGCAGCGAATCCCGCCGGTGCAGAACATCGCCACCTTGGGCGCCTGCCCCTGCCCCAGCAGCGCCTCGCGCCGGGCGCGGAACCATTCGGGAAAATCGCGGAAGCTGGTGGTCTGCGGGTCGATCGCGCGCTGGAAGGTGCCGATCGCGACCTCATAATCATTGCGGGTGTCGATCACGATCGTGCCGGGATCGGCGATCAGCGCGTTCCAATCAGCGGGGGCGACATAGGTGCCGACTGAAGCCAGCGGATCGATGTCGGGCTGCCCCATGGTCACGATCTCGCGCTTCAGCCGCACTTTCATCCGGTGAAATGGCATGGCCGGTGCGCGCGAAAACTTGACCTCAAGGTCGGCGCAGCCCGGCAAGCTGCGGATGTGATCGAGCACCGCGGCAATCCCGGAATCGCTGCCGGCGATGGTGCCGTTGATCCCTTCCTGCGCCAGCAGCAGTGTGCCCTTAACCCCTTGCGCGCGGCAACCGGCCAGCAAAGGTGCCTGCACGGCCGCAAGATCCGCCAATGGCGTGAACTTGTAGAGCGCCGCAACGCAGATCGGCAGGCTGGCGGGTTCCATGGCGCGGCCCTAATCGTTCAGCCTCGACAGCGTCAAGGTGAACGGCTAGCTCGGCGCCATGAAGCTCATCATCGGCAACAAGAACTATTCCAGCTGGTCGCTGCGCGGCTGGCTGGCGGTCAAGCAGTCCGGCCTGGCCTTCGAAGAGATCCAGGTCCCGCTCTATGGCGAGGACTGGGACCAGCGGAAGAAGGAGCATGACGAGATCGCCCCTTCATCAGGCAAGGTACCGGTGCTGTGGGATGGCGATGCCGTGGTCTGGGATAGCCTGGCGATCGTCGAATACCTGGCCGACCGGGTTGGCCGGGACCGCTTCTGGCCCAAGGCCGATGATGCCCGCGCCATGGCCCGCTCGATGGTCGCGGAAATGCATTCCGGCTATGCCGCACTGCGCCGCCAGTGCCCGATGAACATCCGCCGCCAGGTCCAGGGTTGGGAAATCGACGAGGAAGCGCGCGGCGATATCGTTCGCATCCTGACGCTGTGGGCCGAAGCGCGGGCCCGGTTCGGGCGCGGCGGGCCATTCCTGTTCGGCACCTTCAGCGCGGCCGACATCTTCTATGCGCCCGTAGTCAGCCGCTTCATGACCTATGGGATAGGTGTTCCCGGCTTTGCTCAGGCCTATATGGAAGCGGTCTGGGAACACGAATGGCTGCAGGCCTGGGTCGCCGCTGCCGAAGAAGAAGACTGGGTCATCGAGCAATGGGAAATTCCGGGTCGAGGCGGCAAGGCAAAGTGATGCGCTGGATTGCATTGATGTTGGCCGCCATGGCAGCGCTGGTGGCGCGACCGGCCTTTGCCTGGGGCGAATTTGGCCATCATTCGACCGCCAGCATCGCCTGGGCCAATGTCTCGCCCGAAACCCGCAAGGCCGTGCGCGAGCTGCTGCGTTCGGAACAGGGCCTTGGCACGCCCTATTGCCGGGTGCGCAGCCTGGAGGAGGCCAGCTACTGGCCCGATTGCATCCGGCGTGAAGGCTGGCGCTGGGCCTATTCCTTCGCCTGGCACTATCAGACCATGAACGTCTGCCGCCCCTATGACCCGCGTGCCAATTGCTCTGGCGGCAACTGCGTGACCGGGCAGATCGAACGCAACCGGCGCATTCTGGCTGACAAGAGCCTGCCCGCCGCCCAGCGGCTCGAAGCACTGGCCTGGCTCACCCATTTCGTCGGTGACCTGCACATGCCGCTCCATTCGGGTGACAACAACGATCTCGGCGGCAACCAGGTCGCCGCGAAATATGGCATCGCCCCCGGCCGCAACCTGCACGCGGTGTGGGACGGGCCGATGGCTGAGCGCGGCATCACCAGCGCAGTCCCGCCGCTGATCCGCCGCTACACGGCCGAGGAGCGCGCGGCGCTCGACACCGGCGAGGTGGCCGACTGGGGCCGCGAGAGCTGGGAACTGGCGCGCGGGCTGGTCTATGCCAAGGCCTTTGACCGCGATCCCTGTGCCGGCGGCGAGGCGCCCAAGGAAGTGGTCTGGAGCGACGAGGATATCGAAGCCAGCCTGCCCACGCTGCGCCAGCGGATCAGCCAGGCCGGGCTGCGGCTGGCACGGCTGCTTGATGGAGCCTTGAGCAAGTGACGACGAACCTGCCCCCTGTCCTGCCGCTTGCCGAGGCGCTGATCGCCTGCCCCAGCGTCACCCCCGCCACGGGCATGGTGTTCGATTGCCTCGAAAGCCAGCTCGCCCCGCTGGGCTTCGCGGTTCACCGCTTCCTGGCGGGCGGGGCGCCGGACGGGCCGGTCGAGAACCTCTTCGCGGTCCGCCGCGGGCCGGCGGGCAGTCGCCACTTCGGCTTCGCCGGGCACCTCGACGTTGTGCCGCCCGGCGAAGGCTGGACTACTGGTGCCTTTGCGCCGGAAGTACGCGGTGAGCTGCTCTATGGGCGCGGCGCGGTCGACATGAAGGGCTCGATCGCGGCCATGGTCGCCGCCGTCGCGGGCGTGCCGCAGGACGCAGGGACGATCAGCTTCATCATCACGGGTGACGAGGAAGGCCCGGCCCGCTTCGGCACCCTGCCGCTGATCGACCATATGCGCGCAGTCGATGCCATTCCCGACCTGATCCTGGTGGGCGAGCCGACGAGCGTGAATCGGCTGGGCGACATGATGAAGATCGGGCGGCGCGGCTCGGTCAACATCTGGCTGACGGTCGAGGGCGGCGAAGGCCATGTTGCCTATCCGCACCTTGCCAACAACCCGATCGGTCCGCTGGTCAACATGCTGGCTGAACTCAACGCGCTGGTGCTCGACGAGGGGACTGACTGGTTCCAGCCGTCGAACCTCGAAATCACCGACGTCACGGTCGGCAACCCGGCCACCAACGTGATCCCGGCGCGGGCTCATGCCCGCCTCTCGATCCGCTTCAACGATCTTCACACCGGGCAGGGCCTGGCCGACATGGTCAGCGCGATTGCCGCAAAGCACGGCGGGACGGCACGGGCGGTAGTCTCGGGCGAGGCCTTCCTGACCCCGCCGGGGGACTTCTCCGCCATGGTCGCCCGCGCGGTCGAAGCCGAGACTGGCGTGACGCCAGAGGCCAGCACGACCGGCGGCACCAGCGATGCCCGCTTCCTCAAGGCGCTGTGTCCGGTGATCGAGTTCGGCCTGTGCAATGCCACCATGCACAAGCGCGACGAGGCCGTGGCCGTGCCCGACCTCGACACGCTCGCGCGGATCTATGCCCGGATCGCAACTGCGGCGCTGGCGGGCTGATTGCGATAGCGCGGACAGCCTGTTAGGCTGGCCGGAAACAATCTTTCAATCCGGGGGACGCATGCCATGGACCGGCGCCTGACACTCTACATCCTGATCGGCATGGTGCTGGGCGTCGTGGCCGGCTGGCTGGTCTTCACCTTCATTCCCAAGGGCACGGTCACGATCTGGCCGTTCGGGATCGAGGGCGATCTCAAGGATCTCTACCTCAAGACCTTCGGCCTGCTCTCCAGCATCTTCCTCAACCTGATCAAGATGCTGGTCGCGCCGCTGATCCTTTCCACCATCGTCGTCGGCATCGCCCACATGGGGGATAGCGCCGCGCTGGGGCGGATCGGGTTCCGCGCGATCACCTGGTTCATCTTGGCCAGCCTGATCTCGATCGGTCTGGGCCTGGTGATGGTCAACTTCTTCCAGCCAGGGGTCGGCGTGGACGTCTCTGGCGCTGCCGCAGCCTCGGTCGGCGAGGTGGCGAAGCTCGATTTCTTTGAGTTCATCCTGCACATCTTCCCGAAGAACGCCTTCGATGCGATGGCGACCAACAACATCCTGCAGATCCTGGTCTTCTCGCTGTTCGCCGGGGTGGCGCTTTCCGCCATTGGCGAAAAGGGCGCGCCGCTGGTGCGCGGGGCCGATGCCCTGGCCGAGATGATGTTGCAGATCACCGGCTACGTGATGCGCTTTGCCCCCTTCGCGGTGTTCGGCGCGCTGGCCAAGGTCGTGGCCTCGAGCGGGCTTGGGATCCTGGCGACCTATGTCGAGCTGGTGACCGAGTTCTACCTCTCGCTCGGCATCCTGTGGATGATCCTGCTGAGCATCGGCGGGCTGTTCCTGGGCCGGCGCATCTTCACGCTGATCCGCTATATTCGCGAACCGATGATGATCGCCTTCTCGACCGCGTCGAGCGAGGCAGCCCTGCCCAAGCTGTTCGAGCAGCTGGACCGGTTCGGGGTGCCGCGGCGGATTTCGGGCTTCATGCTGCCGCTGGGCTACTCGTTCAACCTCGACGGCTCGATGATGTACATGTCCTTTGCGACCCTTTTCATCGCCCAGGCTTATGGCATCGACCTGTCGATCGGCACCCAGATCGCGATCCTGCTGACGCTGATGATCAGTTCCAAGGGCGTCGCCGCCGTGCCGCGCGCCAGCCTGGTGGTGATCACCGGCACACTCGCAATGTTCGGCCTGCCGGTCGAGGGCGTGGCGATCATCCTGGCGATCGATCAGTTCCTCGACATGGGCCGCACCGCCACCAACGTGGTCGGCAATGCCGTTGCCACCTCGGTCATCACCAAGTGGGAGGGCATGCTGGAGGTCGAGGAGCCTGAGTTCGTCGAACATCCCCATGCCAGGGCCCATACCGCTGCCGATGGCCGGGCGGGGCTGGATCTGGACCCGTCGAACTTCGAGGATAAGCGCTAGGCCGGCTTCGCCTTGCCCTTCGGGGCGGGAGTCTTGGGCTTGTAGCCGCACAGGTCCGCCACCGGGCAGCGCCAGCATTCGGGCGTGCGCGCCTTGCAGATGTAGCGCCCGTGCAGGATCAGCCAGTGGTGCGCGCCGAGCCGAAACGGCTGCGGCACCTTCTTCTCAAGCTGCTTTTCGACCTGGTCGGGGTTCTTGCCCTTGGCCAGGCCAGTGCGGTTGCCGACCCGGAAGATGTGGGTATCGACCGCAAAGGTTTCCTGCCCGAACCAACAGTTGAGCACCACGTTTGCAGTCTTGCGCCCAACCCCTGGCAGTCGGACCAGCTCTTCGCGGGTCGACGGCACTTCGCCGCCGAATTCATCGACCAGCAGCTGTGAAAGCGCGATCACGTTCTTGGCCTTGGAATTGAACAGGCCGATCGTCTTGATGTGCCCCTTGAGGCCCGCCTCGCCCAGATCGAGCATCTGCTGCGGGGTCTTCACCTTTGCAAACAGGGCACGGGTCGCCTTGTTCACCCCCACATCGGTCGCTTGCGCCGATAGCGCTACCGCCACTACCAGCTGGAAGGCATTGCCGAACTCCAGCTCGGTTTCGGGTGACGGGTTGTCCTCGGCCAGGCGGCGGAAGAATTCGAAGATCTGGTCGCGCTTCATTGCGCTGGTGGCTTAGCGCCTCCGTGCACCGCCTTCCACTCCATTGCCGCCCGGACCCGCTTTTCGACCGAGGGGTGCGAATAGAAAATGGCTTCCTGCAGCGCAGCGGGCCGCGGATAGCGATACTCGGCCGTCTTCACCAAGGCCGAGGCCAGGGCATCGGGCAGGCCGACCGTATCGAGCGAATAGCGATCCGCCTCAGCCTCGCCGCGCCGGGTCAGGCCGTTCTGGATCGGCAGGGTCAGCAGGCTGAGCACCGAGACCAGCACCATGAAGACCGGCAACCCGCGCGGCTCGTGCAACTGCGCATCGCTGCCGAGCAGGCGGGCGGTGGGCGCGAACAGCCGCTGGACCAGCCACAGCAGGATCCCCGCTAGCACCGGGAAGACCACGACATAGCGCCAGACGTGGCCCAGCTTGTAATGCCCGGCCTCGTGCCCGGTCACGGCCTTGACCTCATCAAGCGAGGCTTCCTTCAACGCCACATCGGAAATCGCGATCCGCGCGGCCGGACCGATGCCGGCGACATTGGCAGTGAAGTACTCGGACTGGCGCGAGCCATCGTACATGAAGATCCGGTCATGCGGGATGTCGACATCGTCGGCGATCTTCTCCAGCGCGGTGCGGACCCCACCGGGGGGAACCGGCTTGAATTCATTGAACAGGGGCATGATCACACTGGGCGCCGCCAGCAGCATCAGCACGGTCACCACTCCGGTGAAGCCCGCCGCCCAGATCCACCAGCGCTGCCCGGCCTTGCGGATCAGCGCGTAGATTCCCTGCAGGAACAACCCGCCCAGCACCATGCCGATCGCCTCGCTGAGCGCCATCTGGCCGAGGAAATCTCCGAGTGGCTGCTTGGTCATGCCATAGCTGCGTTCCCGCCACCAATCGCCATAGAGCGTCCAGGGCAGCTGGATCAGATCGGCAATCAGGAAGAAGCCCGCACCGGTCAGGAAGGTCGCCAATGCCCAGCCGCGCCCTTCAAGCTTGCGGGCCAGTCGATCGAGCAGGCCCAGCCGGATCATAATCACCGCCGTGACGATCGAGACCAGCACCGAGCCAACCAGCAGCCAATGATTGCCGATGGTATAGGCCTGCGCGGTGGCCAGCGCTTCTGGCCCCAGGCCATCGATATAGCGCGCCGTTTCGGCGGCGGGTGAAAGGCTGGCGGACATCTGCTGCACTCCCCCATGTTTACTGTATTATCCAGACAATACAGAACCCCAGAAACAGATCAAGCCAGCACGGCGTAAAGCCACATCCCGAACCGGTTCCAGAACGGCAGGCCAAAGGCAAAGGCTTCAAACGCCTGTTCGGCAATGAGCGGCAGGCCCACAAACAGGTAAGCCGGATGGACTGCGCCAAACCGCAAGCGGTCCCGCAGCATGGCGAGCGCTAACGGCAGCTGCGCCAGCACCAGCCCCAACCAGATGTCGGGCCGTTCCATCGCCGGCAGGAAGTGGCGCCAGCGGAACCAGGCTGGCCACAGTACCAGGACTGTCGCCATGAAGATCAGCCGCTTGTGCCATTGCGGATCCTTGCGGCGCATGATGGCGGCCGCGACCAGCGCACAGAAAATCAGCGGGGCGGTAACATTTCCCGCCATGCCTACTTCAATGCCGCTAGCCAGATCGCGCCGGGTGGCTGCCACGCCGATTGCCATCGTGCTGGCGGCAACGGCTGGTGCAAGGATCAAGGCCAGCCAACCGAGCTGGCGGTGTAGCGGAAGCAGAAAGGCCTGGATGACCACCAGGGCCAGCCATGAGAACATCAGCACGCCATGGACATGCGCCCAGGGAGGACCAGCAAAGGTGCCCGTTGCCAATGGCCGGAAATAGGTCAGGAAAAAGCCGGCCAGCGCGACCAGGGCGGCGGCCAGCGCAGCACCGCGATAGAAGCGTGACCCGCGATCCCGCTGCCAGTTCGCCACAGGCAAGCTCAGAGCCCCAGCACCTCGCCCATGCCGTACCGCCCGGCTGGCTTGCCGACCAGCCACTGCGCCGCGCGGACCGCGCCCTTGGCGAAGATCGAGCGGTTCTCGGCCAGATGCGTCAGCGAGATGCGCTCATCCGCGCCGAGGAAGTGGACGGTGTGATCGCCGGCGACCGATCCACCGCGCAGGGAGGCAAAGCCGATCTCGCCCGACTGGCGTGCGCCGGTGATCCCGTCCCGTCCGCGCGCGCTGTGACCCGCAAGGTCGAGCCCGCGACCTGCCGCCGCTGCCTCACCCAACAGCAGCGCCGTACCGGAGGGCGCGTCGACCTTCATCCGGTGATGGGTTTCCGAAATCTCGATATCCCAGTCTTCACCCAGCCGGCTTGCCGCCTCGCGCACCAGATGGGCGAGCAGGGTCACGCCCAGCGAGGTATTGCCGGTCTGTAGCACGGCAATCCGCTCGGCCGCGCTATCGCATAGCCAGTGATGGCGTTCTTCAAGGCCGGTGGTGCCGACCACGATCGGCACGCCAGCCGCCATGGCGGCATCGAGATTGCCTTCCAGCGCAGCCGGAGCGGAGAAATCGACCAGCACATCGCTCTGCGCCGCCAGAGCGGCCAGATCGCCGCCCTGATCGACGCCGCCGGCCAGATCCTGCCCGGCCGCGGCGATCGCCTCGACCAGCGCCTGCCCCATGCGCCCTGCGCTGCCGATAATCCCGATTCTTGCCATTGCCGTCCCCGCTCGTGACGTGCTTCATGGGCGACATGAGCCAAATCCGCAATATCGTGATCCTGACCGGTGCCGGGATCAGTGCCGAAAGCGGCATCGACACCTTCCGTTCGGCCGGCGGGCTGTGGGAACAGCACCGGGTCGAGGATGTCGCCACGCCCGAGGCCTTCGCCCGCGATCCCAACCTGGTGCTGCGCTTCTACGATATGCGCCGCGCTGCCATTCAGGAGAAGCTGCCCAACGCCGCCCACTTTGCGCTGGCCGAGCTCGATACGAACTGGAAGGGCAACCTGCTGATCGTTACCCAGAACGTTGACGATCTCCACACCCGGGCCGGCGCGCGCCGCGTGCTGCACATGCATGGTGAGCACCTGAAAGCCTGGTGCACTTCTTGCGACGTGCGTTCCTACTGGCGCGGCCCCTTGCTGGACCGGCCGCCCTGCCCAGTCTGCCAGGCCCGCACGCTGCGGCCAGACGTGGTCTGGTTCGGCGAGATGCCTTACCGCATGGGTGAGATCTATGGCGCGCTGCGCGAGGCGGACCTGTTCGTTTCGATCGGCACATCGGGCGCGGTCTATCCGGCCGCCGGGTTCGTCCAGAACGCGCGCGAGCTTGGCATCCAGACGCTGGAGCTCAACCTGGAGCGGTCGCAAGGATCAGCGCTGTTCCATGAAACCCGGCTTGGCCCGGCGACCGAAGTGGTGCCGGCCTGGGTGGCGGAAATTCTCCAGTGAGCCTCCAAACCAAAATGTCATCCCCGCGAAAGCGGGGACCCATGGTCTGAGCATGCCGGGCAGCTACTGGGTCTACATCCTGGCGAGCCAGACCCGCGGCACCTTGTACATTGGAGTGACCAGCAGACTCGCTGAGCGGATTGCGGAGCACCGTGAAGGTCAAGTTGTTGGCTTCACCAAGCAATACCGCGTTACGCGTCTTGTTCATTGTGAAGAGTTCAACGACGTGAACGAGGCAATTGCCCGCGAAAAAGCGCTCAAGAAATGGCGCCGGGCCTGGAAGATCGAGTTGATCGAGCGGGGCAATCCGGAATGGCGAGACCTGTGGTTCGATCTCCACCTCGCGTGACTGGCGAGCTCTGACCATGGGTTCCCGCTTTCGCGGGAATGACAACAAAGGTTTGGACTGGACTAATTACCGCCGCAAGCCCGGCATTCCGGATCCTTGACGATCCGCATGGTCCGCAGCGCCGGGGTCAGCCCGTCAAGCAGATGCACCTTGCCCCACTGCGGATCGCCCATGGCGGCGTGGCCCTCGGTCAGCACCCGTACGGCATGCATGGCGGCAAAGGTGCCAACCCAGCCGGCCATGGCCCCGAGTACGCCATCGGCGGCACAGGTATCGCAGTCCTCGGCATCGAAGGCATTGCCGACAAAGCAGCGGTAGCAGGACTGGCCTTCGATATGCCCGGCAAAGTTGGCAACCTGCCCCTGGAAGCGGCCCAGCGCCGCGCTGGTCAGCGGCACGCCCAGCTTCACGCAGGCATCGGACACTGCCAGCCGAGTCGCGAAGTTGTCACACCCGTCCAGCACAAGGGTAGCGCCTTCGAGGAGCTGCGCGGCGTTATCGCCCCCCAACCTCCCGACGACTGCGCGCACCTCGATGGCACCATCAAACCGGCGCACCCAATCGGCAGCAGCTTCGGCCTTGCTTCGGCCCAGGTCTGCTTCGGCAAAAATGGTCTGGCGCTGGAGGTTGGACAGATCGACCGCATCGTCATCGATCAGGGTCAACCGGCCCACGCCCGCTCCGGCGAGGTATTGCAACGCGGGTGAGCCGATTCCCCCGCAGCCGACCAGCACCACATGCGCCGCACTCAACGCAACCTGCCCGGCCCCGCCCAGTTCGGGCAGGACGATATGGCGGGCAAAACGGTCAAGGCGATCGGGGGCAAGCGTCATAGCGGCGTTCCTTAGGGTCGTTTGACCCGCCTCGCAAAGGAAGTCTCTTGCCCCGCCCCCGCCGATGCGGCACCTAATCGATCAATTAAAACCATTACGGGACGAGGAATGCATTACGCACAATTGCGCCAGGTGCGCGAGGAGCTGACCGGGCCGGGTGGCCCCTTCGAGATCGTCGAAGCCCAGGTGCTGGGCCACACGATGAAGGTCTACAAGAACGCGCCGCCCTCGGGCCGCGAGTTCTGGCTTTCGACCGCCGCCTTCGGCCCGCGCGACTACGTTGTCTATGAAGGCGAACGGCTGACTTACGCGGCGGCGCATGACCAGGTCCGCGCGGTGACCGCCTGGCTGTGGGACCAGGGTGTGCGCCCCGGTGACCGCGTTGCCATCGCCATGCGCAACTATCCCGAATGGATGCTGATCTACTGGGCCTGCCTGTGCATCGGTGTGGCCGCAGTTGGCACCAACGCCTGGTGGACGCCCGAGGAGCTCGACTACGCACTCGCCGATTCGACGCCCAAGGTGATCTTTGCCGATGCCGAGCGGCTGGCCCGCCTCGCCGAATGCACCGGTCCGGCGGCCAAGGTGACCACTGTCGCGGTCCGCGCCGAAGCACCGGGCACGACCCCGTGGAGCACGGTGATCGCCCACCCGGGCGCCATGCCGGACGTCAAGGTCGATCCCGACAGCGATGCCTGCATCTTCTACACCAGCGGCACGACCGGCCATCCCAAGGGTGCGCAGCTGACCCATCGCGGTTGCATCTCCAACCTGATGAACCTGCTTTACGCCGGTGCGTCAAGCGGCATGGCGACCGAGCGCGGCGGCGGCGCGGCAATCCCGGCCGAACCGCCGATCCCGGCAACCCTGGTCACCACCCCGCTGTTCCATGTCACGGCCAACAACTGCGCCGCCTATGCCGCGACGGCCCAGGGCGGGAAGATGGTGCTGATGTACCGCTGGGACGCCGGTGAAGCGCTCAAGCTGATCGAGGCTGAGAAGTGCAACGGCCTGTCGGGCGTGCCGGTGATGGCGCGCGAGCTGATCAACCACCCGGATTTCGACAAGTACGATACCTCCAGCCTGCTCAACATGTCGGGCGGCGGGGCGCAGGTGCCGCCGGACCAGGTCGGCGCGATCGACCAGAAGATCCCCTCGGCCCGTCCCTCGACCGGCTATGGCATGACCGAGACCTGCGGGATCATCACTTCGGTCGGCGGCGATTTCTTCGTCGACCGCCCCAACAGCGCTGGCCCGGCCATGCCCAACTTCGAGGTGAAGTGCGTCGATGATGACGGCAACACCGTGCCGCAGGGCGAAGTCGGCGAATTGTGGGTCAAGGGCTCCTCGGTGATCAAGGGCTACCTCAATCGGCCCGATGCGAACGAAGCCTCCTTCACCGATGGCTGGCTCCACACCGGCGACGTTGCCCGGATCGACGAGGACGGCTTTATCTACATCGTCGACCGCAAGAAGGACATGGTGCTGCGCGGCGGCGAGAACGTGTTCTGCACCGAAGTTGAGGCCGGAATCTATCGCCACGCCGCCGTGGCCGAATGCTGTGTCTTTGGCGTGCCGGACGAACGGCTGGGCGAGGAAGTGGGCGTGGCCGTGGTGCTTAAGCCCGGCGCGGCGCTCGATGCCGAAGCCTTGCGCGCGCACTGCGCCGGCGTGATGGCCAAGCACAAGGTGCCGCGCTACGTCTGGTTCATGGACGAGGCGCTGCCGCGCAATGCCAATGGCAAGTTCCTGCGCCGCGAGCTGCGCGACGAACTTGCCCGCCAGACGGCAGAGGCCTGAGCCATGGGTGACCTTGCTGGCCGCATCGCCCTCGTCACCGGTGCCTCGCGCGGGCTGGGCGCAGCCACGGCGCGGGCCCTGGCAGCAGCGGGTGCGAAGGTTGCTGTAACCGACCTCACCGCCCCTGAAGACCTCGCCGCCGAGATCGGCGGCATCGCCCGCGCACAGGACGTGACCAGCGAGGCCGACTGGGCCGCGACGATGGACTGGATCAAGGCCGAGCTTGGCGGCCTGGACGTGCTCGTCAACAACGCCGGCCTGTGGCTGTTCAAGCCGATCCTGGAGACCACGCTTGATGACTGGCGGCGGCTTCACGCGGTCAATGTCGAGGGCGTGTTCCTCGGCACCCGCGCCGCGATCCCCATGCTGGCCGAGCGCGCCCACCTGTGGCGCGGCGGCACGGCGATCGTGAACCTCTCCTCGGTCGCCGGGATCGAAGGGGCAGCCGGCGGAACCTGCTACAACAGCACCAAGGGCGCCGTCCGGCTCTTCACCAAGGGCTGCGCCCGGGAACTGGCGGCAGCGCGAGTCCGCGTCAATTCGGTCCATCCGGGCGTGATCGATACCGATATGGGCCGCAAGCTGATCGACGATTTCGCCGGGGCGCAAGGCGTCGGCAACAACGAAAGCCTTGCGGCCGTTTCGGCGCTGCATCCGCTTGGCCACCTGGGCGAGCCGCAGAACGTGGCCGATGCGGTGGTATTCCTGGCAAGCGACCGCGCGGCCTTCACCACCGGCAGCGAACTGGTCGTCGATGGCGGGATGACGTCCTAGGCGCTAGATTCCGAACGCCTTCAGGGCAGCGCGGGCAATTGCTTCGCCCTTTTCCTGCACGAAGTGCCCACCATCGGCCACTTCAAGCGGGGGCGGGCAGCCGCGGATCATGCCGCGCAAACGGGCCATCACGTCTGGCCCTAGCACCGGATCGGTCATGCCCACTGCCATGAAGGTCGGGCCTGACCATTCCTCACGCCAGAACCGCGCGGCCCGTTCGGCCTCGGCAATTCCCGCCATGCCCGGATCGGTCATGACAAGCTCGGGAAAGCGGCGGACCCCGGCCTTGAAGCGCGCATCGGGAAAGGGCGCAGCATAGGCGGCGGCCTCGGCAGCCGTCATATCGGGCTGCGAGCGCTGCATCAGCGCCGCGATATCAAGGTCCGGCTGGCTGCGATTAAAGGCTCGCCAGCGGTCAAAGCCAGCGCTGACTGGCTGTCCCAGCGGTATGGTGGTGTTCATCACCAGCAGCCGGACAAAGCGATCCGGCATCGCCGGCGGGATCGTCAGGCCAAGGATTCCGCCCCAATCCTGGCAAACCAGGGTAATTCGCTGAAGCCTGAGCCGCTCGATCAGCGCCATCAGCATCCCGCGATGAAAGGCAAAGGTATAGGCGCTTTCGTCGACCGGCTTGTCCGAACGGCCAAAACCGAGCAGGTCGGGGGCAATCACCCGGTGTCCGGCCCCGGCAAAAACCGGGATCATCTTGCGATAGAGATAAGACCAGGTGGGTTGGCCATGCAGGCACAGGAACGTCTCGGTGGCTTCGGCGGGTCCCTCATCAAGATAATGGACCCGCAATCCGTCGTAGCCCTTCAGATCGTCGAGATAATGGGGTGCGAAGCCAAAGTCTGGCAGGCCGACGAATCGACTGTCATCGGTGCGAAGGACATCCATGGTTATCTCCTGTCCGGTCAGGTGCCCGGCGCTGGCCACTGTGACAGGATCGTCGCGGCATCGAAATAGTCGCGCCAGTAGGTGATCAGGCCGTCTTCTACCTCGAACACGCCGGTCACCGGCAATTCGACCCATGTGTCCTGCAGCCGGTGCCGGTCGAGCCGCTCGAGCATCACCACCTTACCGTTTGCCGCTTCGCGCAGGATCCGGAATTCATTCTCCAGCGTCGGAGCGAAGAATGGTTCGAGCACGGCGCGGATGCCTTGCTGCCCGTGGACGGTGCCGATCGGCGGCGGGTTGGTGTAGACGCAGTCGGGCGCGACCAGCGCGGTGGCCCGGTCATAGTCGAGCGGCTCCATTGCCTTCAGGAAAGCCCGCACAATCTGACTGGGAGTGGCGGTCATGCGGCACGCCCTTCACCAAGCAGCAACACCTTCATGTCGCCTCGGGCACCGCCGGTGTGGACCAGCAGGTAGATCGACAGGAACAGCATTCCGCCAAAGAAGGCGATCAGCCCCAGCGCCAACCCGCCGGCGCTGAACTGGTGGCGCCATGCGACCCACAGTGCCGAGAGCGCGAGGAAGCACATGAAATCGAGGTTGAACTGACCCGGCCAACCCATTTCGGCCATGTCGCCGAAAAAGACGGGCAGCAGGTTCCAGCCGTGATTTGTGATGGTTACCGAGGTATAGGCGACGATCGCAACCAGGCAGGTGGCGAGAAACAGGCGAAACAGGGCCATGGCCGACTCCTTGTAGCAATTGCTACATGGTATCGTAATGTAACGAGTGCTACAAGGGGCAAGATGAGCATCAGGGACGCACAGCGCGAAGCGGTGATCGAACGGCTGGCCGGGCATCTGCTCGCGCACGGTCTCGCCCGCACCAGCCTGCGCCAGCTGGCCCAGGCCGCCGGCGTGAGCGACCGGATGCTGCTCTACTACTTTGCCGACAAGGCCGAGGTGCTGGCCGCCGTCATGGCGCGGGTGGCGGGTGAGCTATCGATCCGGCTGGCGGAAGCAATCCCCGATGGCGCACCGCTGAAGCCGGCCGAACTGGTGCGCCGCGCGGCGGCCTTCACGACCGGACCGGAGATGCGCCGGTTCATGCGGCTGTGGGTCGAGGTGGTGGCCGCCGCTGCGCGGGGCGAGGCGCCATTTCCGGCAATCGTTGCCCAGGTCATGGCCGGCTTCCGGCACTGGGTCGACACCCGGCTGGACTTGCCCGAAGGCGCCGACCGCGCAGGCACGGCAGCCGCGATCATCGCGGTGATCGATGGCCTCGCGCTGGTCGACATCTGCAGCGAAGACGAGATCGCCCCGCGCATGGCCGCAGCGCTGTCGGGCCTCTTGGAAGACTGAAGGCGCCGCCCCGCGCGGTGCACCACCCTGTGCACAAGCCTGTGCACCGGCGGTGGATCAACGGTGGATCAGCGGTTCATGGGCAGTGGAAAGGCGGTCAGCTTTCGAGCTGGCGCAGCAGGCTGCGCACGTCGCCGTCCATATCGGCATCGCGGGTGCGCAGGTCTTCGATCAGGCGCACGGCGTGAATCACGGTCGAGTGATCGCGCCCGCCAAACTTGCGGCCGATTTCCGGGTAGGAACGCGGGGTCAGCACCTTGGCGAGATACATCGCCACCTGGCGCGGACGGACCACGGCGCGGGCGCGGCGCTTCGATGCCATCTCGGTCCGGTCGACCCGGTAGAACTGGCAGACGGTGCGCTGGATCTCGTCGATCGTGATGCGGCGGCGATTGGCCGAAAGGATATCGGTCAGCTGTTCCTCGGCCAGCTGCAACGACACGGCCTGGCCGGTCAGCTGGGCATAGGCGATCAGCTTGTTGAGCCCGCCGACCAGTTCACGCACGTTCCGGTTGATCGTGCGGGCGAGGAACTCGACCACATCGCCCGGCACGTGGCTGGGCGAAAAGCGCTGCAGCCGGTGTTCGAGGATCGAACGGCGCAGCTCGATGTCAGCCGGCTGGATATCGGCAACCAGGCCCATCGACAGGCGCGAGAGCAGCCGCTGCTCCACCCCGTCCAGCGCCTGCGGGGCGCGGTCGGCGGCGAAGACCAGCCGCTTGCCTTCGGCGAGCAGCGCATCGATCGTGTAAAGCAGCTCTTCCTGGGCCGAGGCTTTGCCGATGATGAACTGGATGTCATCGACCAGCAGCAGGTCGAACCCGCGCAGCCGCGCCTTGAACTCGATCGTCTGGTTCTGGCGCAGCGCCTGGACGAATTCGACCATGAAGCGCTCAGCCGAGCAGTAGAAGATCCGCGCCCGCTGGTGATTGGCCAGATAGGCATGGCCGATCGCGTGAAGCAGGTGGGTCTTGCCCTGGCCAGTCGCCGCCTTGAGATAGAGCGGGGCGAACTGCGGTGTTTCCGGCGCGGCCATGCGCTGCGCCGCATTGCTGGCAAGCACGTTGGCCGAACCGGTCACGAAGCTGGCGAAAGTCAGCGAGGGGTCAAGCCCGATCGGGCCCTGGCCCAGCGCCCCCAGCTCTGCCGCACCCATGCCCAGGGCATCGCCCGGTTGGGCCAGCGGTGCACCATCGTTGGCGGCGCGGCGGCCTTCCTCGCGGCCAAGCCGCAGGCCCGGCATCGCCCGGCGACCTGGCAGGACGCCGATCTGGACATTGCGGATATCGGGCCGGGCAATCTTCCAGGCCAGCGACAGCCGGTCGGCAAAGCGGTCCGAGACCCAGTTGGCCGAAAACTCGTTCGGCAGATAGAGATCGAGCGTTCCGCTCTGCTTGCAAAGCGATCCGAGCTGGATCGGCTTGATCCACTGGCTGTAAAGCTGATTGCCAAGATCCTTGCGCAGACCGCGGCTGATGTCAGCCCAGTCGGCAGCGAGGTCGAGCGCTTCCTGTTCTTCCATCATGCGCTCTGCGTCAGCTCCGCCCGGCGCGGTTGAACCGCGCGAATTGCCAATACCTGGTCCCGACACCCCAACGGCCCCCAATAATACGTCGCCCGTCCCGCGCCTCAGTGAAGGGCGGAACCAATCCCTCCCCGGCCCCCAAAAACCGGATTGGTCGTCTAATCATTTGTGCAAGTCCCATTGCAGAATCTGCGTTGGGCTTGAGCGGTGTTATGCCCCGCTCACCGCGCAGGGCAAGGCGCGGATTGCAAAAAAACTGAAATAAATGGCCTTGACTCACCAAGGCGCGGGGAATTCCCGAAGGCTGAATCTAAACACCTGTTAGGCATAAGTATTTTATCTGAGCCCGACGCGAATCGCGAGAATCCTTGGATTGCTGCGATGCCGCAAAAATCCCGCTTCGACACAAAGCAAAAGGGCCGGTGGTTGAACCACCGGCCCCTTGCTGGGGTTGTTCCCATTTCGTGCTGCCGATCCGCGAATCGGCTGCTCGAATCAGAGCGCCGAAACGCGCTTGGTCAGCCGCGCAAACTTGCGGGCGGCAGTGTTCTTGTGGAGCACGCCGCGGGCGACACCGCGCTGCAGTTCCGGCTGAGCCGCCTTCAGGGCTTCGGCAGCGGCAGTCTTGTCACCACCGGCCAGGGCGGCTTCGACCTTCTTCACGAAGGTGCGGATACGGCCCAGACGGTTGCCGTTGATTTCTGCGCGCTTCTCGTTGCGGCGGATGCGCTTCTTGGCTTGCGGCGTATTGGCCATGTCAGTCCTTCTTGCGGCTGCCAGGTGCAGCCCGATTCTGGTTCAAATTTCGCACAACTTCGCGGGCGCTGAACGAGTCAGCCCTGCGGAAAGCGCGGCCCTTAACTGGGCAAAGCCGAATCGTCAACCAGAGAGAGTTTTTGGTGAGTACGGCCAGGCCATCGGGCCCGTCCTTTGCATCACCGGCCCGCTCCCGTCCGAGGTGCAAGAAAATGTCCGGGGGACATTTTCGCCGAAGGGGCCGGCCTCCCAGAACCTAGGGGATCCTATGGGAGGTCGGGTGGGGGAGCGGGCCGGTGATGCTCCCGCCGTGAGGCGGGCAGAGACATGACCCGTCCGGCGACTCATCTGCTGCGATTGCTGCGCTGGGGCCGAACCCTGGCCCGCCACGGCGCGCTGCGCGGGATCGAGCAGGACCGGAATACGCCGCCGCCGGTCAACCGGCTGTTCCGGCTGGCCCGGCTCGGCACGTTCCAGCCGCGCGTGCCAGACTATGCCGGGGCCTTCCAGGCGATCGGTCCGGCAGCGATCAAGCTGGGCCAGACGCTGGCGACCCGGCCCGACCTGGTCGGCGAGGAAGCCGCCTATAACCTGCTGAGCCTGCAGGACAGCTTGCCGCCGGTGCCCTTCGCCTCGATCAGCGCCGAGATCGAGGCAAGCTTCGGCAAGCCGCTGGATGCGCTCTTTGCCAGCATCGACCCTGTTCCGGTTGGCGCCGCATCAATCGCGCAGGTTCACAAGGGCGTCACCACCGACGGCCGCACCGTGGCGATCAAGGTGCTGCGCCCGGGCATCCGCGAAAAGTTCGCCGCCGATATCGAGACCTACGAGTGGGCCGCCGCGCACCTTGAGGCGCTGGGCGGCGAGGCGGCGCGGCTGCGCCCGCGTCTGGTCATCGCCAACCTCAAGCGCTGGACCATGCGCGAGCTTGATCTGCGGCGCGAGGCAGCCTCGGCCTCTGAACTGGCCGAGGCGATGAAGGGCTTCGAAGGCTACCGCATCCCGGAGATCGACTGGGACCGGACCAATGGCCGGGTCATGACGATCGAGTGGATCGACGGGATCAAGATCAGCGACCGCGCGGCGCTGGAGGCCAGCGGGGTGGACCTGCCGGAACTCGCCAGCCGCCTGGTGATCGCCTTCCTGACCCAGGCGATCAGCCACGGCTATTTCCATGCCGACATGCACCAGGGCAACCTGTTCGTGCAGGCTGATGGCACCATCGCGGCGATCGACTTTGGCATCATGGGGCGGATCGACCGCCGCGCGCGCTATTGGCTGGCCGAGATCCTCTATGGCCTGACCACCGGCAACTACCGCCGCGTCGCGGAAATCCATTTCGAGGCGCAATATGTGCCGAGCTATCACTCGGTCGACGAGTTCGCGACCGCGCTGCGCGCCGTGGGCGAGCCGATGCGCGGCAAGCCGGTGAGCGAGCTGTCGGTCGGGCAGATGCTCGATGGCCTGTTCGCGATCACCCGCGATTTCGACATGCAGACCCAGCCGCACCTGCTGCTGCTGCAGAAAACCATGGTGATGGTCGAAGGCCTGGCCACGGCGCTGCACCCCGGCATCAACATGTGGGACACGTCCGGCCCCTTCGTGAAGAACTGGATGCGCGACGAGTTGGGCCCCGAAGCGGCCCTCGCCGACCGGCTCAAGGAAGACGGCGAAACCCTGCTGCGCCTGCCCGGCCTGCTCCGCCGGCTGGAGGAGCAGTTCCCGCCCAAGGGCGGCGCGCCGGAGCAGCCGCCGCTGCCCGACGTGGAGCTGGTCTGGGAGCGCCGGCAGGGAGGCGCAGGACGCGGCTGGGGCGGCTATCTGCTGGCGCTGCTGGCGGGCGGTGCGGCGGTCTGGGGCGCAGGCCTCGCAGGCTGGCTCTGAGGCCATGGACCTCGACGCGCTGATCCTGCACTTCTTCGGGACCGAAGACCCGGCCGAACTGACCGAGGCGGATTATGACCGGGCGCTGGAAAAGCTGAAGATCGGCTTTGGGGTTGAGCGCGAACCGGGCCGCAAGTTTGCGCTGTGGACGTTGATGGACGCGCTGGGCGTGGCGCCGCTGCCGGCCGAGGCCTTTGCCAAGGAGCCGCTGCTGAAGGCTGCTGCCGAGGATTACCTCAAGGCCGCTTTCCGCCTGGAGCGCTATGGAGAACGGGATGACTGAACCGGCCGTGCTGTTCGTCTGCCTGGGCAATATCTGCCGCTCGCCAATGGCCGAGGGTGCCTTTCGCGCCGCCGCCGCGGCAGCCGGCCTGAACATCCACATCGATAGCGCCGGAACCGCTGCCTATCACGTTGGCGATCCGCCGGACCCGCGCGCGCAGGAAACCGCGCGGCGCTATGGGGCTGAGATCGGCGGCCTGCGCGGGCGGCAACTGGTCCCGGAGGATTTCCGCCGCTTCACTCACGTGCTGGTGATGGACCATTCGAACCTTGCCAATGCGCTGGCGATCGTGCCCGACGATGCGATCAGCCAGCCGCAACTGCTGCTCGACCTGGTCCCGGGCCGCGCAGGTGCAGCAGTGGCCGATCCCTATTACGGCGGCGAGGAGCATTTCGAGGACACCTGGGCCGATGTCAGCAGCGCCGCGGCTGCACTGGTCGAAGCGCTGCGGCGATGAGCCACGAGAGTGCCGTCGCCTGGCTGGCGCAGCACGCGCCGGACATCCGGCTGATCGACCAGGCCCAGTCAACCGCCACCGTGGCCGAGGCCGCAGCGACCCTGGGGGTCGAACCGGGCCGGATTGCCAAGACCCTGGCCTTCCGGGTGGGTGAAACGCCCTACCTGCTGGTCGCGCGCGGCGATGCGCGGCTCGACAATGCCCGCTGCAAGGCCGAGCTGGGCGGGCGGCCGCGGATGCTTGATCCGGAAGAGACGCTGGCGCTGACCGGCCATGCTGTGGGCGGGGTCTGCCCCTTCGGCCTGGCGACGGAATTGCCGATTCTCGCCGATCACTCCTTGCTGGCCTATCCGACCGTCTTCCCGGCAGCGGGATCGCGCACCTCTTCGGTCGAGCTGGAACCCCAGCGCCTTGTCAGCCTGGTCGGTGCGCGCTGGACCGAAATCTGCAAGCTGCCCGAATAGGGCCGGCCGAAAAAATGAGGGCGGAAGGGTTGCCCCTCCCGCCCTCACTCATGTCAGCCTTCTCCAGGGCCCGAAGGCCCACGGGGCCTCCTCTCCAACTCTAGAACTTGGTCCCGGCGCGCAGACCGATCGTGCGCGGGGTGATCGGCACGATGTAGGGCCGCTGATAGCACTGGCCGCACTGGACAAATCGCGAGGACTGGCCCCGTTCATCCAGCAGGTTCGAAGCATACAGCTCGATATTGAAGCTGTCCCACTCGATCCCGAGCGCCAGGTTCACCGTGGTGAAGTCAGGCAGCTCGCCCAGCTGGGCGGCCTGGGCCACGCGGACATCGCCGCTGGCCGAACCCTGGTATGCCACGTTGATCTGGCCGTAAGGCTTCTTGTCACCCATGTCGGCCGTGTAGCGCATCGTGCCCGAGGCCTTGAACTTCGGCGTGATCGGCAGGCGGGTGCCCGTCGGCGACTGGATCGAATTGCCCGCGCCCGCGCAAGTGAAGGTCGGATCGGCAATCGCGCAGAGGTTCTTGGTGGTCTTGGCATCGGTATAGGCCGCAGCCACCTGCAGGAACAGGCCGCCACCGTTGTAGCTCAGATCGGCATCAACGCCGCGGATGCGGGCATCTGGGCCGTTCTTGATCTCGGTGAAGCTGTTGGCGCCGAGGTAGGAGTACTGGAAGTCATTCCAGTTCTGCTGATAGATCGCGCCGTTGAAGCGCAGGCCCGGTGCCAGGGTCGACTTCCAGCCCACTTCATAGTTGATCAGGAAGTCGGCATCGTACGGCCCCACGTCCGCGCGGCGGTTAACGCCGCCGGGCCGGAAGCCCTTCGATGCGGTGGCATAGACCATCAGATCGCTGGTGGCCTTCCACGACAGGTTGAAGCGCCAGGTGAAGCCATCGTCCTTCACCCGGACCGGATCGACGCCCGAACCGTTCCAGACGCCGAGGTTGGTGCAGGGCGTGCCGTCGACCACACCCGGAGCCAGGCGCACGCCCGGCGTGCCGGCCACCGGGCGCAGGCGCGAGCCGGTGGTGGTAAAGCACCCGGCAACGCCAGTGCGCGAGGACCCGGCGCCGTTGTACGGCGTGTCGGAGAAGTTGCCGTTGGGGTTGCGGCCGAAACCGAAGAACCCGATCAGCGTGTTGTCGAACTTGTAGGCGCGCACGCCGGCGGTCAGCGTGACGTTCTGGAGCAGATCGTAGCTGAGTTCGCCGAAGGCGGCATAGTCGCGGTCAACGCGTTCCTGCTTGGTCAGCCACAGCGTGCCGGGCGAACCGTTGACCGAGACGAGCGGTCCCAGGCCAGCCACCTTGTAGTCCTGGTAGATGTCGTTCGACTGGCGCTGGTAGAACACGCCGCCGACGAAGCGCAGCGGCTTGTCGGCCGGCGAGGCGATCCGCAGTTCCTGGCTGAGCTTCTTGAAGTGATCGCTGCCGATCACCTTCTGGCGCGGATCGATCGTGTTGCCGACCGAATCGAGGAAGTAGAAGTACGAAGCCAGGCCGCCGACCGAGGCATAGAGCGAATCATAGGCTTCCGAGTAGTCGGTATAGTCGCTCGAGCTGTTGCGCTTGCGGTCGAGATAGGCGCCCGCATAGGTCACGTCCCAGCTGCCGAGCTTGCCTTCGATCGTCAGCGCGGCCTGGATCCACTTGTCGTTGAGGTATTCCGGCGCAAAGCGCTGCACCTTCAGATCGCCGACGCTGGGATCATAGGCATAGGAGCCCTGGCTCAGCATCTTCTGGTAAGTCACCGCCGGGGTCACCGTCCAGTTGTCATCCAGGTCGATCTTCAGCGCGGCGCGGGCACCGAAGGTTTCGGTCTCGTTGTAGTTTTCTTCGACGAAGGCGTTGTTGTTGACGCAGATCCCGCCCGGCTGGGGCAGGAAGCAGCGGCTGCCGGCGACATTGTCGATATAGCCGGCGTCGCGCTGGTAGAAGGCGACCACGCGCAGGGCCATCATGTCATTGATCGGCGCGTTGATCATGCCATCGAACTTGCCGCCGATCGCGCCGCCCTTGACGGTGTTGATCTCACCGTCGAGCGAGCCTTCGAACCCGGCGGTGCTGGGCTTGTTGGTGATGATGCGGATCGTGCCGGCCTGCGATGAGGCGCCGTAAAGCGTGCCCTGCGGGCCCGACAGGCTCTCGATCCGGGCGATGTCATAGATGTGGACATCGAGGTTACCACCGATCGTGGTGACCGGCTGTTCGTCGAGGTAGACCCCGACCGAAGGCAGCGAACCCGAGTGGTTGCCGTCACCGCCCGAAGCGACGCCGCGCATGTAAACCACGTTGGTCCCCGGCGTGCCGCCCGATTGGAACGAGACCGAGGGGAGCTGCTGGGCATAGCCCTTGAAGTCCGAGATGTTGAGCTGTTCGAGCTTGGCCGTGCCGAGGGCCTGGATCGAGATCGGCACGTTCTGCAGGTTTTCCGAACGCTTCTGCGCGGTCACCACGATTTCGTTGGCATCGGCCTCTTCGGCTTCCTGGGCCAGCGCCGGCATGGCGGTAAGGGCGGTGGAAGCAAGCAACAGCGCACCAGCGGTGCGGCGAACAGAAAACGTCATGGATACCCCATCCAACATTGCAATCCGGACTGTCTGATTCCCTCTGCGCCGAAGGTCAAGCAGGGGCACCGCGTCGCTCGTCGATCAAACGCGCCGCGTGGCAGAATTACAACGCTTCCGGGACTGCCGGATAGGCATCCAGCACTGGTTCAAGCGCGTCCTTCAATGGGCCGAGCCAGGGTTCGAACGGCACGTGCGCTTCGGTCCCCTCGCGGAAGATCGGGCGGCGGACCTGTTCGGAGCTGGGGGTGCGGACCGCGCGTTCGGTGCGGTGGAACTCCAGGCAGGCTTCCTCGAACTCCAGCCCGCAATAGGCCAGCAGTGCGCGGACCTCGGCCTCGGTATCATCGACCATGCGCTCGTAGATGACGCGGTGCACGCGGCCCGGCTGAACCCGGTCGAGATGGGCCATCAGCCGGACATAGTCGGCATAATAGCGGCCCATGTCCTCCAGGCTGTAGGCAAAGGCCTGGCCGCGCGCGAAGTGCTGCTTGAAGTTGGAAAAGCAGCAGCCGAGCGGATGCCGCCGGGCATCGACGATTTTCGCATTGGGCAGCGCCAGCATGATGAAGACCGTGTGCATCCAGTTGTTGGGCAGCTTGTCGATGAAGAACGGTCGCTCGGTCTTGCGCTGGATCCGGGTGCGACGCAGAAACTCCTCGCCGCGCCGGGTCAGTTGCTCTGGCGTAAGTTCGGGTAGGCTCAGCGGATAGTGGGACTCGCGCCGGGCCAGCGCGGGAATGTCGGGCAGCTCGGTCGTCCCTTCGACCAGGCTGTGGCTGGAAAGGATCTGCTCGACCAGGGTCGAACCGGCACGCGGCATGCCGAGCACAAAGATCGGGTCCGGCGCATCGCAGCCCTGCCCGGCCCGCGCGGCAAAGAATTCCGGCGTCGCCAGTTCGATCAGCCGGTCAACAAAGCGGGTGGTTTCATCCGCGTCATAGTCCAGTTCGGTCCGGCGCAGGGCATTGCCGGCCGCGTAATGCGCGAAGCTCGCCTCGGCCTCACCCCGATCCTCCAGCGCCTTGCCCAGCGCGAAATCGAGGTGGAAGCGGTCTTCCTTGGCCACCCCGCCCTGCTCCAGCGCCGCTTCCATCGCGCCGATATCGGCATCGCTGAACTTGACCGTCTTGAGATTGGCCAGGCTCCACCAAGCCTCACCCAGCGTCGGCATCAGCTCGATCGCCTTGCGGTAGGCGGCGATGCCGTCGTCCAGCCGCCCGACGGTCTTGAGCATATGGCCAAAGCTCATCCAGACGCGCGGCTGGTTCGGCGCCTGGGCCAGAACGCGGTCATACAGCGTGATCGCCTCGTCAAACTCGCCGATCCGGCCAAGCGCCGCCGCTTGCAGGTTGGCATGGCCGGGATTGTCGGGCTCTTCCTCGGTCACCCGGTTCAGCTCGGCAATCGCCTCGGCCGGGCGGTTCTGGCGATAGAGCACCAGCGCCAGGTTGGCGCGCGCCGGGGTAAAGGCCGGGGCCAGCTCCAGCGCACGGCGCAGCAGGTTTTCCGCATCGCCATAGCGCCCGATCCGGCCAGCCAGCTCGGCAAACAGCCGGATCGCGAAGACATCGAGCGGATCCTCTTTCAGGTGCGCGCGCAGCAACGGCTCTGCCACTGGCAGGTCGTTCTCATTCATAGCCATGGCGGCCTGAATCAGCCGCGGATGATAGCGCCCGGCGCGGGCCAGCCAGGATCGGGTGGTAAGCGTGCTCATGCCGGCCCCAAGAAACATGGTGACGCGGCGCGATCAAGCGATAGGTTGCCCGGCGAAGGGGATAAGGCCGATGGAACGCAAGCTGGGGTATTGGGCGCTGCTGGCGCTTGTCATCGGCAACATGGTGGGTTCGGGGATCTATATCCTGCCCGCGCAGCTCGCCCCGCTCGGCTGGAACCAGTTCGCCGGCTGGGGGATCACGATCGTCGGCGCGCTCGCGCTGGCGCGGGTTTTTGCGGCGCTCGGCGCGCGGCTGCCATTGGCCGGCGGGCCCTATGCCTATGCCACCGCCGCCTTCGGACCGCTGGCCGGCTTCACCACGGCCTGGGCCTATTGGGTGATGAGCTGGGTTGGCAATGCCGCCGTCGCCGTCGCCGTGGTCAGCGCGCTCTCGCTGATCTTCCCGGCGCTCGGCACGACGACCGGCGCGCCTGCCTTGCTGGCGGTCGCCTGTGTCTGGATCGTTACCTTCATAAATATCCGCGGCGTGCGCGAGGCGGGCCGGTTGCAGGAAGTGACCGTGGTGCTCAAACTGCTGCCGCTGGTCGCGCTGATCGGTATCGCGGTGTGGCTGTGGCTGACCGGATCGCCGCGCGCGCCCGATCCCGGCGTGCCCTTCACCGCAGACAATGTTGCCCTCGCCGCCGGCCTGACCTTTTGGGGCTTTCTTGGCCTTGAGGCAGCCACGGTCCCTGCCGACAAGGTCGAGAACCCCGGCCGCAACATCGCCCGCGCCACTGTGATGGGCGTGATCCTGACGGGCCTGGTCTATTTCGGCATTTCCTTCGCCTTTGCCCTCTTCATGCCGGTGAGCGAGGCTGCCGCCAGCCCGGCCCCGATCGCCAGCTTCCTGGGCAGGTACCTGGGCGGCGACGTGGCGATTGCCGTGGCCCTGTTCGCCGCGATCAGCGCCTTCGGCACGCTCAACGGCTGGGTGCTGGTCCAGGCCGAAATGCCCTGGGCCATGGCCAAGGGCGGGGTTTTCCCGGCCTGGTTCGGGGTTGAGGGCAAGCACGGCACCCCGGTCCGCTCGCACCTGGTGTCGAGCGGGCTGCTCAGCGGCATCACCCTGCTCAATTACCAGAAGGGCATGACCGACCTGTTCGGCTTCATCGCCTCGGTCAGTCTTTCGGCGGGCCTCGTCGCCTACCTGATGGCCGCGCTGGCGGCGCTGCGGCTGGCGCGCGACAACACGCTGACCCTGCTGGCCGCTTTGGTTGCAGTCGCCTTCTTCTGCTGGGCCGAATATGGCCTGGGCGGAGAGGCGATCACCTATGCCGCGCTGCTGATCGGTGCCGGCCTGCCGGTCTACCTGCTGGTCAGGAACGCAAGAGCTTCCTGATCAGCGGGCGGTCGGCCAGGATGGCATGGGCCGCGTTGTGGCCGGGCGCGCCGGTCACGCCGCCGCCGGGATGGGTGCCCGCGCCGCACATGTAGAGTCCCTTGATCGGCCCGCGATAGTCGCCATGCCCCAGCACCGGGCGCGCGGCCCACAGCTGGTCGATCCCCATCGTGCCGTGCATGATGTCCCCGCCGATCAGCCCGAACTTGCGCTCCAGGTCCCACGGCGAGTGGATTTGCGTGGCGATCACGCTCTTCTTGAAGTTCGGCGCATGATCGCCCACCGTATCGATGATCAGGTCCGCCACCTTCTCGCGATTGGCATCCCAATCGACCGTAGGATCGAACTGCTGGCAGAACAGCGAAGCGACGTGGCAACCCGGCGGGGCGAGGCTGTCATCGACCGTGCTCGGGATCTTGATCTCGACAATGGGCTTCTTTGACCAGCCGTGCTGCTGGGCATCGATGAAGGCCTGGTCCATGTAATCCATGCCGGGAGCGATAATGATCCCCGCAGTGTGATGCTCGGCCTGTTCCTTGCCGGGGAGGACCGAAAAGTCCGGCAGTTCGGACAGGGCCACGTTCATCCGGAAGGTGCCCGAACAGGTCTTGAAGCCCTTGATCCGGCGCTGGAAGTCCTCGTCCAGATCACTCTGGTCAACCAGCTGGCGATAGAGCAGCGCGGGGCCCGCATTGGAAGCGACGATCGGCGCGATCAGCTCCTCGCCGCTCTCAAGCTTCACGCCCTGGACCTTACCGTTGTTGACGAGCACCTGGGCGACCGGCGCCTCCAGGCTGATCTCGACGCCCTGGTCTTCGCAGGCGCGGGCCATGGCCTGGGTAATCGCGCCCATCCCGCCAACCGAGTGGCCCCAGGCGCCCAGCTTGCCGTTCACCTCGCCGAACACGTGGTGGAGCAGGACATAGGCCGAACCCGGGGTCGAGACCCCGGCATAGTTGCCGACTACGGCATCGAAGGCGAAGGCGGACTGGACATAGTCATGCTCAAACCAGCCATCGAGGAACTGGCGGGCCGACTTGGTGAAGATGTCGAGCAGGTCACGCTGGACCGACAGGTCCAGGTTGGCCATCGGCCAGCCCTGCTTGGCCGCCGCGACCAGCGAGGCAAGGCCACCCCCGACATTGGGCGGGATCTGCAAGGAAAGATCGCGGAGAACGTTGGCGACCTTTTCCAGCGCCGCGTCGTACTTGGGATAGGCTTCGGCATCCTTCTTGGAGAAGCGCGCGAACTCGGCCTCGGTCCGGCCGGGGCCGCCGCCCAGCTTCAGATAGTCATTCTCGAACGGGAAGAAGTTGCTGATCGTCCGCTCGATCACGCGATAGCCGTAATCGTGCAGTCGCATGTCGGCGATTACCTTCGGCCGCAGCAGGCTGACCGTGTAGCTGGCGGTCGAATTGCGGAAACCGGGATGGAACTCCTCGGTCACCGCCGCCCCGCCGACAATGTGGCGCCGCTCCAGCACCCGCACCCGCATGCCCGCGCGGGCAAGGTAGAAGGCGCAGGTCAGGCCATTGTGGCCCCCGCCGATGATCAGTGCGTCGTAGGTCTTGGTCATGGCTTGCTCCAGCCCGGTGCGGGCGCGAAGGGTTGGCGGGCTTCGGGGATCAGCGTGCGGATCTTGCGGGCAAAGCTGCGCAGGCAAACCTCGCTCTTGCCGATCGGGCCGTTGCCGTAGGTCTTGCTCTGCATGCCCTGCTGGACGCGGGTGATCAGCCAGGTGTCCTCGGCATTGACCACGCGGTTGATCCGCCAGTTGGCATAGCGCGCCAGCTTCATCTCGCGGCGGCTGTCCGGCAGGGCATAGGCCACTTCGCGCAGCAGGCACTCGGTCGGGCTGATCGGCAGCCACTGCATGAAATCGATCTGGTCGGCGTAGATGTCGAAGGCCATGTTCGGCCACAGCTTGTAATAGAGCCAGCGCCCGTGGGCCTCCTCGGGCAGGTGCTCCACGCGCGGCAGGTGGGTGCGGTAGAAGCGTTCCCAGAAGTTCTGCTTCTCGCTCTTGACGACGTCGCCATAGAGCCGGTCGGCCCAGCCGTGCGCCTCGATCCGATAGGTCTTGCCAACCAGCCGGGTCAGTCCGTCATGCGCGACCGGGATGTGCAGGTTGTCCGAATAGTTGTCGCCCACGTTCTTCCAGTTGACCCCGCGCGGGCGCAGCCGGACCGGGGCCATCCGCTCCATGTCTTCGAAGCGGTACTGGCTGACCTCGCCCTCGAACGGCGCCATCATCTCGGTCACGGTCGGGAAGCCGCCCGGGGCCAGGTTGACGAAGACGAAGCCGTGCCAGACCTCGGTCGCGACCGGGACCAGGCCGTTTTCCTCCAGCTTCAGCGCCGGATATTCGCTCTTCATCGGCACGCCCGAAAGACGCCCGTCGGTCTCATAGACCCAGGCGTGATAGGGGCAGACCAGCTTCTTGGCGCAGCCCATCGGCCCTTCGACCAGCCGCATCGCGCGGTGGCGGCAGACATTGGTGAAGGCGCGCACCCCGCCGTCGTCACCCCGGATCACCACCACGCTTTCGCCCAGATAGTCGATCGTCTGGTAATCGCCGGGGTTCGGGATCTCGTTCACATGGCAGACGATCTGCCACGACGGGCGGATCACCCGCTCCATCTCCAGGTCGAAGAATTCGCGGTCGTGATAGATCCAGCCGGGCAGGCTGAAATCGGCTTCGGGATCGACCTCGGGCCCGTCGATCTCGGCGACGATGGCTTCCAGCTTGCCCAAGTGACGACTCCCTCAAACCTTGTTGGACGTTCGTACAACAAGTGCTAGGATGCCGCAACCGTGGAGCAGGGCCTTCGACAGGCTCAGGCCGAGCGGGCCTTTTTGAATGCCCCCA
>DKII01000028.1:0-397 GCA_002454125.1 Novosphingobium sp. UBA6722
CATCGGCCTGTTCCACCCGTTCCTCGACGATGCCGAGGTGAAGATGCTCGGCGTCGAAGCGGCCGGACACGGACTCGACAAGGAGCATGCCGCATCGCTGGCTGGCGGGCGCCCCGGCATCCTCCACGGCAACAAGACCTACCTGCTGCAGGACGAAGACGGCCAGATCACCGAAGGCCACTCGATCAGCGCAGGGCTCGACTATCCCGGCATCGGGCCGGAGCATTCCTGGCTCAAGGAAATCGGCCGGGTCGATTACACCAGCGTGACCGATACCGAAGCGCTGGAAGGCTTCCAGCTGCTCTGCCGCACCGAGGGGATCATCCCCGCGCTGGAACCCAGCCACGCCATCGCCGCCGTCACCAAGCTCGCCCCGACCATGGGCAAGGACCAGATC